>NZ_BMXO01000014.1:0-123638 GCF_014651795.1 Vreelandella hamiltonii | reverse complement strand
CCTCAGCGAGGAAGGCGTATTCTACGCATTCCGTGGTGTTTGTCAAGGGCTGTTTTCAGCGAGTGAAGCGAGCGATCAATCCAGCCAACAGATGACGCTAACTTCTTGACAAACCGAAGGTTTTTCAACCTTCTTCACCGCTGGCAACGCTTGGCGTCCCCGGCAGCGGATGCGTACTTTACGGATTCGCTGCCGGGTTGGCAAGGGCTTTTGTAAAATAATTTCAGCTCAGTGTTTGGGCTTGGCCTTGCGCATGACGGCCAGCACCGGCCCCGAGCAGACGTAGGCACCAAACAGCAACAGCAACATGACCGAGGGCTGTACCGAGATCATCACGAATCCAAGCACCACCGCCAGCAGTACCACGAAGGGCACGGGCTTCTTGAAGTCCAGGTCCTTGAAGCTGTAGTAGCGGATATTGCTCACCATGAGAATACCCGCCGCGCCCACCACCAGCAGCATCAGCAGCTTGAAGCCGAAGGCATCGGCGTCGAAGCTGTGGAATGTCCACACGCTGGCGGCGACCAGCGCAGCAGCCGAAGGGCTGGGCAAGCCGATGAACCACTTTTTGTCGACGCTGCCGATCTGTACGTTGAAGCGGGCCAGGCGCAGGGCAGCACACGCCACATAGAGAAAGGCCACCACCCAGCCGGTCTTGCCGATATCTTGCAGTATCCAGGTAAAGGCGACCAGGGCAGGCGCCATGCCGAACGAGATCATGTCCGACAGGCTGTCGTACTCGGCCCCGAAAGCGCTTTGCGTATTGGTCATGCGCGCCACGCGACCATCCAGGCCATCCAGCACCATGGCGATGAAGATGGCCACCGCTGCCGACGTGAACTCGCCATTGATACCAGCCACCACGGCAAAGAAACCAGAAAACAGTGCCGACGTGGTAAACAGGTTGGGCAGCAGGTAGATGCCCTTGCGGCGAATCTTCTTGCCGTTTTCGACGGCCTCCTCCACGACTTCGGTTTCACGAAGAAAAGCAGCGGCAAGATCCTCGTTCCGCACGATGTCCTCTTCCTTCGACGAAGGAGTAGCCGCGCTGTCCGCGCCTGCAGCGGACGAAGGGAGCGATTCCTGCTCTGGGTCGCGAGCATCCTGAGTCATAAGTGTCATCCATTTAGAGTGAAGTCACATTCACAAGTGAACCCTTCTCATTCTACACGGTGAACCCTTGCCGACCAGTCCTGACAGCCGGAATGCAAAACGCCCCGAAGCACGCAGAGGCGCTTCGGGGCGTTTTCATGACGGCGGTCGATCAGTTTTTGGACTTGTCGACCAGCTGGTTGGCAGCAATCCACGGCATCATGCCGCGCAGCTTGGCACCCACCTGCTCGATTTCGTGCTCGGCATTCAGGCGACGGCGTGCGGTCATGGACGGATAGTTGGTGTTGCCTTCCTGGATGAACATCTTGGCGTACTCGCCGGTCTGGATGCGCTTGAGTGCATTGCGCATTGCAGCGCGAGACTCGTCGTTGATCACCTCAGGGCCGGTCACGTACTCGCCATACTCCGCATTGTTGGAGATGGAGTAGTTCATGTTGGCAATGCCGCCTTCGTACATCAGGTCGACGATCAGCTTGAGTTCGTGCAGACACTCGAAGTAGGCCATTTCCGGTGCGTAACCTGCTTCGGTGAGGGTTTCGAAACCGGCTTTCACCAGCTCGACCGCACCACCACAAAGGACCGCCTGCTCGCCGAACAGGTCCGTTTCGGTTTCATCCTTGAAGGTCGTCTCGATGATACCGCTGCGGCCACCGCCAACGCCTGCAGCGTAAGAGAGCGCCAGCTCTTTGGCGTTGCCAGAGGCGTCCTGGTGGATCGCGATCAGGTCGGGAATACCGCCGCCCTTGACGAACTCGGAGCGCACGGTGTGGCCCGGTGCTTTCGGCGCGATCATGATCACGTCGAGGTCTTTACGCGGCTCGATCTGGTTGTAGTGGATGTTGAAACCGTGGGCAAACGCCAGGGTCGCGCCTTCTTTCAGATTCGGCTCGACTTCCTGCTCGTAGATGGCTTTCTGGTTTTCGTCCGGCGCCAGAATCATGACGACGTCAGCGGTCTTGCACGCTTCCGGTACGCTGGCGACTTTCAGGCCTGCTGCTTCTGCTTTCGCCGCAGACGAGGAGCCTTTGCGCAGCGCTACGGTGACATCGACACCCGACTCTTTCAGGTTGTTGGCGTGGGCATGGCCCTGAGAACCGTAGCCGACGATGGTGACTTTCTTGGCCTGGATGAGGGAAAGGTCGCAATCTTTATCGTAGTAAACGTGCATGACGAGACTCCAGAAATCGGTTGAATCAGATCGTTATCGTGTATGTGTCAGCGTTGATGGCCACCCGTGCCGTCTAGTGCAGCACTGGGATTCGGCGTTGAGGTCACTCTACGCCAGCAGCACCATTGCGTAAAACGCTATATTTGCAACATACTATTTCATAAAATGAAATCAAACTCAGGGCATCGACCCCATGGATTTTCGTCTTCTCAAGCACATGGCCACCTTGGCAGATACGCTGCATTTCGGGCGCGCCAGCGAGCTGTGCCATATCAGCCCTTCCACTTTGAGCCGCTCGATTCAGCAGGTGGAGAGCGAGCTGGGCACCCGCCTGTTCGAACGCGACAACCGGCATGTCACGCTGACCCCGCAAGGGGTCGCCTTCCTGCGCTACGCCAAGGAGACGCTGGAGCAGTGGGAAACCCAGAAGCGCACGCTGGCCACCAGCGCGACACAGCTCAGCGGGGAAATCAGCATCTACTGCTCGGTCACCGCCAGCTACAGCTTTTTGTATGAGCTGTTGAGCGATGTGCGGGTACGCCACCCCGGCATTGAGCTCAAGCTGCATACGGGTGACCCGGCAGACGCCATGAACCGCGTACTGGAAGGGGCCGATGACATGGCCATTACGCCCAGGCCTCGCATTCCTCCCAGCGCCCTGGCGTTCAAGTCGCTCACCCGCTCGCCGCTGTTGTTCATCGCCCCGACGGAAACCCATGCCTGGTTGCCTAGCCATCCGGAAAGCTCGACCGCCGAACAGTGGCGGCATGTGCCCATGATTCTGTCGGAGGCGGGCCTGTCGCGGGAGTACGCCAACACCTGGTTCAAGGCCATGGGCATCGCGCCCCGCATCTATGCCCAGGTGGCGGGACATGAGGCCATCGTCAGCATGGTGGGGCTAGGGTTTGGGGTCGGTGTGGTGCCGCGTATCGTGCTGGACAACAGCCCGCTGGCAGAGCGTGTGCAGGTACTCAACGTCAAGCCCGAGCTGCCCCACTATGATGTCGGCCTGTGCGTGCTGAACCGGCGGCTGCAGAATCCCATGATCGATGCTTTCTGGACCACGGTGGCACCTCGCTAGAGGCATCCGCCTGGCGCCACCCAAAAACAAAAAAACCGCCCGGCGAAGGGCGGTTTTGGGTGGGTACTAACGCGCGATCAGAGCGACAGCACCTTGTCACCGCGGGCAATGCCGGAGACGCCCGTACGCGCCACTTCCAGAATGCCCACCGGCGCCATGGCCTGCAGGAAGGCATCCAGCTTGGAGGCATCGCCGGTGATCTGAACGGTGTAGAGGCTCGGTGTCACGTCCACGACCTGGGCGCGGAAGATATCCACGGTACGCTTCACTTCATCACGGGCAGCGCCCAGCGCCTTGACCTTCACCAGCATCAACTCCCGCTCGATGTGGTTACCTTCGGTCAGGTCGACCAGCTTCACCACGTCGATCAGCTTGTTGAGGTGCTTGGTGATCTGCTCGATCACCCGGTCGTCACCGATGGTGGTGACCGTCAAGCGTGACAGCGACGGGTCTTCCGTCGGTGCTACGTTCAGCGTTTCGATGTTGAAGTTACGCTGAGAGAACAACCCGACTACACGTGACAGCGCACCCGGTTCGTTTTCCATCAGAATCGAGATGATATGACGCATCAGGTACGCTCCGTTTTGGACAGCAGCATGTCACGCATCGCGCCTAACGGCACTTGCATCGGGTAAACGTGCTCAAAGGGGTCGACCTTCACGTCCAGGAATACCAGCTCATGCTTGTTGGCAAAGGCACGCTCCAACGCTGGCTCCAGCTCGTCCAGGGTAGTGACCGTGATGGCGGTAAACCCGTAAGCTTCGATCAGCATATGGAAGTCGGGCAACGACTCCATGTAGGAGTGCGCATGGCGGGACTTGTAGTTCAAGTCCTGCCACTGGCGCACCATCCCCAGCGACGCGTTGTTCAGGTTGACGATCTTGACCCCCACCCCGTACTGCTTACAGGTGGAAAGCTCCTGCATCATCATCTGGAAGCTGCCTTCCCCCGTGACACATACCACGTCGTCTTCGGGGAAGTTCTGCTTGATGCCCATGGCGGCCGGAAAGCCGAAGCCCATGGTGCCCAGGCCACCGGAGGTAATCAGGCGGTTGGGCTTGTCGAACTTGTAGTACTGCGCGGCAAACATCTGGTGCTGGCCCACGTCGGTGGTGACGTACGCCTCGCCCCGAGTGACGCGGCACAGTGCCTCGATGACTTCCTGGGGCTTCAGCGCCTCGCCGGGCTTGGAGGGCTCATAGAGCTTGCCTTCCCGCTCGGCGCGCCAGCCGTCGATCTTCTGCCACCAGTCGGTCAACGCTTCGGGGTGGGCAATCTCGTGCCCCTGCACCAGGCTGATCATCTCGTTGATGACGCTGGCGGCTGGACCGACGATGGGCACGTCGGCACGCACGGTCTTGGAGACCGAGCTGGGATCGACATCCACATGGATGATCTTGGCCGTGGGGCAGAACTTCGACGTGTTGTTGGTCACGCGGTCGTCGAAACGTGCGCCGATGGCAATGATCAGGTCCGCGTGGTGCATGGCCATGTTGGACTCGTACGAGCCGTGCATGCCCAGCCAGCCCAGGCACTGGCGGTCGCTTTGCGGGTAAGCGCCAATGCCCATCAGCGTGGTGGTGATCGGGAAACCAAGCTGCTTCACCAGATCGGTCAAGCCTTCGCTGGCCTTGCCGGTAACCACACCACCGCCGGTGTAGAACACGGGGCGCTTGGCCTTCAGCATCATCTCGACGGCTTTCTTGATTTGCCCGGTATGCCCACGGGTCACCGGATTGTAGGAGCGCAGTTTGACCTTCTTCGGGTACACGTACTCGTAGCGCTCGGTGGGCGCGGTCATGTCCTTGGGAATATCGACGACCACGGGGCCGGGGCGGCCGGTAGAGGCCAGGTAGAAGGCCTTTTTCAGCACTTCCGGAATGTCAGAAGGGTGACGAATCGAGAAGCTGTGCTTCACGATGGGCCGGGTCACGCCGACGATATCGGTTTCCTGGAAGGCGTCGTCACCAATCAGGTGGCTCATGACCTGACCACACAGCACGACCATGGGAATGGAGTCCATGTAGGCAGTCGCGATACCCGTGACTGCGTTGGTCGCACCGGGGCCGGACGTCACCAGCACCACGCCGGGCTTGCCGGAGGCACGGGCATAGCCGTCAGCCGCGTGGGTGGCCGCTTGCTCGTGACGCACGAGGATGTGCTTCACTTTGTCCTGGCGGAACAGCGCATCGTAAATATGCAGCGCCGCACCACCGGGATAACCATAAATGTACTCTACGCCCTCATCTTGCAAGAAGCGGGCGATCATGTCTGCGCCGGAAAGCAGTTCCACTGTGTTTCTCCCCTGGAGGTCTCGAGTGCGATCCGCAGGACATCCTGCGGGGTCGAGTGCGGCGGTATGCCGCTGCCGGCCCATGCCGGCACCTGATGCCAAACCCTGGCAATATGGCCCGGTTAGGGCCTGCACTCTCATCGGGAGCACGCGTTGCTGGTCACCATGGCCTGTCTGGACGTGGCGAGCTTGACGCGTGCCTCCCTTACACGGCGGTTTGCCGTGTCGGGGCGTTGGCCAGGTCAGGCGGTTAGCCCGAGCCCGGAAGTCCTTCGGCGGGTAGAGGCGTGAGCCTACCCTTCGCGCGGTGATGAGGGATTGCCCGCTGGTTCCGCGCCCGCAAATCAGGAACACACAAGATTCCATTAGCGCCCTTGGCGTGTCAACCACCTATCCGAGCAAACGCAACAAAGGTCGCAGTCGCTGCAAAAAAATGCCCCGCCAGCGTCACTGACGGGGCATTCGCCCTATTTGATTGCGCAGCAAGCCCTTCCGGGATCAGCCAAAGATCAGCTTGCCTTCACCCGCGCTGATGCGAATGGTATCGCCCGGGGCGTACTTGCCAGCCAGCAGATCCTGCGCCAGCGGGTTTTCGATGCGGCTCTGGATGGCACGTTTCAGCGGCCGCGCGCCAAATACGGGGTCGAAGCCAACCACCGCCAACTGCGCCATGGCGTCGTCACTGATTTCCAGGCTCAGATCGTGCTCTGCCAGGCGAGCCTTCAGGCGCTCCAGTTGAATCCCGGCAATCGCTTGAATCTGCTCCTGGCCAAGGGCATGGAACACCACCACTTCATCGATACGGTTGATCAACTCAGGGCGGAAGTGATTGCCCACTACTTCCATGACTGCCTGCTTCATCAACTCGTAGTCGCTGCCGTCGTCACTGCTGGTATCGCCTCCCATGCGCTGGATGATGTCCGAGCCCAGGTTGGAGGTCATGACGATGACCGTATTGCGGAAGTCAACGGTACGCCCCTGACCATCGGTCAAGCGCCCATCTTCCAACACCTGGAGCAGGATGTTGAACACATCCGGGTGGGCTTTTTCCACCTCATCCAGCAGCAGCACCGAGTACGGCTTGCGGCGCACCGCTTCGGTCAGATAACCGCCCTCTTCATAGCCGACGTAGCCAGGCGGTGCGCCAATGAGACGGGCCACGGAGTGCTTCTCCATGAACTCGGACATATCGATGCGCACCATGGCCTCTTCGGTATCGAACAGGAAATTGGCCAGCGACTTGCACAGCTCGGTCTTGCCCACCCCGGTGGGGCCCAGAAACAGGAACGAGCCGTTGGGGCGGTTGGGGTCGGAGAGGCCCGCCCGGGAACGCCGCACCGCGTTGGCCACTGCTTCCACGGCTTCGTGCTGACCGATGACCCGCTCGTGCAGGGCATCTTCCATGCGCAGCAGCTTGTCACGCTCGCCTTCGAGCATTTTGGACACCGGGATGCCGGTCCAGCGGGACACGACTTCGGCAATCTCCTCCTCCGTCACGTTGGAGCGCAGCAGCTGATGGCTGGTGGTATCGGCTTCACCCTCGCCCACTTCGCTGATCTTTTTCTCCAGCGCGGGAATCTTGCCGTACTGCAGCTCCGACATACGCCCAAGATCCCCCTGGCGGCGCGCCTGTTCGAGGTCGATACGCGCCTGCTCCAGCTCGGCCTTGAACTGCGCTGCCCCCTGGATGCTGGCCTTTTCCGCCTTCCAGATCTCATCCAGGTCGGCGTACTCGCGCTCCAGCTCATGGATGTGCTGATTGAGGGCTTCCAGACGCTTTTTCGTGGCTTCGTCGGTCTCTTTCTTGAGCGCCTCCCGCTCCATCTTGAGCTGGATCAGGCGGCGGTCGAGACGGTCCATCTCCTCCGGCTTGGAGTCCAGCTCCATACGGATGCGCGATGCTGCCTCGTCGATCAGGTCGATGGCCTTGTCCGGCAGCTGGCGGTCGGTGATATAACGGGTCGAGAGCTTGGCCGCCGCGATGATGGCCGAGTCGGTGATATCGACACCGTGGTGAACTTCGTAACGCTCCTTCAGGCCGCGCAGAATGGCCACGGTATCCGCTTCCGAGGGCTCGTCCACCAGCACTTTCTGGAAGCGCCGCTCCAGGGCCGCGTCTTTTTCGATGTACTGACGGTACTCATCCAGCGTGGTGGCCCCGACACAGTGCAGCTCGCCTCGGGCCAACGCCGGTTTGAGCATATTGCCAGCGTCCATGGCACCTTCCGCCTTGCCTGCGCCCACCATGGTATGCAGCTCGTCGATGAAAAGGATCACCCGACCTTCTTCCTGGGAGAGCTCCTTGAGCACGGCTTTCAGCCGCTCTTCGAATTCCCCACGGAATTTCGCGCCCGCCAGCAACGCCCCCATATCCAGCGAGAGCACACGCTTTTCCTTCAGGCCTTCGGGCACTTCCCCATTGACGATACGCTGGGCCAGGCCTTCGACGATGGCGGTCTTGCCCACGCCCGGCTCACCGATCAGTACAGGGTTGTTCTTGGTGCGGCGCTGCAACACCTGGATAGTACGACGAATTTCGTCGTCACGACCGATCACCGGGTCGAGTTTGCCTTCCAGCGCTCGCTGGGTCAGATCGAGGGTATATTTGTTCAGCGCTTCACGCTGATCTTCGGCATTGGGGTCGTCAACGCGGGAGCCGCCACGCAGGCTGTCGATGGCCGCCTCGAGACTTTTGCGCGTCAGCCCGGCCTCTTTGAGCAGCTTGGTGATGGCACCGTTCATTTCCAGCGCCGCCAGCAGCACCAGCTCGGAGGCAATGAACTGATCGCCGCGCTTTTGCGCTTCGCGGTCGGTCAGGTTCATCAGTTTGACGAATTCCCGGGAAGGCTGGACCTCGCCGTCGAACTGGCTGACCTTGGGCAAGTCTTCCAGTTGGCGCTGCAAGCCGTCGCGCAGCCGGGAACTGCTGCCTTCGGCTTTTTCGATCAGCGCCTTGATGCCGGTATCGCGCGTGTCGAGCAGCGCCAGCAGCAAATGGGCAGGGTCGAGTTGATTGTGGCCACGCCCCACGGCGAGGGATTGAGCCTCGGCAATGGCGGCCTGCAACTTGGCAGTGAATTTATCGAATCGCATGGAGTACCTCCTGGGGGGTGCCGTGCGTTTCGACCCACGGCGCATCCCGATAACCTGTCGTTGAACGTGCTAAAGACGATTAGCTTGACAAGTAAAATGGCGGCAGTTATGGCCATTTCAAGAGGCGTGCGATATTAACCAGCCGTTGACCGACGGCTTACTTGATCCAGATCACGCTTGCCATGCGGCCGGTGTTGCCGTTATCCCGCCGATAAGAGTAAAAGCGCGACTCGCAGGCCGTACAGAAGTGACCACCGCTGATCTGATGGATGCCCAACGCCTCCAGGCGAAAGCGCGCCAGGCGGTACAGGTCGGCCATGTAATGGCCCAGGCGATAAGGGCTATGATCGAAGGCTTCTGCGGTGTCGGGCTGGATGGCCACGAAGGTGCCGTACACTTCCGGGCCCACCTCGAACTGGGCATTGGAGATCGCCGGGCCAAGCCACACCAGAATGTCTTCGGGGTCGCAGTTCATCGCTGCCACCGTGGCTTCCAGCACGCCACCGGCGAGCCCGCGCCATCCGGCGTGGGCCGCCGCCACCTGGGTGCCCTGCCGATTGCAGAACAGCACCGGCAGGCAGTCGGCGGTGAGTACCACACAGGCATAGTCGCTGCTGCTGGCCACCGAGGCATCGGCTTCTGGCACGCCTTCCTGATACTCCTGCTGCACCCGTGCCCCGTGGGTTTGATTGAGCCACAGCAGCGGACGGCTATCGCCGATTTCCTTGTGCAGCAGCCGACGACAAAGCGCCACGTGGTCGGCGTTGTCGCCCACGTGGGCCGCCGGGTTGAACGCCGCGAAGTCGTTCTGGCTGGGGCCTGTCTCGCGGGTGGTCACAAAGGCCTGCACGTTGGCAGGCGCCGCCCAATCAGGGCGCAGCAGCGTGGGGCGCAGGTCTATGGCATCGCTCATCGCATGGTCTCGCTATCTTCACGCAGATAATCCAGCAGCATCAGCAAATCGTCAGGCAGCTCCGCCTTGAAGGTCAGCGTTTCTCCACTGACGGGGTGGACGAAGCTCAACTGGCGCGCATGCAGCGCCTGACGGGGAAATTCACGCAGAATCTCCTTCAATGGCCCGGCTGCCCCCGGCGGTAGCTTGGCGCGACCGCTGTACAGCGGGTCGCCCACCAGCGGAAAACGCGCATGAGACATGTGCACGCGTATCTGGTGAGTACGCCCGGTTTCCAACTGGCAGCGCACGTGGGTGTGCGCGCGGAACCGCTCGACGACACGAAAATGCGTCACCGCAGGCTTGCCCGAGGCGGTCACGGCCTGGCGCTTGCGGTCCTTCGGGTGCCGACCAATGGGGGCATCGATCGTGCTGCCCGACACTGGCTTGCCGAGCACGACCGCATCGTACTGACGTGACACGGTCCGCGCCTGAAGCTGCTCCACCAGCGCCGTTTGCGCGGGCAGGGTCTTGGCCACCATCATCAGGCCAGTGGTGTCCTTGTCCAGCCGATGGACGATGCCCGCTCGGGGCACTTCTGCCAGCGAAGGGTGATGGAACAGCAGCGCATTGAGCAGCGTGCCGTCGGGATTGCCTGCAGCAGGATGTACCACCATCCCAGCAGGCTTGTTGACCACCATGACGTCGTCGTCTTCATAAACGATGTCCAGAGCGATGTCCTGGGGCGCAAAGCGAGTGTCTTCTTCGATGGTGGCGTGGAGCGCCAACACTTCGTGACCGTGCAGCTTGGCCTTGGGCTTGGCCTGGGCCCCATCGACCGTGAGTTCCCCCGCATTGATCCACGCTTTCAAGCGCTCGCGGGAATAATCGCTGAACAACTCCGCGGCGGCTTGGTCCAAGCGTGCGCCCGCCAGGGTGGCGGGGACGCGCTGCGTGGCTTCCACAATTCGAGACATGAATGACCTCTTTATGACACAAACACGCCCACTTCTGGATGACACGACACCGCTGAACCCTTACAGCAAAGTGTCGCCAAGCCTGCGTTTTGCGCTCAGGTGTTTTATAGTGGGCTGACTGCGACCTATTCTACCATTTCTACTTATGGCCATCGTCGCTTTTCGGTGATTGAGGCTTGTTTGCAACGAGGATGATGATGCGCGTTTTTTCCGCTGCCAACCGCTTTGGCGCCCTGGCCCTGAGTCTTGCCCTGTTAGCAGGCTGTGCCAGCAATGACACCACTCCGGAAGACGAAGACGAGTTTGCCGGTGTTCAAGAGCGCGAGCTGTATGAGCTGGCTCGTACGGCCCTCGACAGCAATCGCTATCCTATCGCCATCGAGCGCCTGGAAGCCCTGGACACCCGCTACCCGTTTGGCCCTCATGCCGAACAGGCCCAGCTCGAACTGATCTACGCCTACTACGAGAACAGTAACTGGGAAGAGGCCCGCGCGGCAGCCAGCCGGTTCATTCGCCTGCACCCTGACCACCCGCAAGTGGATTACGCCTACTACCTGCGCGGGCTGTCCGCTTGGCAAGCAGGGCGCTTCAGCCTGGAACGCCTGCGCCTGATCGATATTTCCAAGCGCGACCTGGGCGCCTCACGGGATGCCTATAACGACTTCCGCGAGCTGATTCAACGCTATCCGCAAAGCCAATACGCCCCGGATGCCCAGCAACGCATCGTCTACCTGCGTGAGCTGCTGGCTCGCCATGAGCTGCATGTCGCCGACTACTACCTGCGTCGTGGCGCCTTCCTCGCGGCCATTGAGCGCGGTCGCTGGGTCGTTGAAAACTATCCGGAATCCAACGCCACGCGGGATGCTCTGGCCACCATGGTAGAAGGTTACCAAGGCATGGGCATGCAAGATCGCGCCAGCGAAGTCCTGGCCGTGCTGCGTGAAAATGCGCCCGATCACGAGCAACTGCAAGGCAGCCGCTTCGTGCCCAAATACAACGGCGGCCGTAACTAACGTTGAAGCGGGGTGCTAGCCACCCCTTTTTAAAAGCTATACAATCGATGCACCTTATCTAACCACGCTTTGGCGTGGTTTTTTTGTTTTTGTCACAAAAGCTTAATTAACAGGCACTTGATTAGATTTTCAAAAACCAATATCGATACAATTATTGTACAAAATATTCACGCGGCGCTATTATTGCCCCGCCGAACATAATAAAGCGCCTGCACGGCGCCTGAGGAGCTTCCTTATGCCATCCCTGTATAAACGCCTAGCCGGCACGAAAATCAGCACCCGACTGACCGCCGGTTTCTCGACGATCCTGCTATTGCTGGTACTGCTGACAGCAGCCGGTATCTATCAGGTCAACCAGATCGACCGCAGCCTGAGCGAGATCAACGATATCAACGGAGCCAAGCAGCGATTCGCCGTGGACATGCGAGGCAGTGTGCATGATCGCGCGATCGTGTTGCGCGACGTGGTCATCACGGCAGGCAACGGCAACCTGGGCACATTGCAAGACGAGCTGACCCGTTTGCGTGGCCTCTACGACACTGCCATCAGCAAGATGCGTGACCTGAACCAGCAGTACCCCGCCACGTCACAAGAGCAGGCGCTGCTGAGCAGCATCAATGATCAGGCCACTGCCACCATGGCCCTGTCGGAGCAAGTGATCGATGCCAGGAACGCTGACCAGTTCGAGCAGGCGCAGGCGTTGATGCTCGAACAAGCGGGGCCGTCTTACCGCGAGTGGTTGAGCCGCATCAATCAATTCATCGACCTGCAAGAGCAGATCAACAATGTCACCACCGAGGATGCCCGCGCGACGGCTTCAGGTTTTCAATTGCAGATGCTGGGCCTGACCCTGTTTGCCCTGTTGATTGGCAGCATGATTGCGGTGTTCCTGTCACGCCAGCTGCTCAGAGAGCTGGGCGCCGAACCCTATGAAGTCAAGGCATTTGCAGAAGCGATTGGGCGCGGTGAGCTGGCGACCAAAGGCCGTGTGAAGAAGAATGATACACGCAGCATCATGGCTTCCCAGGTCGCCATGGCCAAGCAGCTCCAGGATATCGTGACGCAGGTGCGCGCATCGGCCGAGGCGGTCGCTTCCAACAGCGAGCAGATCGCGGAAGGCAATAATGACCTGGCGTCCCGCACCGAAGAGCAGGCCAGTGCACTGGCAGAAACGGCGTCTGCCATGGAGCAGCTCAACAGCACCGTGAGGCAGAACGCCGACAACTCTGAGCAAGCCAGTCATGAGGCTGCCAGCGCCTCGAAGACGGCGACCCAGGGCGGTGAAGCGGTGCACCATGTCGTGGCCATCATGAACGACCTGAACAAGAGCTCTCAGGAAATTGCCGGCATCATCTCCACCATCGACTCGATTGCTTTCCAGACCAACATCCTGGCCTTGAATGCGTCGGTGGAAGCCGCACGGGCCGGTGAACATGGCCGAGGCTTTGCCGTGGTTGCCGAAGAGGTGCGCAAACTCGCCCAGCGCAGCGCCGATGCTGCCCGGGAAATCAATGATTTGATCAGCAGCAACCTCGAACGCGTCAACCATGGTAACGAGCGTGCAGAAGAGGCCAGCAAGTCGACCGAAGACATCGTCCACGCCATTGAGCGGGTGACCAGCATCATGCAGGAAATCAGCCATGCCAGCGCTGAACAGAGTGCTGGCGTGCAGGAAGTCGGGCAAGCCGTGACCGAAATGGATCAGGTGACCCAACAGAACGCATCGCTGGTTCATGAGAGCGCCACGGCGGCCAACAACTTACGCCAAAACGCGCATCAGCTGCTCCACGCCATGGGGGCGTTCAAACTGCCTGCCACTGGCGCGACGCCTTCCCGCCAGCAACACTCTCCGGCTCAAGAACTGAAGCGCCCTGCCGCCACGGCACCGGCGTTACCCGCTTCGAAAACGACCTCGGCCGAGCCCGAGTGGGAAAGTTTCTAAATAAAACGCGCGCTTTGCCGTTAACTATTTAGACAGGCCGTGATGCACTGCATCACGGCCACTGCCTTCCCTTCGAGGTTATCATGAAACCTTCCCAAAGCCTGTTTATGGTGTTCTTGCTACCGGTACTGATGGTGGTGTTACCCGCCATGCTGCTGCTGGCGCTTGCCACCCAGGTGTTGAAAGAGCAGTCGCTGCAAAACCATCAGCTGCAGTCCAATGATTTGGACACGCTGGTGCAAATGGCCACCTTTGACCGCCAGTTGAGCGACCTGCATCAGCGGGTCACCGAAGTCCTCAGCCAGGCAACCGACACCAACCTGAGTGCCATGCAGCGTTATTCCGAGTATGGCATCATCAATCTGGAGCTTTCCCGGATTGGTCAGAGCATCGACCAGTTGGCGGCCTCACCCCTGATCTACGATCTCAGCCACGAGAGTGCGGACACTCTGCAGCGCGCCTTCTTCGATTACCGTCGTTTTGTGGACATGGCGAACGAAGCCGCCACCTTGAATCAGGGAGACGCTGGCTATTATCTACGTGAAGCCCAGCAGTACTTCACGACGTTCAACCTGTTTTCTCAGCAGATTTTCGAAGCCCTGACCCAGCGAGCCAGTGATCGACATCGCGAGTCGTACCAGGCACTGACCCACGAGCGCAACTCCATTCTCTGGACCGGCATTGGGCTGTTCTCGCTACTGCTGGGCGCGGCGATGATCGCGGCATGGCGGATCAATCAACGCTTGGTCATCGTGGGCGATGCCATTCTCGCCCTTTCCAAGCGCTCGGATCAGTTACCGGACATGCAGGCAGTGGAGCGGCTCAGCCAGCAGCATAGCGGAACCCTGCAGCGCATCGCCGCTTCGCTATTGAGCTTGCGTGACTCCGAGCACCAGCGGCGTCATGCCGAGCAGCAAGTGCATCAACTGGCCTACTACGATTCGCTTACCGAGCTGCCCAACTGGCGCTTGATGCGTGAACACCTTCAGCACTCGCTCGAAACCAATGCGCACACGGGCACCTACGGCAGCCTGATCTATGTGGACGTGGACGAGTTCAAGCGCATCAACGATGGCATTGGCCACCGCGCCGGGGATGAGTTGATCAAGCAGATGGCCAAGCGGCTGGAAACGCTGCAGCCCCAAGGCTGCACGATTGGCCGACTCAGCGGAGACGAATTTGCCATCATCGTGGACGGCCTGGATGAAGACCAGCTGAAAGCGGCCGAAAAAGCCGAGTTCTTTGCCCAGCAGGTGAGTCACACTCTGACCCAGCCTTACTGCCTGGAAGGCCGTCAGCAGTTCCTCAACGTCAGCCAGGGCCTGGTATTGTTCAAAGGGCTGGAAGAGAGCATCGACAGCCTGTTCCAGTATGCAAACTCAGCGGTACACCTGGCCAAGCGCGGCGGACAGAACGGCCTGCGTTTTTATGACCCTGAAGTACAAGCCCAGCTGGAAAGCCGCACGGAGCTGGAGCGCGACCTGCGCCTGGCCATCGAGCAGGAAGAGTTCGTGCTGGTGTATCAGATGCAGGTAGATAACCAAGGGCGGGCGATTGGTGCCGAAGCGCTGATTCGCTGGCAGCACCCGGAACGAGGGTTTGTCTCCCCCGGCATGTTCATCCCCCTGGCGGAGGAAACCGGGCTGATCGTGCCGATTGGCAGCTGGGTACTGCACGCAGCCTGTGAGCAGTTGGCGGCCTGGCAGGCCACGGAGCACACCCGGCATCTGGTGCTGGCGGTGAACGTCAGTGCCAAGCAGTTCCAGCAACCCGGTTTCGTGGAGGAAGTCGCCACCGCGCTGGAGCTCAGCGGCGCCCCTGCCCATCGGTTGAAGCTGGAACTGACCGAAAGCACGGTGATCGGCAAAGTGGATGACACCATCGAGCGCATGCACCAGCTCAAGGCGCTGGGCATCAGCTTTGCCATGGATGACTTCGGCACCGGATACTCCTCGCTGCAGTACTTGAAGCGCCTGCCGCTGGACCAGATCAAGATCGACCAGTCGTTCGTGCGCGATGTTCATCAGGACGCCGACGACATGGCCATCGTCGAAACCATCATTGCCATGGGGCGTTCACTGGGGCTTGATGTGATTGCAGAAGGTGTGGAAACCATCGAGCACTGGCGCTATCTCAACGCGCACCAGTGCCATGCCTATCAGGGTTACTACTTCTGCAAGCCGGTGGCACCGGAGGAGATGGCCAAGCATTGCCTGGCACCTCCTCCCGTACTGGCCTAGGGCTGGTCGCGGCTGGCAGCAGGCGCTACTCGCCCGGCTGCCAGCCATTGACGATGGGGTAACGACGGTCACGCCCGAAACCACGCGGCGTGACCCGTACACCTACCGGAGCCTGGCGACGCTTGTACTCGCAGCGGTCCACCAGCTTCACCACCTTGTAGACATCGTCCTCGTCGTAACCCGCCGCAATGATGGCTTCGGCGCTCATGTCCCCTTCGATGTAGCGCACCAGAATCGCGTCCAGCACATCGTAATCCGGCAGGGAATCGCTATCCTGCTGGTCGGGCGCCAGCTCTGCGCTGGGCGGACGCTCGATGACCCGCTCCGGAATGGCCGGCGACTGGGTGTTACGCCAACGTGCCAGGCGGTAGACCCAGGTCTTGTAGACATCCTTGATGGCGTTGTAGCCGCCCACCATGTCGCCATAGAGCGTGGCATAGCCCACGGCCATTTCGCTCTTGTTGCCGGTGGTCAGCACCATCAGGCCCTTCTTGTTGGAAATGGCCATCAGCAGCACGCCTCGGCAGCGCGACTGCAGGTTCTCCTCGGTGGTGTCACGCTCGGTGCCCGCAAAGCTATCCGCCAGGGTCGCCATGAAGGCCTCTACCATGGGCTCGATGGGCATCACGTCATAATGCACCCCCAGCAGTTTGGCCTGCTCGGCGGCATCCTGCTTGGAGATATCGGCGGTGTAGTGGTAAGGCATCATGACCGCCTGAACGCGCTGCGGCCCTAGCGCATCCACCGCAATCGCCAGCGACAAGGCGGAGTCGATGCCGCCGGAAAGCCCCAGCACCACGCCTTTGAAGCCGCTTTTATTGACGTAGTCACGCAGCCCGGTGACCAGCGCGCAATAAAGGCTCTCTTCCGGCATGACTTCCGGCTCGATCTCTCCGGCCTGGGGCTCCCAACGCTCGGCGCTGGTTTGCAGCAGTTGAACGGGCATCAGCCCGGCTTGCCAGTAAGGGGCCAGCACCTTGAGCTGGCCCTGCTCATCCACACAGCAAGAACCGCCGTCGAACACCAGCTCATCCTGGCCGCCAATGGTGTTGACGTAGAGAATGGGGCGCTGAACGTCCTGAGCCCGCTGCTCCAGCAGGCGCAGCCGCTCGGTGGGCTTGTCCTGGTGGTAGGGCGAGGCATTCAGGCTGATCAATACTTCCGCCCCGGCCGCCTGCGCCGCCTTGACCGGCGAGCCTTCCCACAAGTCTTCACAGATCAACAGCCCCAGCTTGGCACCCTTGTGCTCGTAAACCAGTGGCTGGGTGCCGGGGGTGAAGTAGCGCTGCTCATCGAACACCTGGTAGTTGGGCAGCGCCTGCTTGGCGTACTCTGCTTCCCACTGGCCGTTGTACAGCACGCCCGCCATGTTGTAGCACTTGCCTTCACGCACGCCGGGATAACCAATGATGACCAGCACGTCTCGGGCCACCTTCTCGGCCATCTTGGCGCGGGCTTCACGCAGGCGCGCCTCCATGGAAGGCCTCAGCAGCAGATCTTCCGGCGGGTAGCCGGAAAGAAACAGCTCGGGAAAGACCACAATGTCCGCCCCATGCTCGATCCTCGCCTCACGCACGGCCTCGATGGCGCGCGCGGCATTGCCGGGAATATCTCCCACTAGCGGGTCGAGTTGGGCCATTACCAGCGTTAAGTCTTGCATGGGCGTCAAAATCTCTTGAGAATCTTCAGAATACGATGGCACTTGGGGCATTGTCCCGCAAGGTGCGCCTGCTGGCAAAGGCCATACGGCTACAGGCGTGCTGCCCGCTTTTTCCCGGTATGGGAGTTATCGAGGATGAACCTGTTGATCATTCGGCTGATTATTTTTGCGGTGCTGTTTTATGCAGGCCTGAAACTCTACGGCATGTATCGCCAGCACCGCCTTTCCCAGCAGCAGCCCCCCGCTCCTCGCCATGAAGGCGGGCAGATGGTGCGCTGCCGCTGGTGCGACGTTCACGTGCCGGAAAGCGAGGCACTGCGTGACCATGAGCAGTGGTTTTGCTGCAGCGCCCACCGCGACCGTTTCCTGCAGGAACAGCGTGATCGCGACGACGGTAACGCTTGATGCGCTACCCCCGACGTAGCGCCACCGGCAAGTAAGGCGCTGGGTCGATCAGCGGCTCACGATCCAATAGCTGGTCGACCAGCAGATGCGTCGAGGCGGGAGCCAGTACCAGCCCATTGCGGTAGTGCCCTGCATTGACGAACACGTTGGGAAATTCCGGCAGCGCCCCGATGAACGGAATGCCGTCCGGGGAGCCCGGACGCAGCCCCGCCCAGTGATACGCCACGGGGTACCTGGCCAGCGCAGGAATGATGTTTTCAGCACTCTGGCGCAGCGACGCCAAGGCGTCCTGGTCGGTGGTTTTATCGAACCCGGCCTCTTCCAGCGTCGAGCCCACCAGCAGCAGACCATCGTTGCGCGGAATCACATAGCGACCATCTTTCAGCACCACCCGCTGCACCAGCCCTGGCGGGGTCTGATAAGCGATCATCTGCCCTTTCACGGGCCGAACGGGCAACTGGACACCCAGGCCTTCCAGTAGATGGGCTGCCCAGGCTCCACCACATACCACTACTCGCTCGGCATGCAGCTCGCCCGACGCCGTGGCCACCCCCAAGACCTTGCCCTGACGCTGGAGGAAGCCGGTGACCTGGCACTGCTCGACCAGCGTGACGCTCGGCATCGCCGCCAGCCGGGCCCGCAGCGCCTGGCCAAGGCGGGGGTTACGAATGCTGCCCAGCGTCGGCATCCACAGAGCGCTTCCGCCAGAGGCCAGCGCGGCGGGCTCTTTCTGCTGCACGACCTCTGCCTCGACCCGTTCGAGCGGCTTGCCCATTTGCCGAGCCCACGCCAGCGCCTGCTCGTCATCTTCCACGTTCAGATAGAGCAGGCCTTTCTGGCGATACTCGGGGTCGATGCCCGTTTCTTCCAGCAGCCGCAGCGCCAGCGTGGGGTACACCCCTTCCGACCAGCGCGAGAGCCGCGACACCGGCTCACCGTAACGCCAGGGGTAGAGCGGCGAGACGATACCCCCACCCGCCCAGGAAGCCTCCTGGCCACACTGCCCGCGCTCCACCAACGTGACCTGCTGCCCTGCATCAGCCAGCTGGAGCGCGGTCATCATGCCGATGACACCGCCACCAATAATTAAGATATGGCTCACAAGCTTTGTCCGTTTTGGCTTACATAAAAAGAGCACAAGGCCCTTTAGGATAAGTCCCATGACCGTACACAGAGGGTCTCATGATGACATGCGATACCGCTGCACACCCACGGCCTGGCTCGGTTCAGCGAGGCTTTACGCTCCTCGAACTGATGGTGGCCCTGGTGCTGATGGCCGCCATGACTGCCTGGCTGGCCCCAAGTTTTCAAGCCTTGGGGCACCACAGCATGCTCAACAGTGAAACGACGCGGCTGCAGGCTGCGTTTGCCTTGGCGCGCAATACGGCCATTACCCAGCGCACGGCGGTCACCGTCTGCCCTGCCAACCCACAACACACTGCCTGCACTGCGAGCTGGCACGACACCTTGATGGTGGTGAAAGGACGCGCCACGGATACCATCGAGCCAGCGCAGGTGCTGCGCACCTTTCCCGGCCAGTTGGCCACCTACACCACCTATAGCCGTGGCTGGCATCGAGTGACGTACACGCCACTCGGCCATGCCAGCGGCTATAACGGCAGCTTCGACGTGTGCGCGACGGGCGAAACGGGCAAGCGGCTGGTGCTGAGCCAGTTAGGCAGACTGCGTATCGATACGTCGCCTATCGCCTGCTAGTCGGGTCAGCCTCAGGCAATACCGTCCAGGTAACGCTCTGAATCCAGCGCTGCCATGCAGCCACTGCCCGCCGAGGTGATGGCCTGGCGATAGATATGGTCCATGACGTCGCCACAGGCAAACACGCCTGGCACGCTGGTGGCCGTGGCGTTACCCTCGCTGCCGGACTGTACCTTGATGTAGCCACCGTTCATTTCCAGCTGGCCTTCGAAGATGCCCGTATTGGGGCTGTGGCCGATGGCGATGAACAGCCCAGGCGCGTGGATCTCCTTGGTGCTGCCGTCCTGCGTCGACTTCACCCGCACGCCGGTGACGCCGGTGTTGTCGCCCAGCACTTCTTCCACCTCGTAAAACCATTCCAAGGCGATCTTGCCTGCCTCTGCCTTCTCGAACAGCTTGTCTTGCAGGATCTTTTCGGCACGAAGCGTGTCGCGGCGATGGACCAGCGTGACCTTGGAGGCAATGTTCGACAGGTAGAGCGCTTCTTCGACCGCCGTGTTGCCACCGCCGACCACGATCACTTCCTGATTGCGGTAGAAGAAACCGTCGCAGGTAGCACAGGCCGAGACCCCCTGGCCCATGAACTGCTGCTCTGACGGCAACCCCAGATAGCGAGCGCTGGCGCCGGTAGCCACGATCAGGGCGTCGCAGGTATAGACGCCGCTATCGCCCTTCAGGGTGAAGGGCTTCTCGCCCAGGCTCACCTCGTGGATATGATCGAACAGCACTTCGGTGTTGAAACGTTCGGCATGCTGCTTCATGCGTTCCATCAACTCAGGCCCTTGTACGCCCTCGGCATCGCCAGGCCAGTTGTCCACGTCGGTCGTCGTGGTCAATTGGCCACCCGCCTGCATGCCGGTAATCAGCAGTGGCTTCAGATTTGCCCGAGCGGCATAAACCGCTGCCGTGTACCCCGCCGGGCCAGAGCCTAGAATGATCAAACGTTCATGACGCGTTTCCATGACACCACCTTTGTGACAATTGAGCAGAGTTCGTCGTCGACATTCGTTGCAGGGCCGACATTCGCAGAAGAGTCTGCCTGAAATGGCGTCGAGTACAAGCAATTACAAGGGTTGGTCTACGCTATTAGGCCAGGATAGCTTGAAAGGCGAGCCAGCCACACCCATGTGCACTATATGGGCCATACTATTGATTAGCGCTATCCAGACAGTGGCCGTTGCGATACCCATAAGCGATCGAGAGGAGAATGGAATGAGCAAGATACCCAGCACGCTTCATACCCTGACGGCAGGAAGCCAGGAGTATCACTACTACAGCTTGCCCAAAGCAGCCGAAACGCTGGGCAACATCGAACGGCTGCCCAAGACACTCAAGATTCTGCTCGAAAACCAGCTGCGCTTCGCTGACGACGAGAGCGTCGAACAGGCCGACATGCAAGCCCTGGTCGACTGGCAAAAAGAGGGGCGGTCCAGCCGCGAAATCGGTTACCGCCCTGCCCGCGTTCTGATGCAGGACTTCACCGGCGTACCGGGGGTCGTGGATCTCGCCTCCATGCGCGCAGCGGTCGAGTCCCTGGGCGAAGACCCCGCCCGCATCAACCCGCTCACTCCGGTCGATCTGGTCATCGACCACTCGGTCATGGTCGACAAGTTTGGCACCCCCACGGCCTTTCAGGAGAACGTGGATATCGAAATGCAGCGTAACGGCGAGCGTTACGAGTTCCTGCGCTGGGGCCAGAAAGCATTCGACAACTTCAGTGTCGTGCCGCCCGGCACCGGCATTTGCCACCAGGTTAACCTGGAGTACCTGGGCCGCACCGTCTGGACCAAACAAGAAGACGGCAAAACCTTCGCCTACCCGGACACGCTGGTAGGCACCGACTCCCACACCACCATGATCAACGGCCTGGGCGTACTGGGCTGGGGGGTAGGCGGCATCGAGGCCGAGGCGGCCATGCTGGGCCAGCCGGTATCGATGCTGATTCCCGAGGTTATCGGCTTCAAGCTGACCGGCAAGCTGCAGGAAGGCATTACGGCCACCGACCTGGTTCTCACGGTCACCGAGATGCTGCGCAAGAAGGGCGTGGTCGGCAAGTTCGTCGAGTTCTACGGAGATGGCCTGAAAGACCTGCCGCTGGCCGACCGCGCCACCATTGCCAACATGGCCCCCGAGTATGGCGCCACCTGCGGCTTCTTCCCGGTGGACGATGAAACCCTCAATTACCTGCGCCTGACCGGCCGTGAAGACGAGCTGGTCGCGCTGGTCGAAGCGTACAGTAAGGCCCAAGGGCTCTGGCGTGAGCCCGGTGACGAGCCCATCTTCACCGATACCCTCAGCCTCGACATGAGCAGCGTGGAAGCCAGCCTGGCAGGCCCCAAACGCCCGCAGGATCGCGTCTCTCTCAAGAACATGCCCAAGGCGTTCGCCAGCGTCATGGAGGAAGATGGCAAGCCCTACCCTGCTACGGAAATGGGCAAGCTTTCCTCGGAAGGCGGCCAGACCGCCGTCGGCATCGACCGGAGCTTCGAGCGCTCGTTTCAGCATAACGATAGCCAAGCGGTCAAGATGGGTGAGCAGGATTTCAACCTGGACCCCGGTGCCGTGGTCATCGCGGCCATCACTTCTTGCACCAATACCTCCAACCCCAGTGTCATGATGGCAGCGGGCCTGTTGGCACGTAACGCGCGTCAGAAGGGGCTGACCACCAAACCCTGGGTCAAGACGTCCCTGGCGCCTGGTTCCAAGGTGGTCACCGACTACCTGGCCGCTGCCGAACTGAACGATGACCTGGATGCGCTGGGCTTCAACCTCGTGGGCTACGGCTGCACCACCTGTATCGGCAACTCCGGCCCACTGCCCGACGCCATCGAAAAAGCCATTCAGCAGGGGGACCTTGCCGTCGCCTCCGTGCTATCGGGTAACCGCAACTTCGAAGGCCGCGTGCATCCGCTGGTCAAAACCAACTGGCTGGCTTCACCGCCGCTGGTGGTGGCCTATGCACTGGCAGGCAACGTTCAATGCAACCTGTCCACCGACCCGCTTGGGGAAGACAGCGATGGCAACCCGGTGTACCTGAAAGACATCTGGCCCTCGCAGGCGGATATCGCCAATGCCGTACAGAAGGTCAACACCGAGATGTTCCGCAAGGAGTACAGTGCCGTTTTCGAAGGCGACGAAACATGGCAGTCGATCAAGGTGCCGGAAAGCAACGTCTACGAGTGGCCCTCCTCCACCTACATTCAGCACCCACCCTTCTTCAAAGGCATGCAGCGCGAGCCCGATGCCATCGAAGATATCCAGAGTGCTCGGGTACTGGCGATACTGGGCGACTCCGTCACCACCGACCATATTTCCCCCGCAGGCTCCATCAAGCCCGACAGCCCTGCTGGCCGCTACCTGCAGGAGCACGGCGTCAAACCCGTGGACTTCAACTCCTACGGCTCACGCCGAGGCAACCATGAAGTCATGATGCGCGGCACTTTTGCCAACGTGCGGATCAAGAACGAAATGCTGGACGGCGTGGTCGGGGGTGAAACGCGCCATGTGCCCAGTGGTGAGCAGATGTCGATCTATGACGCCGCCATGAAGTACAAGGAAGAAGGCACGCCGCTGGTGGTGGTGGCAGGCAAGGAGTACGGCACCGGTTCTTCCAGGGACTGGGCAGCCAAGGGAACCCGACTGCTGGGCGTACGGGCGGTGATTGCCGAATCCTACGAGCGGATCCACCGTTCCAACCTGATTGGCATGGGCGTCGTACCGCTGCAGTTCCCCGAAGGCGAGAGCCGCACGAGCCTTGGGCTCACCGGTGACGAAGAGATTTCGATTGCAGGATTAAACGACTTGAGCCCAGGCGGCACGGTCAAAGTGGTCATCAAACAGGGCGACCAGGAGCGTACCATTGATGCCAAATGCAGAATTGATACCGCCAATGAGCTGGCTTACTACCGCCACGGTGGTATCCTTCACTACGTGCTGCGCAAAATGATCGGCGCAGCCTAACGGTAAAAACTTCCAATGCTTGCATCGCCCCCACCTTGGTGGGGGCTTTTTTTTGCAACGCGCCTTAGAAAGCGCGGCGGCGGTAGAAGCGATACTCCGGCGACCAGCAGGACTTTTCGATGCGCTCACGCAGTTCCGAGCCGCTGGTTTTCAGCGCCACGCCGTTTTGCTGCGCCTGAGCAGCCACTTCGAAAGCAATCGACTTACTGATTTCACGAATGCGCGACAGCGGTGGCAGCAGCGCACCCTGCCCTTCCTTGACCAGCGGCGCTTCACGGGCCAGGGCACGCGAGGCGCTCATCAGCATCTCGTCGGTCACGCGGTGGGCGTCGGCGGCAATCACCCCCAGGCCAATGCCGGGGAAAATATAGGCGTTGTTGCACTGGGCAATGGGGTAGGTCCGCCCGTTGTAGACCACCGGCGCAAAGGGGCTACCCGTGGCTACCAACGCCTGGCCGTCGGTCCAGCGAATCACGTCCTCAGGCACGGCTTCTGCCTGGGAGGTGGGGTTGGAGAGCGGCATGATGACCGGGTGTTCACAGCCTGCATGCATGGTACGCACGACCTGTTCGGTAAAGATGCCCCGCTGACCACAGACCCCAATCAGGATGGTGGGTTTGATCTGGGCAATGGTCTCTTCCAGCCCCTGACCGTTCCAGTTGGCTACCAGCGCAGGATCATGGGCCAGACGGCGCTGGAAATCCCGCTGCCACGTTTGATCCGTGGTCATCAAACCATCCCGGTCGACGATGAAGATGCGTGCTCGCGCTTCCGCTTCGGTCAGGCCTTCCGCCTCCATGGCGACCACGACCTGCTCGGCGATACCGCAACCGGCAGAGCCACCGCCCACGAACACCACCCGCTGCTGCGCAATGGTTTCGCCCCGCGCCTGGCAGGCAGCCATCAGCGTACCCACCACCACAGAGGCCGTTCCCTGCACGTCATCGTTGAAGCAGCACAGTTCGTTACGGTAGCGCTCCAACAGCGGCACGGCGTTGGCCTGGGCAAAATCCTCGAACTGCAGCAGCACATTCGGCCAGCGGCGCTTCACGGCAGCAATAAACTCCGCCATAAAGGCATCGTACTCTTCCTGGCTGACCCGCTCGTGACGCCATCCCATGTACATCGGGTCATCCAGCAGCGCCTGGTTATTGGTGCCCACGTCGATCATGATCGGCAGCGTGTAGGCAGGACTGATGCCGCCACAGGCGGTGTACAGCGCCAGCTTACCGATAGGAATGCCCATGCCGCCGATACCCTGGTCACCCAGGCCAAGAATACGCTCGCCATCGGTTACCACGATGACTTTCACGTTGTCCTTGGTGGCACTGCGCAGGATGTCATCCATATGCTCGCGGTCCGGGTAGCTGATGAACAAGCCCCGGTGGTTACGATAGATATTGGAAAACTCCTGGCACGCCTGACCCACGGTAGGGGTGTAGATGATCGGCAGCATCTCTTCCAGATGCTCGGACACCAGACGGAAATAGAGCGTCTCGTTATCGTCCTGAATGGCGCGCAGATGAATATGGCGCTCCAGGTCACTATGGCACTGCTGGTACTGGCGATAGACACGTTCGAGCTGGTCGTCGATGGTTTCGACTTTTTGCGGGAGCAGGCCGATCAGGTTGAACGCCAATCGCTCCTCTTGAGTAAACGCGCTGCCTTTGTTCAATAGCGGCATTTCAAGCAGCGAAGGACCGGCGTAAGGAATGTACAGGGGGCGTTTACTCTTCGTAGACATAGGCACTCACTTTTTATGTCAATTGCTGTTGCAATGCAGCAACGCTGGGCGTTGGCGACGTTTGTGCGTAATGTAACATGGTCGTGCGACAAAGGTAGAAACAGGGCCGAGAATGGCCATAAAAAACACCCCGGCCATGGCCGAGGTGTTCATCGAAGAAACCAAAACGCTAGCGATCAGCAGCTCTTGGCCGTGGGGCGACGCCCCTCTTCGCCAGCAAAGAAAAACGGCCGCAGTTTCACGCCGATCATGTTGCCCGCAAACGCCGCCGCCATCCAGACCCAGCCATGCAGGCTACCCGACGCAATGCCGCTGAAGTAAGCACCGATATTGCAACCAAACGCCAAGCGCGCACCATACCCCAGCAGCAGGCCACCGATCACAGCGGCCAGCACCGAGCGCAGCGGAATCCGGAAATTCGGTGCGAAACGCCCGGCCAGATGGGCGGCAGCCAGTGCCCCCAGCATGATGCCCACGTTCATGACCGTCGTGATATCGCTCCACACGCTGGCTTCCAGCGCGGCCGCGTTACCCGGTGCTTGCCAATAACCCCACTGGCTCACATCGCCGCCCACCAGCTCATACGCCTTGGCGCCCCACAGCGCAAAGGCCGAGGTAATGCCCCAGGGGCGACCCGCCAATGCCAAAGTGGCAAAGTTAAGCAGCGCCAGGGCAACGGCCCCCGCCACCAGCGGCCAAGGGCCCGTGAGCCAGCGCTCCACACCGGGCTTATCGACCGTGGGCACCTGTTCCAGCTGGCCATGACGGCGCTTCTCCATGATCACCGTAAAGGCGGCGATGGCAGCAAACAGCACCAGGCTGATGCCGATACCGCCCCCAACGCCAGCCACGTTGACCAACGACACCGGCTGGAAGGCGGGCAAACTTTGCCACCAGGTGAAATGCGCAGACCCGATGACCGAGCCCACGATAAAGAACACCAGGGTAATCAGCATACGGGCATTACCACCGCCAGCGGTAAACAGCGTGCCCGAGGCACAGCCGCCGCCCAACTGCATGCCGATACCGAAGATGAACGCACCGAACAACACCGAAATGCCGATCGGCGAGACGAAGCCACTCACCGGCGTACCAAACAGCGACCCCGCCCCCAGCGCCGGAAAAAACAGCACTACGGCAATCGCCAGCATGATCATTTGCGCCCGCAAGCCACGCCCACGACGCTCGGTAATGAACACACGCCAGGCCGCCGTAAAGCCAAACGCTGCGTGATAGAGCACCATACCCAGCAGGCCGCCCACGATCATCAGCAGCCCGATATTGGCGCCAAAAATGACGCCAATCACGAGCGCCCCCAGCACAATCGCTGCCATGGCCAGAAGGGGCACGCGGTACGAGACCGGAGCCACCATTGAGGTAGTCGCCATAATTCACCTGTTTAGCAACGCCAAAAGCGCCTGCAACAGCAAGGCGCTTGGCTAAGTTGGACAATAGTTATAAGCCTAACGGCGAGGCGTAAACGCTGGAAATTCTTTATTGAAAGGTTAATATACCCAAAAAGAATATTCAGCAAAAACGGGGGCTATTCGCTTGATGGCAATGACCAGCATTCCGTTCGGCTTGTAAAAGGTAAAGCCCAAGCTGCTTTCTGATGATGCGAGCAGCGTCTCTGCATAATTCACGGTCAGTACAAACGGCCCGCGCTCAGCCTGCTCACTGGCGGGAAGTGAGGCTTGCCATACTCGTACATCGTCAGTGCCATAGCCAGCGTCAGCGGGTAGCACGGCCCCCCGTTCACCTTGTTGGGTAGGGCTTTGTTCATAACTGCTGGCAGGTGCCCAAAACCCGCCTCGGGCATTTTAGGATAGCTTGACGGTTTCACCCGCCAGCACAGCGGGAAAGGCGACTTGTACCCAGCAGCCCTGATACGCTCGTGATATTTTCTCCCTCCGCAATGCTCTCATGAGATTAACCGAGGACTGATGCAGGATTGACAGCAGGGTCATCACGCGTTTGAACGGGGCCTTTTTACTATCTTTTTATATCAGCCCCTTCGCTTCAAAATGTAACACCACCGGCTCGCGAAAAGCCGAGTTTTATGGTATGTCAATTTTTCCTTCTTCATATTTAGCATCAGGTAGGTGCTCCTTGAAGAACTGAATGCGGTCATCCAGTTCTTCGGGAAGGCAGTAGAGAAGGTGTGTTCTCGGTCGATAGCTAGAATTACGCTTGAAAGGCTTCCACTGATACGTCAACGCAATCATGCTTCGTTTTCGCCAGACCTTGATATGCTCCGTTTTTGTCCAGTCAATCTCTTCATGTCGACTTCCTCGGGCTATTTCCTGGTAGCCTTTTGATGATCCCATCATCCAGGCCGCAAAGCCCATTGCCAGCGGCCCTAGGCTAGTAATGAGTAGCGAGGGGTCCATGAGAATCAGCACCAGAACAATCGGCATTAAAATAATAGCGGACCATTTTAAAAATGGTTTTACTGAATCCATTTGTGGTTTCCAGGAGCACACTTCAGCATTTTTCTTTGTAAACCTGTAAACAAGGATAGAGGTCTGGTGCGTCATGCTCATGGCAATCAGACCAGCTAACAAAAAAAGCCCCCCTCCTACCAAAAAAGTAAAAAGTAACGACTCTCCAAATAGAGAAGAAAAAAATAGGCACCGAAAAAATAAACGACCATTAGAACTAGGAACAAAATATTAGCTGCACGTGTATCATAGTTGCGCGCCCTGATTTGCCAGCTCATGATGGCAGGTTCATCGGTATGCTTCCACGGCATCTCTGGAATATAGTCCTGCTGGGGTTGTACAAACCACATATTAACATCCTTACTCTTCTGAACTCATGGGTACCGTGATGTCAAAGCGGGCGGGCAGGCTGATGCCTTGGCCTTCTTCGCTATTGGGCTCGATCTCTTTTTTGCCTCGGGCGGCATTCGGCTTGTAAAAGGTAAAGCCCAAGCTGCTTTCTGATGATGCAAGCAGCGTCTCTGCATAATTCACTGTCAGTACAAACGGCTCGCGCTCAGCCTGTTCACTGGCGGGAATCCAGGCTTGCCATACTCGTACATCGCCGGTGTCATAGCCAGCGTCAGCGGGTAGCACGGCCCCCCGTTCACTTTGTCGAGTGGGGCTTTGTTCATAACTGCTGGCAGGTGCCCAGAACCCGCCTCGAGCATTTTCGGATAGCTTGACGGTTTCACCCGCCAGCACAGCGGGAAAGGTGATTTGCGCGCAACTCTCCTTTCGTGCGTGTCATAATAGCTGTTCCGTTTACCTCTTCCTACCTTCCCCTTGCGCTTATATCTACCGAACTTGGCATATACTAAACGGTTACAGACACGCCAATTTGTTTCAATGCCCCAAACTGCATTACAAAGCAAAGTTACTAAAAACCTTGAGCTCTCGCTCCTGATAAGAAACATTGGGTAACGAACTTCGAAAATACTCAACATTTTTATCGAAATCTTCTGGATGGCAGTAAACAGTACTATACGTAGAGTATTCCCCACCTTCATCATTACGATAAGTAAAGCGCAAACCAATTAAATTACGCTTACGCCATGCCACAATTTCTTCAGCCTTCGTCCAGTCATATTCATGGTGCTGAGTACCATGCAGCGCTTGATACCCTTTTGATGTCCCCATCATCCAAGCCGCGAAGCCCATCGCCAGCGGCCCCAGGCTGGTAATGAGCAGCGATGGATCCATAATAATAAGCACTAGAACAATTGGCATCGAGATAATAGCCGACCATTTCAAAAATGGTTTTACAGACTCCATCTGGGGTTTCCAGCAACATTCCTCTGCATGCTGATCTGTAAACCGGTAAACAAGGATAGAGGTCTGATGAGTCATGCTCATAGCAATCAAAACAAGTAAAAAATACATCCCAAGCCCTAGCAAAAGGGAAAAAAATAAAGTTTCTGCTAAAAGGGATGTGAAATAGGCCAACCCTATATAAAAAATCATCAGCACCGACAATAATATATTTGCCACAAATGTGTTATAATTGCGCGCACGAATTTGCCAACTCATGACGGCAGGCTCATCCGCATGCTTCCATGGTATCTGAGAGACATAATCCTGTTTGGGTTGTACAAACCACATATCAATATCCTTACTCTTCTAAATTCATGGGTACCGTGATGTCAAAGCGGGCGGGCAGGCTGATGCCTTGGCCTTCTTCGCTATTGGGCTCGATCTCTTTTTTGCCTCGGGTGGCATTCGGCTTGTAAAAGGTAAAGCCCAAGCTGCTTTCTGATGATGCAAGCAGCGTCTCTGCATAATTCACTGTCATTACAAACGGCTCGCGCTCAGCCTGCTCACTGGCGGGAATCCAGGCTTGCCATACGCGTACATCGCCAGTGCCATAGCCAGCGTCGGCGGGTAGCACGGCACCCCGTTCACCTTGTAGGGTGGGGCTTTGTTCATAGCTGCTGGCAGGTGCCCAGAACCCGCCTCGGGCATTTTCGGATAGCTTGACGGTTTCACCCGCCAGCATAGCGGGAAAGGCGATTTGCACCCAGTAGCCCTGATACGTACGGCTCATTTTGCCCGTCCCGAAATAGCTCATGTTGGATGTGTCAAACTCCAGATCAGTGACGCTGGTGAGCTTCACAGTGGGCTGAAGCAGAATTTCCATCAGGGCTCGCCACTCGTTTTTATTACCTTCTTCGCTGTCCTCCCATGCCAGGTCGCCTTGGCCCCAAGTGCTGCTATATAACCACCCACGTACCCCTTCGCGGTTATAGCGTGCGGCAAAGTGAGATGAGATTAGATGAATGACACCAGCGACAAACAGGGCGATTGCAACTTTAGGCCCTAATATCCAAGAAAAGGCAAACCAGCGACCCAACACAGCTCCACCGAATTGAGCGACCGCTATACCTGTCATAGCAACCCCAGAAAAAGTTTTTATGGTCAGCGCCAACTGCTCTTGACCACTTGTCGCTTTACCTAAATCACGGTAGCTTTGATACGCCTCCAAACCAGCAGAAATTGCACCTATGGCTGATAGCCCTGCCATACGCGTCGCTAACTTAGTAGCGAGTTTTGCTGTTTGGTGTTTCCCTTGGCTTGACCATTCTGTAACTCCTGCGCCCGCTACAGCCGTCATCTTTCCAGATAGTTGAAATGTCTGCTTCGCATACTTGTTCCAAAACGGCATGACCCACAAACTCATGACAGCCGCCGTCGCGGCCCCCGTGGTCGCGGCCAGTTGGCGCATGCCTTCATCATCTACGCCTTCTTTTTGGGCGGTGCGAGCGGCATCAATGAAGTTGTAGAGGTTCAACCCTGCGATCAATAGCGCCAGACCACCGCCTAACTGCTCTACGCGGTTTGCCATGTGGCGGCGTGCGGCACTGGCACCACTGGTCAATTTCACACGGTGTTGTTCACGCAGTTCGTAATAGCCCGCACTGGAGAGGTTGCTGGCTCGGGCCTGGTTGCCTGCTGCGCTTTGATCGATACCTCCACCGGCTCCCTCGTTAGCCGTAATACGCTTGGGTTCGTTGAAAGCGTGTTCGTAGCGCTGTTGCTCTAATGCCTCCAGTCGTTGACTACTGGCGGTGCGCTGTTGGGCACTTTGGCCTTCGCGGCGGCTGCGTAACTCTTCCGTGCGAATTTCGCCAGTGAGTCGCCATGCCTGCTCCCGCCATTCGCGATGCCTGGCTTCGTAATCGAGATCGATCGTAATGTCAGTAGCGGCTACGTCCGGGTGGACCATGACTACCATCATGGAGTGCACCAAGGCTCTGGCGGCTTTCTCCATGGACACTTGCCCCTTGGCGCTCAATGAGGGCAGAAACTGGTAACTAACCGATTCCCAAAGCTTTTTGGAGGCGCTGCTGACCTCGCTGCGAAGGGTATCGAACGCCTCCTGAACATGCGGGGCAAGCGCTTGATAGGCCGGGTGGCGTTGTACTTCTTCCAGCGAGAGCACGCCCAGCGCGGCATTGGCTTGGCTGACCACCCCTGTCGCCGTGACACCACTATCGGCGGGCTGACCATCCTCGGTGCCTTGCGCAATGAAGTGACGCGCAATGGTGTCGAGAGCTTCGGCAAGGGCCGGGTCGAAGTTGCTCATCGCCACGCTGATCAATGAATCACGGTTGTGAAACGTATCATCCAGCCATGCACGGCCACCCTGCGTGGCACCTAGCACTTCGACGGCCATACATCCCCATTCGTGCATCGCTCGGTTTTGCTCGGCATCGACGGTATCGAAACAAAGCGATTGGGCTGAGAGGGGAAGCCGTTCGAGCCACACCGTAAAATCGGCCAGGCTGTTGTCGATATGGGCTTGCAAGCGTTCGAGCTGTGGCGCTTTTTCGGCCAGAAACGCAATGGCCTCCTCCGACCTGGCATCCAAACGTGGCAGTTCTTTTCCATGCCACTCTTCATAGAGCGGGCTATGGCGGCCCGGTGGCGTCGGCATGCCCAGATCGATCAACTCTTCACGCAGTTGCATGATGCGCTGCTCTCTACGAAGCAGGGTATGATCTGACCCATTGGTGACATTTTTCATGGCATCGAGCAATTCACCGGTCTTGAGCATGATGTCTCGATAACGCTCAGGATCCTGGCGAACGTCGTCACTAATCAGGTCGTCAATATCGATCAGACACAGCGCTTTGACGACTTGAGCGATTTCAAGTTGATGGCCGTGCTCTTCCAGAAAAGCTTCCAGCTCCATTTCACGGCCCACCAAGGCCATCGTCAGGTCATTGACGATACCCAAATCGTCATCCAGGGCGACGAACAAGGCTTCGTCATGGTTGTCCACGGCGGCCAGCACGCTGTCTTGGGTGATCTCGGGTTTTACGGCCAAGAGCGGATAGACAACACTCTCCTCATCACCGTCACCATCACTGGCATCCGCCGTCTCGGCTCTCTCAATGGTCGAGACGGTGGTGCTGGTAAAACCCTCCACCGCACCATTGGGCGTGATATCCGCCACGTGCTCTGCCAACTGGGTCAAGGGGCCCACGTGGGCCGAGAGAGAGGTGCCATCGGCGGTGTCGCTGATCGCCGACATCAGGTTCACGGAGCGCATGGTTCGTTGGCGCGCCTCGGCGTTTTCCAGCATGTGCTCGCGAATACGCTCGGTCCACTGCACCGGGGAGTAGGCCAGAGCGATGGCGTTGCACGTCGAATAGGTCAGGTGCGGCTCACCATTGAACGTGGCCCCTTCCACGACATACTCGTCGATCCGCTGCTCGCCATCTTCCTCGACCCATACGTACAGCCACCCGTCGCGCAGCTGCCTCAGTGTGTAACCACGGGTGTCGATAGCCGGGTAACCCGGGCCTTGCCACTGTTCAGACAAGGAGTGAGGGTGGGGTGCACCCGCCTGTTCAGGCGCTTCATCGATGGCATAGCGCACGGGAAACAGGGTGACATCCAGCAGTAAAGGACACACACCGCCGCCAATCGGCGTTTCATCGAAGGCGGCATTGCGTGCCTGAGCATCCGTGTTATCCATGAGTGTCCTCGTCGTTTAAGAGTGATGCCGGGGCACGGCCATGTGGCGTGGCTTCCGGACTTCGGCTCCAGGCATCCAATGCATACAGTTGCTCTTGCCTTGAGCGCGGCTTCGGCTCGGGCAGTTGCGCCCACCAGCGGGCATAGAGCCCATACGGCTCGGTCATGAAGTGCTCACCCCATTCCAGGCTCAAGCTCAGCCAAATCGCCAACTGCCGTTCTGTATGAGCCCCCCACGCAATGGCATCGTCCAGGCGATCATCGAGCCATTGCCCGCGCTCCGCCGACGGCAACTGACGCCACGATGCCACCGCGTGCTGGTTGAAATGATCCGCCAGACGCTCTTTGAGCTGCCATCGATCGACGGCATCCAGCGCGGCGAGCTGCGCGCTTCCCATGGGAGGAAAAGTGCGCTGCCACCCATTTTCCGAGGAGGCCTGGCCAGCACAGAACGTCTGCCAGCTCACGGTACGAGGATCGGCCCAGAGAGGCGCCCAATCCGCCACCCACCAGGTGTCGAGGGGGCCCATCAGCTCAGCTGGCAAGGTATCGCCATAACTGCTCAGCCAGTGACGGGTGACCAGGGGGTCTGCAAAGCGAAGCAACTGCTCGTGCCCTTCCACACTGAACGTCACGAACTGTGCCAGGTGGTGGCTCAACTCCCTCATGCTGGCGTGACTACTCAAAAAAGATAGCGCTCGATATAGCTCGGCATCGTCGTTGTCGCACACGTCACCTAACAAGCCATCCCCCTGGAGATGCACCAGAATAGGCCCCTGCTCGGCCAGCGATGACCAGCGGGTCATCAGGTAGAGTGGTTCGATATCCTGAAGGTCATCACGGCGATATAAGCGCTGAAGCGCATTGGGGAAGCGTACGCCGTCTACCAATGCATGCGTCACTCTCTGGGGGCGTTCCATCTAGCTATTTCCCTGGCTCAAATCTTCACAAATCTCGCAGCGGGCCGGTGCCTTGAGCAGCGTTTTAAGCTGAGCCGAGCGGTTAATAGGCGCGATCGATTGATGGCTCTCTGCCACTGCCTCCACCGGCAACTGCGGCCCCTGTGCCGCCTGCCCACTGCCCGAGCCGGGGCTGCCGCCGGAGTTGATCTTGACCTGGGGGCCGACCATAGTGACGCCGCTGGGGTCGATCTTGAGGAAACTGCCCCCGGCTTGCAGGGTGATTTCCGCACCGGCTTCGATGATGACTTTCATGCCGGCCTTGTGATGAATCTCCTGCCCTGCTTCTAACAACTGCGCCTGGCCGATTTTTTCATGGCGGGTGCCGTCGATGATCAGGTGGTCGTCGCCGTCTACCTGGGTGTGGCGGTTGTGATGCACCGTGTGGTGGTCGTCGTTGTCGATCTCGCTGATGCGGTCGTTGTGCACCTTGAGGTGGCTGTCGTGGCGGATCTCTTCGGTGCGGTCGTTAAGGGTGAGCAGCTCCAGGTCTTTCTGGGCGTGGAGCCATATCTGCTCTTCGCCCGCTTCGTCTTCGAAGCGCAGTTCGTTGAAGCCCTCGGCCTTGTGGCTCTGGGTGCGCAGTACCGTGCGGGTCTTGTGCTCCGGCAGCGGGTACGGGGCGGTGTTCACCGCGTGGTAGGTGCGCCCGGTGACCAGCGGTTGGTCCGGGTCGCCTTCCAGAAACGAGACGATCACTTCGTGGCCAATGCGGGGAATGGCGATGCTGCCGTAGCCGCCGCCTGCCCAGCCCTGGGCGACGCGGACCCAGCAGCTGGCGGTGTCGTCTGGCTCCGCGTAGCGGTCCCAGGGGAACTGCACTTTGACCCGGCCGTGTTCGTCGCAGTGGATCTCTTCGCCTTCCGGGCCCACCACGAAGGCCACCTGGGGGCCGTCTACCCGCGGTTTGGGGTTGGCGGTGGCGCGCCAGGGGGCGTCGCCGGGGATGAGGGTGACCTGGTTGTAGTAGCGGGTCATGCCGTTGGCATCGCCCTGAGACTCTCCACCGAGAAGCACGCCATCCTCTTCCAGGGCCTGAGGTTGCTCACCGTAGTGCACCACGTCGATGGCTTGCCAGTCGCGGTTCAAGGTGTCCGTGTCGTGGTCGGTGAGGGTGAAGCGAACCCCGGGGGCGAGTTCGGGCAGGTCGCTGTCGGCGTGGGCGGTGAGCGCTTCGCGGCGCAGCTGTTCCAGGCGGATGCGGCTGAAGGGCTTGCCGGAGGCGTCCTGCTTGTAGCGGCCGGGGTAGTCGTAGTGTTCGTAGTCGTCCCGCTGGCCGTGAGCTTCCACGTCGCGGCCCTGGTGCTCGTGGAGCTGGGCATAGGCGGGGGTCTTGAAGCTGTAGTCCTTGAGGGTGGCCGAGGCGGTGGCTACCCGAGCGGTATGGCGCAGCTTGCGCACATGGCGCTGGGGGGANGGCGCTCGATGAAGGCCAGATCGGTCTCGCGGTACTGCACGCAGTATTCGCGGTTTTCCGGCTCGCGGGTCACGGCAAAGCGCACATCGGTAATACCCCGCTCGTCGCACAGGGTATTAATGATGGTGAGCGGGTCGACCTGCTGGAAGATACGCGAGTTCTGGCGCAGGGAGAGGCGCCACAGGGCGGGGCGCAGCACCAGGGTATAGAAGGTGCGGCGGTGGCCCCGGTCACCCCGGCCAAACTCACTGACGATGCCGTGAAGAGTGCGTAGCGGCTGGCCATCTTGCCAAATGGTGAGGCTCGCTTCGCGATCCAGCAGGTCGGCGGCATCGAGGCTGCCGTCGCGGCTGGCCAGGTTGAGGGCCAGTTCGAAGGGCTGGGAGAGAGCTTCACGGTGGGTGAAGTCGATCACGGCCACGTCGTCAACGCCGGGGAGTGTTAGCGTGAAATGCAGTCCGGTGCTAGTCATGTCAGCTTCCTTCTCCTGAACCAGAGCCAATCACTACGCCACCACAGTCCACCGCATGGCCCGACAGCGCAGCGGGTTTGCCATCGATGAAGATGGAGCCGGAGCCTTCCGCAATGGCGCGGGGATGAGGCGGATGCTTGGGTTTGTCATGGGGCTCCAGCGGGTCGCCTACACGGGCCACGGGCTTGCCATCCATGATCACCGTACCGCTACCCGCCGTTACCGGTGTGGGCGGAAAGCCGTCATGGTCGGTGCCGACATCGCCTACAAGAACAAATTTTTGACCCATCGTTGGTACTCCTTTCCAAAACGGCTCCACCGCGCCGTTGATCGGTTACTCATCCCACTTGGCGGGGGCTTCGTAAGTCGCCACCTCGAAGGCATCGACGTATTGCCGCGTGAATCCGGCGGCTTCGAGGCTGTCGATGGCCGAGTGGCAGGAGAGCGGCAGCCGCGTTTGCAGCGGGACGCCGCTCAGGCTGCGTCGAATGGCCATCAGCAGGCGCGTACCATGGCCGCTGCCCTTCCACTCCTGGCTGATGTAAAAAAACCGCAGTTGCCAGGCAGCTTCGTCGTCTGGACGGCAGGCCAGCACCATGCCCAGTGGTGGCACTTCCCCATGGCGTAAAGAGAGCAAGCGCCCTTGCCAGTGGGCGACTTCGCCATCTTGCTGCTGGAGCCAGACACCTTTGTGCACGGTGAATTCCAGCGCCCGCCGCAGGGTTTGCAGTACGCTTTCATCGCGCAGCACCCAGGGTGAGTTGCCTTTTGCATCGGCCTGGTAGACCGCTTCGATGAAGCTGTCGATATCGGCATGGCGTGCATCTGCCAAGGGCCGTGATGCGGTCTTGCCCTTGCGCTGCTTACGCTTGGTGGTTTGAGGTTGGCTGCTGCGAAACAGCTGCTTAAGTTTGGTCAGCATCGTCTCTTCGCTCGGCATAGAGTGCCGAAGGCAGCTGGAAGCCGGCCGCCAACGGGCGAGTGAACGGGTTGGGTGCACTATCGGCAAACAGGCGGTAGCGCATGGTGCCGCCGTCTACGTTGAAGCGCAGTTCCAGTTCGCGTTCGCTGACGCTGGTGATATCGGCCTGCTCCAGCAGACGGAACCACGCCCAGGCACCATCCTGGCTGATGCTGCGCGGCGAACGATTGACCTCGCTAGGCACCATGGTGATGCGGCTTTCGGTACTGCCACGCAGCGCATTGGGCCAAATCATCGACACGCGCTGGCTGGCGCTGTGGGCGTACTCGATCAGCTGACCATCGACACTGATCACGCTGCGCCGCTTGTCCGGGCTGAGGCTGACGGGCTCCAGGGCAAACTCGACGTCCAGCGCGCCGTCTCGGCTGAAGTAGGCGCGACGAATCTGCTCGGCCTGTTGCACGGCGGTATACAGGCTGTCGCGCAGCAGGGAGTTGCCTTCGGCATCCACCAGATACTCGGGCGCGCCTTCGATGAAGGGCTTCAGGCTGTCCTGATAGAACGCATCCAGGGTGCCGCCGGGCGCAAAGAAGTCCTCGAAATCACTCAGAGATACCTCACGGCTTGCACCGGGCGAAAGCGGATAACGTCCCGCCAGGCGTTCCTGGTAAGGCGCCACGACTTCATCCAGCCACTGGTTTTCGAGATGCCGCGTGGCGCTGACCATCATCAACTGCCAGCTCTGGTCAGCCAGATCATGCAGCATGCGGCCTACGGGCTCGGGCGTGTTGTCGGCAATGCGCTGCAGGTTGTGGATGGGGTCGTTGCCACGCAGCGAGAGACGGTCGCGTACCGTGACGAACGCGGCACGACCGGAATCGCTGGATTCTTCGATATCCATCAGGTAGTCACGCAGGGCCGTGACGGCGGTCTTGATCTCGTCCAGCGACGACGGGTTATCGTTGCGCTCCTGACTTAGCTGGTTGATTGGCGTAAAGGGCTGCTCGATGGCCAGGGCCAACTGATAGCGCTGCGACTGGCGCAGGGCCTCGCGGGCCTGATCGTCGTCGCTGGGCAGCTCGGGATAGAGGCTGGTATTGCGCTCCACGGCAGCCAGCAGGCGATCCAGCGGGCGCTGTGAACCCACCAGCGCATCCGACACGACGATGGCCTGACGAATATCCGGCAGCGGCACCAGTTGGGTGTTGCGCAGGGCATCGCGCCAACTGGCGTGGTAATCCGCGACATAGTGCTCGCGCAGCGAAGCTTGCAGCTGCTGACGGTCGGCATCGCTGAAGTTGATGTTGTCGCGCTGCCCCAATACCCACGCATCGATGAGCGCCAGGTCGGTGGCCCGCTCCAGCTCTTGCAGGAAATAGTTTTCGAAGCCATTGCGCGTGACCAGATGGGGCAAGCGCACGTGTTCTGGGTCGTCGTTACGCGCCATGAACACCGTATCGAACAGGGTGCCTACGCTGCGGCGCAGATCCAGCGGCTCGCCTTGACGGCTGCCAGCAGCCTTGAGCGCCGAGTAGACGCGCTCGTCGATGGGCTGACGGGCAAGCTCTTCCTGGGCTGCCGCGATGCTGCCTTGCAGTGGCGCCATGGCGTATTCGGCCCGCTGGCTGCCAGTGGCGATACGGCCTTCCAGATCGCTATGGGCCAGCGCGTACTCCAGGTGCGTCATCAAGCGGCCTTGAATGTCCCCCTGTTGGGGGAACATGCCCTGCCAGCGCTGCGCCATGAAGCGCTCTACCCGTTCGGGCTGGCGACCACTGGCATCGGACATCATGCGCAGTATGCGCAGCAGTGCCAGCTTGGCGTTGCTGCCGGATTCGGCGCGGTTCATGTCGTCCATGATGCCGATCATCAGGGCAGGCAGGAACTGATGCTCCAGCATGGCCAAATAGGCCCGCTCTACCTGGGCGCCAATGATATGGCCTTGATACAGGCCCATGTCGGCCAGGTACGGGGTATGCGTCTGGTAGCCTTCGAAGGTCGCCAGGGCATGGCGCAGGCGATCAAGCGGCTCCAATAGCTCATAGCCGCTGGGGTCGTCACTCTGGAACGCCTCCGGCTGCGTGGCCAGAAAGGTTTCGGCCCGCTCTTCCACCGCCGCCAGCGAGACGCTGTTCTTCTGATAGAAGTGTGCCCATCCCCCTACCAGGCCAACCCCCATCAAACAGCAGGCCGCCAGGCTCAGCGTGCGCACGCGTTTGCGCTGCTGCGTGACACGCGCATTGTCACTGGCCAACCCGGCTTCGGGGTAGATCACTTTTTCGAACAGCTCTTCGGTGAAGTAGAGCGCGCTGCGCGTGGCTCGGTGCGCAGGCTGAACGCTGTCTTCCATGCCATAGCGGCGGGCAGCGGCATCCACGAAGGGGTCTTCAGGCACCCCCTGCTGGTACACGGAAGTGAAGTACGTACCGCGCACCATGGCCGCCGTTGAGAAACGGTCACTGGAGAGCGCTTCGGTCAGGAAGCCCAGCAGTACATCACGCAGCCCGGCCAGTTGGCGAACGAAGCGGAAGACCGACTCTCGCTCGTCACGGTCGCGGCACTCCGAGAGCATGGTGGGCAACTGCTGATTCAGCCGCGTCAGCATGGCGTCGTACTGGGCGGCAAACTCCTCTTCCCAGGCGCCTTGGGTGTGCATGGAATCCGGGGTAAAGGTAAAGCCTAACGGGGCCTTGCGCGCCGAGCGGGAGTAGTGGCGAAAGAAGTCATCGAAGCCATGCAGCAGGTCCATCTTGCTGAACGTCACATAGACCGGAAGCCGTGTGCCGTGACGCTCCATCAGCTCACGCAGCCGGCCACGCAACAGGGCTGCATACGCCTTGCGTACCGCCACCTGAGCATGGCTCAACCGTGCCAGATCGAGCACCAGCACCACCCCATCCAGCGGGCGCTGGGCACGGTGGCGTTCGAGCCAGTCCACGAAGTGGTCCCACAAGCGGCTTTGCAGCGCTTGAGGCTCGCCCTGCTCCATGGCGCCCTGGGTCAACAGTTCGCCGTCTGGATCGATGAGGACTGCTTTATCGCCAATCCACCAATCGAAGCCCAGCTGGCCCTGCTTGCTGCTTTGGCCTGAGGCTTTCATGACGTGCGTCAGCGCGAAGTTTTGCCCGGAGCGGTTGATGAGGCTGGTCTTGCCGGCATTCTCGACGCCCATCACCAGGTACCAGGGCAAACGGTAGCGGCTATTGGCTCCGCCGCCCAGGCTGCCTTCGATTTCGCTCAGCACCATGTTGAGCGAGGCCTCCTGGCGCTCGACCTGGCCCATGATGGGGTCTTGCAGGCGTGCTTCCTCCAACTGCCGCTGGTCATCCAGTTCGCGCAGTCGGCGTGCCAGCCGCACACCCCAGACGATGGCCGCCACCGTCACGACGGCCAGGGTTGCCAACAACCGGTTGCTCAACGCGGCCAGGGGCATCACACCGCGGACTTCCCAGTTTGGCCCCAGCCACCAGATGGCAATCACCAGCACGACCAGCAGCAGTGTCCACAGCAGGGTGGAAAGCCTGAACAGGCCCTTGGCCTTGTTACCATGGGCATTGGCTCGATTCTGCGCGGTTTGTGCACGAGATAGGCCTGGCACCCAGCGGCTTAGCTTCGACATTAACGTTGACCACATGAGTCTTTATCCCTCGTCCCTTATGATGATGACCGTTGTCACTGTGTTTCTTGAACGGCTGTTTTCAGGCGTGATACCAACGCTGGCTCCCACTGCTCCAACGCCAACTCGCTCACCGTCTGGTGCAACGTCCGGTAGTAGTGCTGCGCCAGGCTCTCCAGCCCCGACTCTTCCATCAGCTCGGCACTGGCAAGCCGCCAGTACGCGCTTTCACGCGGTGAGCGAGCGCGGCTCAACCCCTGATCCAGCACTTTCAGTGCCGCGCCCATATCGCCGCTTTCCATCGCCTCACGTGCTTCTTGCAGCCCGCTTTGCCAGGCATCGTTGGCGCCGCCTGCACTGTCACTGCTGCCGCCACTGCTTTGCAGCCAGCGGGCTGTCTCGCCATCCAGAAAAGCGGCACCGCTGTTGAAGGTGAGGGTGTCGATGCCCGGCAGGCGATCCACGAACCGCTGCGTCTCATCGCGAATGGCCTCGGCACAGCGCAGGTGCCCCAGCTGCTTGGCCAGATTCGCGCTCAACCGATGGCCTTCCAGCCAGTAAGGGCTCAGCGCCAGGCTGTTTTCGATACGCTGCCACAGGGCCGTGTCACCGCCCTTGGCCAGCGCTTCGCGGTATTCGGCAACCCGGTCGGCAGAAACAGGCGCCAGCTCGGTCTTGCCGCTGTCCTTGGCGGCGGGCAGCGCCTGGATCGTGCTCCATACGGCGTAACGCCTCAGGCGATAGGCCAATGGTTCACCTACCGACTGCTCCGCGAGAAACTCGGCCATTTTCAGCAGCGCCTGGCGGTTGGCCCGTTCGTTGCCTGCTTCCAGGCGCAGTTCTGGCGCTTTGGCGCTACCGCCACCACTCTCCGTCCGGGAAGCACTCGACCCCGCCGAGGCGGGAGCGGCTTGGGTCGTCGTGGCCTGTGCCGAGGCCGTAGCCTGGGCTGGGGCAGCCTGCTTCACGGGCTGCTTGGCCTGTAGCTGTCGCGCCAGCTCATCCACCCCTTGGGTGGGCAGTGAATGTTCGGCGACCTGATGCTGCAACTCGCTCAGTGAGGTTTGGCACGCGTCGAATTCATCGTCGGCATTTTGAAAATCGAGCCCTTCCGCCAGCTTGATACTGCGCTGCAGGAACTGCTGGAATAGCCTGGGTCTGAGCTTTGCACCACGCTTGCCGGCGAAGGGATAGGCGTGCTCCCACCAGGGTTGTGCCACGCTGCGGGCCAACAGCCGCAACGACAGCGCAAAGCGTACGGGGTTACTGCCTTGCTGCATGCAGTGCAGCAAGTGGCCCAGCACTTTCAGGTCTTTGCTGCGTTCGCTCAGCATGCGTACCGCCAGTTCCTCAGCGGTTTCCCAGGCGACGTTGGCGTGCTGCAAGGACCCCACTTTCATCATTTCGGCATCCAGGGTCAGATAGTCCTGGCTGTCTTCGACTGGCTGGCCGACCGGAGCGCCATCGTCGTTGAGCGACAAGGGGGCCAGTAGCGGCGCTAACTGAGACTCTGCGGTAATGCGCATCTCAAGACTCCCTTACCATCGACAGGCGTTGCGTAGTGGCTGGATCTCTTCACGCAACCCGGAAACATCGAAACGCAAGCCATCCAGCATGGCGACGTCACTGCGCATCGTGACTTCATTGGCATTGAGCAGTTGGCGCAGGGTATCGATGGCAGGCAACCCGCGTCCTCCGCTCAGCACCTGCCCGCCATCCCGTGCCCGCCACTGCTGCTGAACGGCCATGCCATTCCCCGTGAGCTGCAGGTCTACCCGGGCCTCGTTGAGCGGGGTCGGCAGATGCAGCTGGAACCGCGTGATGAGTTTTTCACAGGCCATGACCAGGATCGGGCGTGGCGGTGTCGTTCCCAGTGCGGGCACGCTCATCAACACATCTTCGCCTTGGGTGTGCACCAGAAGCCCGACATCGTCCTGATCCCGCGCGGACTCCTGACGCTCGATGGCATGCCATAGGGCTGGCAAGGCATCTGTAGAAACTGGCTCGTCATCCGCTTGGAAAATAGCGTCGAAGCAGTTCAAGCGTTCCAGCCTGGACGTTTGTTCCGCGCAGGCACGGGCCTGTTCCAACAGCACGGCATTCGCGTCTGCCTGCGCGAAAGCGCTCGACCACGGGCCTGCAATCAGTACGCTCAGGATGAGCCAGTGTGGCATTAGCGGCTTGACGTTCATTTAGTATCCAATTCCAGTTGCTGGCACTTGTGTGCCAGCGTTCGCTTAGGCAATCCCAAACTTTCGGCGGCCTGCGCTCGATTGCCGCCAAAACGACGTAATCGCTGCAGAATGATCGCGGACTCCACTTCCCGAAGCGCCTGGCGAAGGTCATCCACCTCCTCTCCCACCGGTAGCCCGGGAGGAGCTTCCGGACGCAAGGAGGCCTCGGCCTTGTCGTGCGTCTCCCCTGGCAACGCATGGGCTTCGATGTCCACATGGGCCGGGGTCATGGCACAGGCGTAATCTACGATGTTTTTCAGCTCACGGACGTTGCCCGGGTAGTCACGGCGACCCAACAGGCGCAGCGCTGCCGGGGTAATGCCCATTTCCTCGCGCCCCTCCCGAGAGCAGAAGTCGGTGATGAACGACTGCACCAGGAGGGCAATGTCATCACGCCGCTCGGATAGCGGTGGCAGCGTGATGGGGAACTGCCCCAGCCGGTAGTAGAGATCGGCGCGAAAATGCTGCTCTTTGATCTGCTCTCGCAGCGGCTGGTGGGTCGCTGCCACTAGCCGCAAGTCGGCACAGCGCTCTTCGCTGGAGCCCAGCGGCCGATATCTGCCGCTCTCCAGTACGCGCAGCAGCTTGGCCTGCAGCGCCAGGGGCATGTCACCGATTTCATCCAGAAACAGCGTGCCGCCATCTGCCTGGCTAATCAGCCCCTCACGCGCCTGGTCGGCCCCTGAAAAGGCCCCTTTGGTATGGCCAAACAGCTCGGACTCCAGCAGCGATTCCGGTATCGCCGCACAGTTGATGGCCATGAACGGGGCATCGGCGCGGCCCGAAAACTGGTGTATGGCCCGGGCGACACGGTCCTTGCCGGTGCCGGTTTCCCCTTGCAGCAGCACGGCCAGGTTGGTCTCGGCCGCCCGAATGACCTGTTGTCGCAACTCGTTCATGACCGGTGACTGGCCCAGCAGGTCGTTGGCCAACTGGTCGGCCAAGGCTCGGCGACGGGCACCATCATTGAGCTTGGCCAAGGATTCACGCAGCACTCGAGAGCGCTGGCGCTCGCCCTGCTCCCGGGCAAGCCGCGACCATAAGCGACACAACAGCGCTTCGAAGGCGGCCATGCCCGGATGCTGGAGCAAAGCCTCCAACACCGGCGCAGGCCCTACCATCAGCAGCACCCCCAGCCACTCACGAGCGCCATCGTCAGCTCGCAGCGGCCGAACATGCAGTTGCTGAGATGCCTTCAGCGCCAGAAGCTGGGCCTGGAATCCCGGATGGTCCAGGCGGCTACGTGCGTCTGCGACACTCAGGGTCAAGGGCTTTGCACTGCGAATCACATGCGCGTAGGGGTGGCTGAAATCCGTGCAATCAAACTGCACGTCATCATGGTCACGACCCAACCAGCGGCCACTGCCCTCTACGAACAGGCACTCCGCCACTGCCAGCCCCAGGTGCCGCTGCAGCAGCGAGGCGGCCTGGCGCCTTAGCGCTGCGGTGGAAGCACTTTCGACCAGGCTCAGTGCCAGCGGCATGCCCGCCAGTTCGGCGGGCAGTTGCACGGAGGTGGTAGAAGCGGCAGGCAGCGTCATGGTGTCAGGCAACCTCGGCGGTGAAGGTGCCATGCTCGGCGTCGACCCCGAGCACCACCCGGGCAACGGTTTCACGTCGCGCCATCCGTTCGAGCAGGGCACGTGAGAGCGGTGGCAACAGCTCGCCGTCAATCACCGACTCCAGCATCCGCGCGCCGTTTTCGCTGCGCGTCGCGCGCCCACAGATGGCCTCGACCAGCGCATCTTCCAGCTGCACGTCGGCCTGACGATGCCGCTCGCGGATGCGCTTCTCCAGGGTTGCCAGCTTGGCGTGCACGATATTGCGCAGGGTGTCGCCATCCAGCGGCAGGTAGGGCACCGTTTCCATCCTTGCCAGCAGGGCTGGTTTGAAGAAGCCTGCCAGCACGGGGTACAGGGCGGCATCCAGCGCCTGGGCGTCATGGCCGTGGTTGACGATCGCCTCGTAGCCCAGGTTGGAGGTGAGGAAGAACAGCACGTTCTTGCAGTCGATCAAGCGACCTTCGCCGTCCGCCAGCTCGCCTTTGTCAAAGGCTTGATAGAAGAGGTTCAGCACATCCGGGTGCGCTTTTTCCACTTCGTCCAAAAGCACCACCGAATAGGGACGCTGACGAATCGCTTCCGTGAGCAGACCGCCTTCACCAAACCCCACGTAACCCGGGGGGGAGCCGATCAGCCTGGAAACGGTATGCTTTTCCTGATATTCGGACATGTTGATCGTGGTGAGGAACTGGCGCCCCCCGTACAGCTGTTCGGCGATTTGCACCACGGTTTCGGTTTTACCGACGCCGCTAGGCCCTACCAGCAGGAACGCGCCCAGGGGTCTGCCGGGGCGACGCAGGTCGGCTCGGGCGGTCAGCAAGTGGCGGTGAATGCGCTCGATAGCAACATCTTGCCCTTTGATCAGCCCGCCCAGATGTTCGGGCAGCTCGGTAAGCCGCGTCAGCTCGTCGCTGGTCATGCGTTCGACGGGCACGCCCGTCCAGTCGCCAATCACCTGGGCAATCTGCGCCTCCTCCACGCTGGGATTCACTAGCGCAAAGCTGCTTTGCAGATGAGCCAACTGCTGTTCACGCTCGGCCAGCTCTTCTTGCAGCGCGCCGGGTACATCTTCTTGCGCTTCGCTTTCCAACAGCTGACGATGCAGGGCAACGATTGCATCGACACACTCACGCTGCTCTTTCCAGGCCGATTCCAGCGTGGCCAGCTCCGACTCCAGACCAGCCAACCGTTCATCCAGCGCCTGACTGAGTGCCGCATCAGGCTGGCGACCCAGCAGCATTTCACGGGCCAACTGGTCACGTTCACGCAGTGCGGCCGTGTGTTCGCTTTGCAGGTGGCTCAGCTTGCGCGGTGGCGTATCCAGAGCCTGCGCCAAGCGCGTGCAGGCTGTGTCCAGCACGTCAATGGCTTTATCCGGCAGTTGGCGTCCGGCCAGATAGCGTGCCGAGAGAGCGGCGGCGGCACGCAGGCCGCTGTCGCCAATCAGTACACCATGGGCACGCTCGTAGACATCTCGCAGGCCGCGCAGGATGACCAGCGCTTGGTCGACACTCGGTTCGGACAAGGCCACCGGCTGGAAACGACGCGACAGCGCGGGATCCTTCTCGAAATACTTCTTGTACTCTCGCCAGGTGGTGGCGGCGATGGTGCGAAGCTCGCCACGCGCCAGGGCGGGCTTGAGCAAGTTGGCGGCATCACCCCCCCCTTCCTGATTACCGGCCCCGATCAGCGTGTGGGCTTCATCGATGAACAGCAGCGTGGGCTTGGCCGCATTCTTCACTTCATCGATGACCGCCTTGAGGCGCTTTTCAAACTCACCCTTGACTGCGGCCCCGGCCTGCAAGGCCCCCAGGTCCAGCGTCAACAGCTCCACATCCGCCAAGGCGCTGGGCACCTGACCGGCGACGATACGAGCAGCCAGGCCTTCTACCACGGCGCTTTTGCCCACCCCGGCATCACCAATCACGATGGGGTTGTTCTTGCGTCTGCGGCCCAGGATATCGAGCATCTGGTCGATTTCCGGGTCACGCCCCAGCACCGGGTCCAACTGCCCTTGACGCGCCTGCTCGGTAAGCGACGTGGCAAAGCGTGCCAGCGCGCTGTCATCGCCTTGTTTGGACGAAGCGGGCCGCGCAGCGCCTGCCGTCGTTTCCTGTGGCGCTTCGGCGGAATCCGCCGTGATGCGGTCGAGGTGGCGACGCAGGTTCTCGCGATTGATGTCGGCCAGCAGGCGAACCGAGCCGGCCCCCAGGTAGCGCTCGGGGTTATGCAGCAGCGCGGTAAAGATGGCTCCGCTGCGCAGGCTCTGGTGCTGGTACTCGGTAGAGGCCAGTAGCCACGCGTCCTGCAACAGCTCCACCAGAAGTGGCGAGAAGCTAGGCGTCGTCACGTCGAGGTCCCGTGGCGGACGAGTATCTTCCGCTAGCTGGGCACGCAAGGCGGCCGTGTCGAGATCGACGCTTTCACAGATGCAGCGCACGTCGCACAACGGTTGATCCAGCATCGCTTGCAGCACATGCCCAACGGTCACTTCAGGTGCTTGCTGCTGTGCGCACAGTACCGCCGCCTGCTCCAGACCTTGACGAGCAACACTATTGAGACGGCCGATCAGCGCGGGTAGCTCTACCCTGAGCATGGTAACTCCTAGCGATAAAGTTGATTGAGAAGAGAGGTAATCTGTTCAGCCTGCTGATCCAGCGACCATGAGAACGCCAGGAAGACCGCCACCATGGAGATGCCAAACAGCGCAAAAATGCCCCAGACCGGGAACCGGGACATACTGCGCTGACGGCCCTGCACCACGTTTTTGAGCGGCTGGGTCAGGCTGTCTTCGGCGGGTGGCTGCAGACCAGCCAACTGGTCGCCCAGGGCACGTACGATTTGCTCGTACTCTTCGCGACCGTGAGACATCACGCGGTAGCGACCCTCGAACCCCAGGCAGAGACACAGATAGATAAACTCCAGCATGTCTCGATACCGCTGGGGCTCCTGCTGCAAACGCGCCAGGATGGAGAAGACTTTTTCTCCGCCCCAGGTTTCGTTGTGGAAGCGAGTCAGCAGCGAGTGTTCTGCCCACTTGCTCTGCCGCCCCCAGGGCATGCCCATGACGGCTTCGTCAATGAAGGAGCACAGCACATAGCGGTAGGCCAGCAGCGTCGCGCGGTCATAGCCTTGTTCGGTCAGCTCGATCTCGATGGCGGCGATTTCATCCACCACCTGACGATAGAGGCGCTCCACATCACCCACGCTGTCCAACTGACGAACTCTGACCACCATGCCCAGCAGGCTGCTGGCAGCATCCACCAGCGGGTTCAGGTTGTGACCACGCAGCCGGAACCAGTAATCTTCGTCGGCATCCAGCTGTTCGGCGTGACTATGAATCAGGTGTTCCAGGCCACGCTCGTTGATGAGGTCTTCGTGGCGCCCCTTGGGGTGTGCATCACGCTGCCGAGCCGTGTAATGATCGTTACTGACTAATGGTTGCATGGTTTAACTCCTGATCGCCCAGAACTGCATTTCCAGACCCGGGAATTCACCCGCCACGTGGAAGGCAAAGCCGCTTGCCCCGTTCAGCATTCCCCACGCTTCGCTCTGCCGGTCCAGTTGGAAGTAGGTGTAGCCTGCGTGGTAAGGCAGCTCGCGGGGGGCCACGGGCAGCGGCTCCAGCGGTACGCCGGGAAGTTGCAAGCTGATCAGATCCCGAATGCGCTCCACGCTGGCCACTTTGGTCTGCTGCAAGAACAGCTTGCGCAACCGCTCGTTGGGCATATCGGCGCGCACCGCAAGAATGAACTCCGCAGACTCGATCAAACTCAGGTCCGACAGCGGTGCCACCAGCAGGCCAAAACGACGCGCCTGCAGCTGAATGGCCACGGCACGGGGCTCCAGTACGGTAGAGAGCGCCTGGCGCAGCATTTTCATCAGCGGACGAAACGCACGCTCAGGGTGGTCGTGGTCATAGGCTGGACATTCGGGGGGCAGCCTCGACTCGTCGGTAAAGGTCACCAGCTCGCAGGCGATTTCATGCATCGTGTCGTAGAGCCGCTCGGGGTGCAGTTGCCCCAGGCGAGCCAGGTGCTGAAAGCGCGGCTGAGCGCGATTGAGCAGTTGCAGCAGCATGAAATCCGACACGTCGGCTACACCGGCCTGATGGGGGGTGGAGAGGCGCTGAGCAATGTTGCGGGCACGCTCGCGCATCAGCCCCGCCATCTCGCCAACGAAACGCTGTAGCCCTGGCGCCGCCTGAACGTTCATCAAGGTAGGCAGGAACTGCTCGTCCAGCACCAGGCTGCCGTCCGGGCGGCGTTCGACGATGCGTGCCACGGCCAGACATGCATAGCCACTGCGGTCGTCTCGTTCGAGCAGTAGCCGTGGTGAAACACGCGCAAGGTCCAGCTCGGCGGTCGATCCATCCTGAGAGTGCAGGTCACGCACGCTTCTGCTGGTCAGCCGATAACGAGCCGGCAAGTCATCTTCCGGCCAGCGGACTTCGCCCACGCCATCCGTGGCCAAGGGTAGTCCCAGGTAGACCACCTGATTGGTAATGGACGCATCACTGATTTCCAGCGGGGTCGGTTCGACATCATCGGCAGGCAGATGGAAGGCCACCCCATCAGGCATCACGCCGCTTGCCTTGCTGATGGCCACACGCCCAAAGCTCAGGAACTCGTTGTTCAGCTCCAGAGAGAGAAATCCATAAAGGTAATGGCTGACGCCTTTGAGGCGTGTATCCAGGAGACCTTCCAGACTGCGTTGCTGCTGCTGAAAATGCTGCGGCTTGATGAACAGTCCTTCGCTCCATACCACACGATTTCGAGTCGCCATTATTCCTCCTTCCTTAGCTCGACTTCACTGTCACGGAGGTGCACCAGCAGGTGGTAGTGCTGGCCCTGGCTGGTGACTCTGACGACTTTCTTCCACTCGGCCTCATCGGGCGTGGCGTAAAAGGCGATGATGCCGATGTAACGGGTCTCGGCATCGACCTCGAAGGGCTCGTAGAACTTCCACTGCCCAGGCAGTAGCGTGAAATCGTCGTGGGTCAGGTAGTTCGTTCCCAAAGCCTCTTCCAAGTCGCGCTGGAGCTGGCCAAGATCAGCAGCCATCAGCATGGAGTCGTCTTTCAACTGGAGGATCTGGAAACGCAGCGGCGTTCCTTCGCCATCGATATTGGGATTGACGTTGGGCTCCGCCACCATGCTCAGATCGATGCGCGTTGGCTGCTCTTCTGGATAGCCCACAGGAATGGAGGGGTCGCGAATGACCTGCCATGCCTTGCTGGTCGCCTCACGTGTAGAGGCACACCCCGTCAGCACAAGCAGCAAGCAGAACAGCCCAACTCCACGGGCAAAACGTGGCGCGCTCATGCCTCCTCCCGCTGCTGGCGACGAACAGACTGGTCATAGCCCTGCTCGAACACTTCCCAGAACAGTTTGTGGAATCCCTGCTGGCGACCCGAGTTCAGCTCACGGTAGTAGTGCTGATACATTTCCCACGCCCAGCCGCTTTCGTCTTCAATTCGGTTACCCGCGCCGCGATAGGCATGGAAACGCTTCAGCAGCGCATCGGGAGAGAAGGCTTCCAGGATGGCGCCCAGCGCTTGGCCAATGGCCTCCTCGACCGCAGCCTGATGCTGCCCCTGATGGCGCAGGCTCTCCGCGACTGCCTCGGGGGCCGAGAGATGTACCGGGCTGCGCTGGGCAGAGAACATGGTCTGGGCCGTCTCTTCGAACGTCAGCCCCAGGCGCAGCGGATTGTCTTCGATGGGCTGCAAGCGACGATCGCGCAGCGGGTACTTGCTATCGTTTTGCTGCTCTTGCAGCTGGCGCAAGCCATCGACGGCTGCACGCAGGGTTTGCCCGGCTTCCTCCAGGAAGGCTTGCTGCTCTTCACTGTCACGAAAAGGCAGGTCCAGCCCCATACCGCGCAAGAGAGGATCGGCACCTACATGACCCAGCGCCTTCGATGTCGGCTTTTGCCAGCGGTCCTCTAACTGCTCACCCACCGAGCGCTCCAGGTCGTTAAGTTGCCGCTCATCCATGTCACTGCTCCTCTGCCTTGTCGTGCCGTTTAAGGGTTTGATATCGGGAAGCCTGACGGCCTCGACGTAACGCTCTTGGCGCTGCCACTCGCCTCGCTGTGAAGGCTGACCCACCGGCATGGCATCCAGGGGATCGATAGAAGAAGACGTCGCTCCTTTATCCAGTGCCACCATCGGGTCGTGCTGAAGAGAGCCGGGCATTGCCCCTCCCAACGCCTCCATGGGATCTTCTTGCCGAGAGGCATTGAGTGAGTATTCACTGACCAGCAGTTCGGCATCGCCAAGCGCCGTCATGTCTTCATGCTCTTCGTCGATCAACGTGGTGACCGAGGTGATGCCCGGCTGCCAGGCATGCCTGTCGCCTAAATGAACCTTGAGCCGATACTCACCGACGATGAGCTCGTCGCCATCACGTAATGCGACTTTTCTGTCTCGACCCACGGGCAAGGTCGCCCTGTTGATGTAAGTGTGCCCGCTGCGATCGACCAGACAGAACTTGCCGTCGATTTTGGTCACTTCAGCGTGCTGGGGACGTATCCGGCCGCCGTGGTCTTGCAACAGCCAGTCGTCGTAGTCGCTGCTTCCCAACGAGCCACCCTGGCCATGAAATACATGGCTACTGGATGAACGCCCCTCAAGTTGCTCGCTGTTCAAAACCACCAGCGTGATGGCATCGAATGGATCGGCATGCATGATTTAACTCGTCATTTGAATACGTACGCGGCGACGTGTGGAGCTATCGTCACCATCGGGGTTCACAAAGGTCGTCCAACCCAACTGGCATGAGCCAGCGTCGCCCAGGCGCATCGGCTTCACTTCGCTTGCCAGCAGCTCCAGCTCCAGGTCGTAAGCCAAGGGCTCGCGTAACACGAAGCTGACCAGCGTTTTCAGCGGCTGATGCTCGACGCCGTCTGGCAGAAAGTCGCGAAACCGCGCAAGGCTGAGACCTCTCAGGCACAGCGCGAACTTGCTGTTCACGTCGGCTACACGCTCACCGGCCACGAAGTCCTCGCCCAGTTGCATGCCCGACAGCCCCGCACGACTGCGCTGATCCACCGGAATATCGACCCAGCGATGCACCCATTGCGCAATATCGACCTGGGCAAGATCGAAACAGTGGCTCACGATGCCGCTCACCACATCGGGCGAACGGGAACGCCCGGCAAGCAGACCGGCATACGCCAGCATCTTGCTCCAGTTGATCGGTGTTTCACCGCGCAGATTGCCGTCTGCTAGGCCCACCAGGGCAAACACGGTGGCGGAAAACCCATCTTCGGCATCATTCTGATAACGCACATAGTGGCGATACTTGCGCCAGCTTCTGTGCATCAGTGTCAGCAGGCGGTGGTTGAAGAAGTCCAGGAAGTCGCCAGCAGCCCCTTCCTGATGGGCAGACTCATGCGCCAATGCTTCCAGGTAGTAACTGGGCAACGGCGATTGCGCGCCTTGCAGTCCCAGAAAGCTGACCTGCATGGCATATTGGCCAGACGCATCTACCTCCAATCCCAACACGTCGCTGCCGGGAAACCCCAGTGATGCAGAAGCGGTGTAACGCACACGCTGAAACGCAGGCACGCTACCGCCAGACCGTTGCTCCAGATCGTCACCATGGTGACGGTGCAACAGCTCGACCAATTGAAAAAACTCGTAGCGTCGCGCCCGGTTCAACAAGGGCGCCAGCGCTACATCAGGGGTTGCTGGCCCACTTGTAGGTTCCATACGTAGCGCTCTTGATTGTGACGATTGATGACCTGCAACTCATGAAATGAGTTGATGCTGGCGTACAACGACAAGAACCGGGCAAGCACGCTGCCAAAGAGATACAGGCTTCCCTCGTCGCCAAACGCGTCTTGGTCGAGGGTCATGACAGAACGCAGCCCACGCACTGGAAGTCCTTTTCTCAAGCGGTCGATCGGCTGTGTCTCGATATCGACGATGCCGTTCAATCGCTTCTGCGCTACCCGCTCGGCCTGCCTGTCCACCAGAGCGCGAAAATCGTACGCTCTCAACACGGCGCACAGCGCATCACGATTCAGCAGCGACAGGTAGTTCAACGACAGATTCGAGATCAGCACCCACAACAGGCCGTCATCCAGCGCAGGGCGCAGCACGGGCGTAGGACGAGTAATGTTGTGGAACGTCGCAAAGGTAGGGCTATGCTGGGTATCGACGCACACATCCCCCACCGTGAGCTGCTCTGGCAGCTCGCGGTTACTGCATGTCAGCCCTAACGAGATGGTTTCTCGGCGCCCCAGGCAGGCCTGTTCGTCACCGCGAATGAAGGCGATGTCATGGTCAAAGCCATCGCCACGCAGGCTATCGCACACCCTGACACGGAAGTGCAGCGCATCGCGCCCACGGTCGCGTTCGATTTGATGCTGAAAGCTCTCGAAAGGCACGTAGCGCCGCATGGCAGCCTGGGTGCGACTCTGCTCGCCATCCAAGCGTCCCAGCACTTCATCGACACTGAAAATTTCGTAGTGAGAAGGCACTTTGCTGCTGGGGCGAATGCGGTATTCGCTACGCTCCCCCGTCAGGTCGATGGGCTCGGCATCATGACTGAACAGGTTGATCGCAGGCGTGCAATACAGCGCCAGATGCTCGTCTTGTACACGAGCATCCGTGGGCAAGGGCCGGCTGAAGACGAAGCGCAACGTCATGGCAGCGGAGGGGACCTCCGGCAGGACGTCTCCAAGCTTCATCACATCGAAGAAGTGGAAGGCCTCGGGGAAGCAGAGGTACTCCTGAAGAATCCGGTACCCTTGATGCACATTGCGGGGATATGGCAGCAGTGCCTGCTCGCTATCGAAGCCAACCGCTTGAAGCGCCGCTTTCGGCAAGCTGTAACGCTTGCCCTCTACCTCGACTTCGAGCTTGTCCAGATAGTGGCTCAACCACAGGTAGAGCGTCCTGGCCGTATAGCCATCCCCCCCCCAGGTACAACCGCAGATGGTCGATACCCAAGGTATTCAGGGGCTGCTCGCTGTGTACCGCCATGCTTAACTCGACGATCGAGTTTTCTCGCGTATGCCGTGCGTTGACGCCATCGTGTGCCAAGGGATACAGAACCACGTCATGACACGTCCGGAAGAGGCAAGCCGTTTCCTGAACAGGCACGCTGGAGAGCTCGGTACCGCGCGGCACTCCCTGCTTCTGACTAAGCGCGTGCAGCTTGGGAGCAAACTGCACTACCGTCATGCTGGGCACTGGCCGCAGGTAATTGGGCCAGAGCATACTGATCAGTGAATGGGTGAGTTCGGGGAACTCATCTTCCACTTTCTCACGCATGCGACCGGTCAGAAAGGCGAAGCCTTCCAGCAGCCGTTCCACATCAGGGTCGGTGCTACGCTCGGACAGAAAACGGCTGAGGCCGGGATTTGCATCTGCAAATTCCCGCCCCTGCTTTTTCAAGAAGTTGAGCTCATCACGGTAGTAGCGGTTAAGCATTCATGCCTCTTAGGCCTATCAGTTGAGACACTGATAACGCTTGTTGTTGAGCAATAGGTCAATGGTGGTGTGGGTACTTCCCTTACCCAACAGCACCGTGGCATGTACTTGAAAACGCAGCTGCAGAGGGTCACCGGAATTGGGCAACGACTCCACATCGACACGCTTGACCCTAGGCTCATAGCGCTCGATGCAGTGCCTGATGGCCTGTTTTATGTTGAGTTCAAGATCGAGCACACCAATGGTGGCATCGTTGAAGTCCAACAGGCCCAGCTCAGGCACGCTCGCACTATTTCCTGGGTGGCTATTGAGCAAGTCCACCAAATGCCGCTTGATGGACTCGACCACATCCTCGAGGGTGCCCTCGTCACTACGGCTCTCAAGCTGCCGAGGAGCAGCAAGGCGCTCGAACAGTCGACTTCCTAGCCGAACACGGCTTTCCATGGCCATAGCGCCTTCAACCCCTTATTCCTTATCGAGACGGCCTACCAGCGAGAGCTCGAAGTTGGCCCCCATGTACTTGAAGTGTGGACGAACCGCCATGGAGACCTGATACCAGCCCGGATCTCCTTCCACGTCGGATACCTGAATGGAAGCAGCACGCAGCGGGCGGCGGCTACGCACGTCTGCCGGGGGGTTTTCCTGGTCGGCAACGTATTGGCGAATCCAGACGTTGAGTTCGCGCTCCAGATCCTGGCGCTCTTTCCATGAACCAATCTGCTCGCGCTGCAGCACTTTCACGTAGTGCGCCAGGCGATTGATGATGAACATGTAGGGAAGCTGGGTGCCCAACTTGAAGTTGGTTTCCGCGGCTTTACCTTCCGCCGTGTTCGGGAACACCTTGGGCTTTTGCACCGAGTTGGCAGAGAAGAAGGCTGCGTTGTCACTGCCCTTGCGCATCGTGAGCGAAATGAAGCCTTCTTCGGCCATTTCGAACTCGCGACGGTCAGTGATCAGCACTTCCGTTGGAATTTTGGCCTGCAGTTGACCAAACGCCTCGTAGGTATGGACGGGCAAGTTTTCCACGGCACCGCCGCTCTGGGGGCCGATGATATTCGGACACCAACGGTATTTGGCAAAGCTGTCGGTCAAACGCTCGGCCAACAGGTAAGCCGTGTTGCCCCACAGGTAATGCTCGTGGTTTTCGCTCACGTTTTCACGATAGTTGAACGATTTGACCGGATTTTCGATGGGGTCATAGGGCGTACGCAGCAAAAAGCGCGGCGCTGTCAGACCCAGGTAACGGGCGTCTTCGGATTCACGCAGACTACGCCAGCGCGCGTATTTCGGGCCTTCGAAAATGGCCTTGAAATCCTTGATGTTGGGTAGCTCTTCAAAACTGTCGATACCGAAGAAAGAGGGCGCCACGGAAGACATGAAAGGCGCGTGTGACATGGCACCCACGGCAGAAGCGTACTGCAACAGCTTCATGTCCGGCGTAGAGGGCGAGAAATCATAATGACCGATGATACCGGCAACGGGCTCACCACCGAACTGGCCGTATCCGGCGTTGTAAACGTGATGATAGAGGCCACTCTGGCTGATTTCAGGGGCAAACTCGAAATCCTCGAGCAGCTCTTGCTTGGTGGCATGCAGCACGTCCAGCTTGATGTTTTCACGGAAGTCCGTGCGATCCACCAGCAGTTTCAGCCCTCGCCAAGCAGATTCCATTTGCTGGAAACCCTGATCATGCAGAATTTCATCCACTTGATGACTGATCTTGCGGTCCAGCTCGACGATCATGCCGTCTACCAGCGACTTGTTGACGCTTTGTACCGCATCCTTGCTGTTGAGCAGCTCGGCAATGAACGCGGCGACGCCCTGCTTGGCGACGTCATACCCCTCATCGGCCGGAGCCATGCGCGTTTGAGCCATCACCTGATCCAGAAGTGAAAGCTCCGATTCTGTTTCCGTTACTGCTGCCGATTGCTGCTTTGCCGTCTTGCTCATCGCCTATGCCTCGAAACCGTTGACTGTTGAATGGATGCGTCGCTTAACTTGGCACTAATCGTCTTTACGATCCGTGCCCAAAAGCTCCAACTCGCTCAACAACTGTTGGCGGGCATCTTCGTTCTCGAGCAGTTTCTGCAGACGGTCACGAAATGCAGGAACGTTGCCCAGCGGCCCCTTGAGCGCCACCAATGCCTCACGCAGCTCAACCAGCTTGCGCAATTCCGGCACCTGTTTGGCCACGGCATCAGGCGAGAAATCTTCAAGTGATTTGAACGAAAGATTGACCGCCATATCGCTTGGCTCTTCGCTCTCTTCCAACCGATTAGGCACAGCTGCCTGAAGTGTCAGGCCCGCTTCACGCATGACAGACTGAAAGTTGTTCTTATCAACGGAGACCGCTTGACGCTCTTCAATGGGGGTCTCTTCCTCGCCACCCTTGAAGTCACCCACCACCAACAGCTTGAGGGGCAGCTCGGTTTCTGCCTGCTGGTCGCCAGTGGCTGGCACGTACTTGATATTGATGCGCTCTTTTGGCGCGACAGTTCCTTGTTTAGCCATGCGAGTATGCCCTAAAGAGAAGTGACCGAATGTAACCGCGAACGGTTCTCAATCTCTGGACGGTAACTAATTTGGCTGTGCAATGCCAACGTGCCAAATAGCGCGCTACAGAAACCACTCTCGGCCCATATGGCCCTGCACCCACCTTTTCAGCGACATTGACGTATTTTGTAAGCATAAAAAGACAACAAAGCATTTCTAATTTTAATTTGTAAGATATTTCTTACAAAAACTATCGGCAATGTCTTAACCAAAAAGACAGAAATCGCTTACATGGGCATGTGAATTCAGCGCACTCATCAAGCTTTCGAAACGACCAAAAAGAGGCGCACTCATAATTAAAATAAACACAAACGAACATTAATTAACAAACCTGGTAATTAATAAATTCCATTGAGAAATAAGGAAAGGATATCGAGCAAGCGATTGCCCCGAAGGCAATGGCTTGCCTGAACTCAAGCAAAACGTCGCCTAATTTTAATTAAAACAGGGAATAAAATAAATTTAAGCTATTGTTTTTAAACAAATTAAAAAAAATGGCCCGGGTATTGCTCTATAACCAGGGCCAACGGGCAATTTTTTCAACCTCGTCAAGGAGCAGACTTATGCCAACTCCATGTTATATCAGCATCGAAGGTCAAACTCAGGGCAACATCACGGCAGGCGCCTTCACTCCCGATTCCGTAGGCAACATCTACGTGGAAGGCCATGAAGACCAAATGCTGGTGCAGGAATTCAAGCATGTCGTCACCGTACCGACTGACCCGCAGTCTGGTCAGCCTTCCGGTCAGCGTGCCCACAAGCCGTTCGTCTTCACCGTAGCGCTCAACAAAGCCGTTCCGCTGATGTACAACGCGCTGGCTTCGGGTGAAATGCTGCCTAACGTCGAGCTGAAGTGGTACCGCACGTCAGTCGAAGGTAAGCAAGAGCACTTCTTCACCACGACACTGACCGACGCCACCATCGTGGACATCAATCTGCGCATGCCTCACGCTCAGGACATCACCAAGTCTGAGTTCACTCAGCTGATGGACGTGTCACTGGCTTACCGCAAGATCGATTGGGAACACACCGTTGCAGGCACTTCTGGCTCTGACGACTGGCGTGCTCCTATCGAAAGCTAAGCTGTCTTTCGATACGCAAAAGGCCCTCCGATGGAGGGCCTTTTTATGTTCGGCATGACGCCTTTCATCTTTTCATTCAGACAAAACGCCCTAGCCCTACCACCGAACGCAGCTTGTCCATGGTGATGGATGCCTCGGCACGGGCACGCTCAGCACCTTTCTGCAATATGGCTTCGATATGGGCAGGGTCTTCCATCAAGGCGTTATAGCGTTCACGCGGCGCGCTGAGATGGGCATTGAGGTATTCGAAGACCTGATCCTTGGCCTCTCCCCAGCCAATACCTTCTGCATACTGTTGACGCATGGTGGCGGTTTCGGCATCGCTGGCAAACGCGGCATAGATCTGGAACAGCGTACACGTGTCGGGGTCTTTGGGCTCACCAGGTTCCAGAGAGTTGGTCTTGATCTTGCGCACCAGCTTTTGCAGCTTTTTCTCGCTGACAAAAAGCGGAATGGTATTGTTGTAGCTTTTGGACATCTTGCGACCGTCCAGGCCTTTCAGCACCTCTGCCTTTTCGTTGACCACGGCTTCCGGCTGAGCAAAGTATTGCCCTTTGAACAGATGGTTGAAGCGCCCTGCGATATCACGTGCCATCTCGATATGCTGGATCTGGTCGCGCCCGACCGGCACTTTATGGGCATTGAACATCAGGATATCGGCGGCCATCAGTACCGGGTAGCTAAACAGCCCCATGGTAATGCCCTTGTCCGGATCCTGGTCGCCTGCCTCTTCGTTCTCGGCCACGGCGGCCTTGTAGGCATGGGCTCGGTTCATCAGGCCCTTGGCACAGACGCACGACAGCATCCACATCAGCTCGGGAATTTCGCTGATATCCGACTGGCGATAGAAGATGGCGTTATCGGTATCCAGACCCAACGCCAGCCAGGTAGCGGCGATCTCCATGCGTGACGCCTGAACACGCTTGGGGTCCTGACACTTGATCAGGGCGTGAAAGTCGGCCAGGAAGTAGAACGACTGCACGTTAGGGTCCTGGCTTGCCTCGATGGCAGGCTTGATGGCCCCGACGTAATTGCCGAGGTGAGGCGTCCCCGTCGTGGTAATCCCGGTCAGCACGCGGGTTTTGGCTATCTGACTCATGATCTGGATCCAACTGAATAAAGGTGAAAAACGATACGCTATTGTACGCCTATTTCCAAACGACGACTGCCTGTCCATCCGCTCGAGTGTCCAGCCTCACGAAGACGGGCTCACTCTGGGCCACGATGCCATCACGTTCAGACAGCACGGCCCCCAACGCCATGACCCATGATTCGCCTTGAAACACCACCGGCACGAACAGGCAGCCCTGGGATGGGCAATCCTGGGACACGCGCTGGGCATGGGGATGACCAAGATAGTCTTCGAAGCGCACCGTGGCGGGAACTTCTATCTGCGGCGCGCCCTCCCACGACAGTTCGTCGAATCGCCATACCGCGTGTGCCGCCGCACTCCCTGAATTCATTTGAGCCTGCAGGGAAGCACGGAAATTGCCCGCGAGCCGCTCGTCCACCAGGGCGGACTGCATGCCCATCATCGCCGTAACCAGTGCACTGGCCAGCAGCACCATGACAATGACCAGCGCAGCGCCTCGCTGAGTGTTCATCTGCTCGAGCCCTCCAGGCTATTCATCCGGATGGAATAACGCTTCACGATGGGTCACATGAAAAGTGACTGCTTGACCACTGGGTCCTAACGGCAACACTACTTGATACACGTCAGGCGCCTGTCCAACGACGGTGCCGACGGGTTCATCGCGTGCACAGGAGGCCCCCTCTGCAGCCTGGAAGGTCACCAGCGGCTGCGCTCGCGACATATCCTGTAGTGTGCAGCGACACTCACTGGCTGACGGGACGCACTGTAACCGGTAGTACGGCTCTCCCGTAGCGTCGTATGCCCCGTGGCGCTGTAACGTGGCCGTAATGTGGGCAACGGAGAAAATCAGCGCCTCCTGCTGGCGCCCGAGACTTTCAGTCTGCCGAAATGTGTGCAGAGTACTCAAGAAGAGCTGCCCTGCCCCTATCACGATGATGACGCCCACCACCATGGCCACCATCATCTCGGTCAGGGTGAAGCCGTTTTGCCTCTCCATAGGCGCCGCCACACTCTTTAAAGAGGGAGTTGAAAAGGATAAACAAGCGACTGGGCGCTTGCGTCCAACGCGCTGTCCAGCCCGACCGTCACCTCGAACAGGCAATCTTGCCGAGTAATGGTGCTATCAGTCGCCCTGGCATGGCGGATAAGCGGCCCACCTGAAGCAGCGAACCAGGCCGTGTGCCAGGCACGCTCGATTTCAGCAAGCGGGATATCCTGACAGCCCTCGGCATGACGCGTTGCCGCCCAGACTCGCTCCTGGGCATCCAGCGCCGCTACGCTCACCAGCGTTTGCTGATAGCCGCGCTGCACGGCCTGCAAGGCTTTCAGCTGCATGGCAGCAATACTGATCAGGCCAAGTGACAGCACCACCAGCGCCACGAGTGCCTCGACCAAGGAGAAGCCGCCTTGCTGCCGGTGCTTACCAGCAGGCAGCTGGCAGTCTTTCGCCACGGGCGTTGTACTGCAAGTCTTGTTCGCAGCCATCGTCTCGCTCACTGGAAGCCGTTAGCAGGAAACCACCGTCTTCGTCACCACCATTGGCGACCGTAATGGCGTAGCTACCATCGGGCGAGGTGGCCGTGACGGTACAGCCATTGTAGGAGTATTGACGTGAATAGCAGCGCTCCATCTCGGAGGCGGCCTGAAGCAGGCCCGCATGCGCATCGGTGCGCAGGGAACGCTCGACATAACGGTTGTAGCTGGGGTAGGCGATACCGACGACGATACCGATGATCGCGACGGCAATCAGCAGTTCGATGAGGGTGAACCCCTGGGGAGGAAACTTGCCACCCACAGGGGGGATAGAGCGATCTGGCACGCGCGGTGCTCCCGTATCAACTGAACCATACTTCGAGTATGTCCCAAACCGATACGCTTTGCACCTCCATGAACAGCTCAGGTGTTAACGCTGTCTCACTGTTGACTATTCACTAACGATCACACGCTCGCGTAGCTCTTTGGGCATGGAGAAGGTGATGTTCTCCTCACGCCCCTGCAGCTCCACGGGGGCTTCTGCGCCTAGTGTCTGTAACTGGTCGATGACGCCTTTCACCAGCACTTCCGGGGCGCTGGCACCAGCAGTGACACCAATGCGCTTGACGCCTTCGAGCCAGGCAGCCTCGATCTGCTCGGCATTGTCGATCAGATAGGCGGGGGTCCCCATGCGCTCGGAAAGCTCCCGCAGGCGGTTGGAGTTCGAGCTGTTGGGGCTGCCCACGACCAGCACCAGGTCGCTGTCCGCTGCCAGCTCGCGCACGGCATCCTGGCGGTTCTGGGTGGCGTAGCAGATATCGTCCTTGCGCGGCCCCTGGATCTCGGGAAACTTCTCACGCAGCGCGTCGATCACTTTGGCCGTGTCGTCCATGGAGAGCGTGGTCTGGGTGACGAACGCCAGCGCCGCAGGGTCGTTGACGACCAGATTGGCAACGTCCTGTTCGTCTTCCACCAGATAGATCTTGCCCCCATGGGAAGTGTCGTAGCGCCCCATGGTGCCTTCGACTTCGGGGTGGCCTTCATGCCCGATGAGAATGCACTCCTGGCCGCGTTTGGCATAGCGCAGCACTTCCATGTGCACCTTGGTGACCAGCGGACAAGTGGCATCGAAGACTTTCAGACCACGCTGTTCGGCATCCTGCTGAACCGCTCGGGAAACGCCGTGGGCCGAGAAGATGACGATCACATCGTCGGGCACTTCATGGAGTTCTTCGACGAAGACGGCCCCGCGCTCGCGCAGCGTTTCCACCACGAAGCGGTTGTGCACAACTTCATGGCGCACATAAATCGGCGGGCCGAAGACATCCAGCGCGCGATTGACGATATCGATCGCACGGTCGACCCCGGCGCAGAATCCGCGCGGGTTAGCCAACTTGATCTGAATGGGCTGAGATGACTCTGATGACTGCATAAATGCGCCTTGATGCAACCTGCATCGCTCGGGAAATTAGTGTTTGGTGATCGGCGTGACGTTGAGAACTTCGACCTCGAACGTCAGCGTGCGCCCTGCCAGCGGGTGGTTGAAATCGACCTCCACGCGGTCACCTTCTACTGTTTTGACCACGCCCGGCAGTTCCGTTCCCGCCTTGTCGGCAAACGACATGACCATACCCACCTCGGGCTCGTCGTCACCAAAATCTGCTCGCTTCAAGGTCTGGATATTCTGCGGATTATGCTGACCGAAGGCATGCTCCGGGGTAATCTGGAATGACCCGCTCTGGCCGGCGGCCATGCCCTTGATGGGGTGCTCGAACCCCGGCGGCAAGTTGCCATCGCCATATTGAAACGTGGCAGCCGCTTTCTCTTTGGTGGAATCCACCACCGTGCCGTCCTCCAGCTTCAACGTGAAGTGGAGGGTGATTTCCATGCCATCGTCAATTAGGTAGTCCATAGTTCCTCACAGGTAGGCGCGGGGGCGTTCAGGCCATTTTTTTACGGCGTCGATCGCCCATGAACGACTCCCAGATAAGCCCCACGGCACCCAGCGTAATACCAATATCGGCCACGTTGAAAGCCGGGTAGTACCAGCCCGCCACGTGGAATGAGAGAAAGTCCACGACATAGCCGTGAATCAGCCGATCATACAGGTTGCCCAGCGCACCACCGATGATCAACGGCAGCGCGATGGCCAGCAGCTTTTCGTCTGCCCGTACCCTGGAGAGCCACACGGTCAGCCCGATGCTGGCGCCAATGGCCACCGTGGCAAAGAACCAGCGCTGCCAGCCAGGATGGTCAGCCAGGAAGCTGAAGGCCGCGCCGGTATTGTGCAGCAGGGTCAGGTTGAAAAACGGCAGCACTTCAACCGGCTGTGCATAACTCAAAAAATGGCTGGCGGCGTATTTGGTCAGCAAATCCAGCACGATCACCGCCACCGCCAGCCATAGCCAGCGCAGCGGCCGCCGCATGGGCGGACGCTGGTGGGTCGACGCTTCCGTGCCGCTCACGGTGTTAGGCATAGTAACGAATCTCTCCACTGCCTTCGGGCAAGTTGCTCACACAGCGGCCACACAGGTCCGGATGGGCGGCAAAACTGCCCACATCGGCGCGGTGGTGCCAGCAGCGCTCGCACTTGGCATGCTCACTGGCGTTGACGGCTACCTTCAACCCCTCAAGCTCGGTACTTTCGGCACCGGCCGCATCGGCCAGCGGTGCCAGATGCACTTCACTGGTGAGCATCACAAAACGCAGCTCGTCGCCCAGCTTGGCCAGCGCCGTGTGCAGTTCGTCGTTCACGTAAAGCGTGACTTCCGCCGCCAGGCTGCCCTTGATCACTTTGGCGTTACGGGCATCTTCCAGGCACTTGTTCACCGAGTGCTTCACTTCCAGCACCTGCTCCCAGAACGCCCGGCCCATCTCGGCACCCTCATCCAGCATGGAGAGGCCTGTGTAGTAGGTCTCCAGCAGCACGCTGTCGCCACGCTGGCCGGGGATATGCTCGAAAATCTCTTCGGCGGTGAACGACAGAATCGGGGCCACCCAGCGGCTCAACGCTTCCACCACGTGATACAGCGCAGTTTGCGCACTGCGACGGGCCAGCGAGTCGGTTTGCGTGGTGTACTGGCGGTCCTTGATGACATCCAGGTAGAAACCACCCAGCTCCCGTGCGCAGAAACCGTGCACCTGCTGGTAGACATCCAGGAAGCGGTACTCTTCATACGCTTTTTCGATACGGCCCTGCAGCTGAGCCGCACGGTCCACTACCCACTGGTCCAGCGCCAGCATATCGCCGAACGCCACCTGATCCCGAGCAGGGTCAAAACCGCTCAGGTTGGACAACAGGAAGCGGGCCGTGTTGCGAATACGGCGATAGACGTCGGCCGTACGCTTGAGAATTTCGTCGGAGACGGCCATCTCGCCGGAGTAGTCCGTCGAGGCGACCCACAAGCGCAGAATGTCCGCCCCCAGCTTGTCCATCACGCTTTGCGGGGCCACCACGTTACCGATGGACTTGGACATCTTGCGCCCCTGGGCATCGACGGTGAAGCCGTGGGTCAGCAGCTGCCGGTAAGGCGCATGCCCATCGATGGCCGCGCCGGTCAGCAGCGAGGAGTGGAACCAGCCCCGGTGCTGGTCCGAGCCTTCCAGGTAAAGGTCTGCCCGGGGGCCACTCTCATGGCCATGGGGGTGCGAGCCGCGCAGCACGTGGCGGTGGGTGGTGCCCGAGTCGAACCACACGTCCAGCGTGTCGGTGACTTTTTCGTAGTCGGCGGCTTCCGCGCCCAGCAGCTCGGAGGGTTCCAGCTTGAACCACGCCTCAATGCCCTCTTGCTCCACGCGCTTGGCGGCTTCTTCCATCAGCGACACGGTGTTCGGGTGCAGCTCACCGGTTTGCCTGTGCAGGAAGAAGGGGACCGGCACGCCCCAGTTACGCTGACGGGAGATACACCAATCCGGGCGGTTGGCAATCATGCTGTGCAGGCGCGCCTGCCCCCAGGCAGGGGTGAACTCGGTGGCTTCGATACCGGCCAGCGCCCGTTCGCGCAGGGTCTTGCCATCCTTGCCTTTGATATCCATGCCGACGAACCACTGGGCCGTGGCACGATAGATGACCGGCGTCTTGTGGCGCCAGCAGTGCATATAGCTGTGCGTGATCGGCGTATGGGCCATCAGCGCGTTCACGTCACGCAGCTTGTCGATGATGTTCGGGTTGGCTTTCCAGATCATCTGACCGCCAAAGAAAGGCAGGTCGTCGATATAGACACCGTTACCCTGCACCGGGTTAAGCATGTCGTCAAAGCTCATGCCGTAAGCGCGGCAGGTGTTGAAGTCGTCTACCCCGTAGGAGGGGGCCGAGTGAACGATACCGGTGCTGCCGACCTCGGACTCCACATAGTCCGCCAGATAGACCGGCGAGAGGCGGTCGTAGAACGGATGGCGGAAATTGATCAGATCCAGGTGTTTACCCTGAGTCGTTGCCACCACGTCACCTTGCAAGCCAAAACGCTCCAGGCAGCTCTCGACCAGCTCTTCGGCCAGCAGCAGCAACCGCTCGCCGGTATCCACCAGCGCGTAGGTGAAGTCGGGGTGAACGTTCAGCGCCTGGTTGGCGGGAATGGTCCAGGGCGTGGTGGTCCAGATGACCACCGCCGCAGGCTTGGCCAGCTCGCTCAGACCGAACGCCGCTGCCAGCTTGTCGGCATCTTCCACGGGGAAGGCCACGTCGATGGCGTCAGATTTTTTATCAGCGTACTCGACTTCCGCCTCGGCCAGCGCCGAGCCACAGTCGAAGCACCAGTTGACCGGTTTAAGCCCTTTGAAGACGTAGCCCGCTTCGACCATATCGGCCAGGGCGCGGATCTCGCCCGCCTCGTTGGCGTAATCCATGGAGCGGTAGGGGTGATCCCAATCACCGATGATCCCCAGGCGCACGAAATCCACCAGCTGGGTTTCGATCTGGGCACCGGCGTACTCACGGCACAGCTCACGGGCTTTATCGGCCGGAAGGTGCTTGCCATGGGTGGTCTCGACCTTGTGCTCGATAGGCAGGCCGTGGCAGTCCCAACCCGGCACGTAGGGTGCATCGAAGCCCGCCAGGTTCTTGGACTTGACGATGATGTCCTTGAGAATCTTGTTGACGGCGTGACCGATATGGATGCTGCCGTTGGCATAGGGAGGGCCATCGTGCAGGACGAACAGCGGTGCCCCCGCACGGGCTTCGCGCAGGCGCTGGTACAGGTTCATGTCCTGCCACTGGGAAACGCGCCCTGGCTCCTGCTTCGGCAGCATGCCGCGCATGGGAAAGTCGGTTTCTGGCAGGTTTAGCGTGTGCTTGTAATCCATAGTTCCGGTCAGCCGTCGTTAGCATCGGCGTCGTTATCCGCCGAAGTGAAATCAGAAGAAGCGGTCTCACGCCCAAGCGGGGCCGAGGCCAGCGGAAGAGTACGTGCTACGCCAGCCTCAGCCGCCGCAAAATAGCGGCGCGCCCTGGCCTGGTCGTGTTGAATCTGCGCCTTCAGCGCGTCGAAATCGTCGAACTTCACTTCCCCGCGCAACCGTGCGCAAGGGTAAACCGTCAGCCGCTGACCATACAGGTCGCCGGAAAAGTCCAGCAGATGCACTTCGAGGGTGGGCCGTTTGGCCCCCACGGTGGGCCGAAAACCGACGTTGGCCACGGCGGGCAGGCGAGCACCGTTCGGCAGCTCGGCCACCACGGCAAACACGCCGCGCAGCGTCAGCGGCTGGGGCAGTAGCGGCAAATTGGCCGTGGGCACACCGATGGTGCGCCCCAACTGCTGATCGCGCACCACGCGGCCATGCAGCGAATAGGCCCTGCCCAGCAGGCGCGCCGCCACCTCGAAATTGCCGCTGGCCAGCAAGGTACGCACCCGGGTGCTCGATACACGCTCCCCTGCCACCGTGAAGGTGTGGGTATTTTCGACGCCAAACCCATGGTGACTGCCCACGGCTTCCAGCAGCTCGAAATCGCCCTGGCGATCACAGCCAAAACGGAAGTCATCCCCTACCACCAGATGGCGGACGTTCAACCCCTGGATCAACACCTGGTCGATGAACTGGCGGCCGGTCAGGCTGCGCAAGGCGTCGTTGAACGGCAGGCAAAGCACCTGTTCCGCACCGTGGTCGTGCAGCAAGCGCACTTTTTCCCGCAGCCGCGTCAGACGAGGCGGCGCCTGGTCACCCGCAAAGAACTCCCGTGGCTGCGGCTCGAAGACCACCACGGTCAAGGGCACTCCCAGGCGGGCCGCGTGCTCTCGGCACTGCTGCAGGATCGCCTGATGGCCGCGATGCACGCCATCAAAATTACCGATGGTCGCCACGCAGCCACGCTGAGAGGGTGTCAGATTGTGCAGACCTCGAATGACGTGCATGGCACCTCTGCCGTCTTGAAAGCGTTTGATTATAACGAACGTGCTGGCCTGGTGCAGGTCAAGATTGCCATCGGGCCATCTTGACCAACGCCCCGCCTCAGCCTAGCTATTCATCCTGAAATGCCGTGGGCGCAGCCCCAGCGCCGTCAGCCACAGAAAATAGAGTCCACCGCCAAGTACGACCAGTCCGGACACCCAGCGAATCCGCTGCCACATGCCGAACTCCAGCCACGCCTGCCAGTGGGGCGACACGAGATAGAGTGCCACCCCCATCAGCAGGCTGCCCCCACCCAGCTGCACCGCGTACCGCCCCCAGCCAGGCTGAAACACCAGCACGCCCTGACGATACAACAGGTAGCCCAGCAACCCCGCGTTCAGGAACGCCGACAGCGCCGTGGCCAGCGCCAGCCCTGCGTGCGCCAGCGGCCAGATCAGCAGCAAATTGAGCAGCATGTTGGCGACCATGGCGACGATCCCGACCTTCACGGGGGTTTTGGTGTCCTGGCGGGCAAAGAACCCCGGGGCCAGCACCTTGATCAGCATGAAGGCTACCAGACCGAACGCATAGGCGCGCAGACTCATGGCCGCCATCTGAATGTCTACCTCGGTCATCGCCCCATAGTGGAACAGCGTGATCAGGAAAGGCTCGGCCAGCACCGCCAGCGCCAGCGCCGCAGGCACGCCCAGCAACAGCACCACGCGAATGGCCCAGTCCAGCATGGCAGCGAAATGTTCGCTGGACTGCTCTGCGTGGCGCTTGGAAAGCGCGGGCAGGATGATGGTACCAATGGCTACCCCAAACACGCCCAGCGGCAGCTCCACCAAACGGTCCGAGTAGTAGAGCCAGGAGACGCTACCGGCCACCAGCAGCGACGCCAACACCGTATCCAGCAACAGGTTGATCTGCGACACCGATACGCCAAACAGCGCCGGAGCCATCAGCTTGAGAATACGCTTGACGCCATCATGGGCGAAGTTGGGCCATGGCGTTGGCAATAGCCCCAAGCGCAGCAAAAACGGCACCTGAAAGGCGAGCTGGGCAGCACCGGCAATCAGCACCCCCCAGGCCAGCGCCATGGCAGGCTCTTCCATCAGAGGCATTAAAAACAGCGCCGCCCCGATCAACGAAAGATTGAGCAACACTGGCGTAAACGCAGGAACGGCAAAGCGGTTCCAGGTATTCAGAACACTGCCGGAAAAGGCCGTCAAGGAAATCAGCAGCAGGTAGGGGAAGGTCAAGCGCAGCATGTCGGCGGTCATGGCCAGCTTGTCGGGGTCACGCCCAAAGCCTGGCGCAAACAGCCATACCAGCCAGGGCGCACCGAGCATGGCAAACGCCGTGATCAGCGCCAGGATGGTGGTCAGGCTGCCCGCCACCGCATTGAGCAGCTCACGAATTTCCTGCTTGCTGCGCTGGGTCGAGTACTCCGACAACACCGGCACAAAGGCCTGATTGAAGGCCCCTTCGGCGAACAGTCGGCGCATGAAATTGGGAATCTTGAACGCCACGAAGAAGGCATCGGACCCGTTGCCCGCCCCCAGGAAGGTGGCAACCACCACATCCCGCACCAGCCCCATGACCCGCGAGATCATGGTCATGGCGCTCACCACCAGTCCAGAGCGCATCAGCCCTCGGCGCGGCGGCGACATATTGGCTTGCGGCGGTGTCTTCGCACTCATCACTGGTTCCATACTGAGAAAAGGGGGGCTCAAGCAGCACGGGCAACGTTTGGACACAAAAAAACCGGCCGCAGCCGGTTTTTTAGGGCGACTGCCGGCTTACGCCGCCAGAGCCTTGATGCGCTTGTTCAAGCGGCTTTTCAGGCGCGCTGCTTTCTTCTTGGAAAGCACGTCCTTGTCAGCAATGCGGTCAACGACCGGCTGCATGACCTTGAACTCTTCCATGGCCTTGCCATGATCGCCAGTGTTGATCGCCTTGATCACGCGCTTGATGTAAGTGCGGACCATGCTGCGCTGGCTGGATTTCAGGACGCGACGAGTCTCGGCCTGGCGGGCGCGCTTGCGTGCTTGCTTGCTGTTCGCCACAGGTATCTCCTTGGAGAATAAAGGTTGCCCATCAACGGCAACGGATTAACTATGTGTCTGTCGGCTGGCAATTGCCTTGGCACGACATTTCCGTACGGATCTTTCCACAACAACCGATTGATTTGGCAGCACTTTCAATTCTGCCAAATAGTGTAACGAGCAGTCATTTCGCTGCCCGTTCACGGGTCTTGTCTGAGAGGATGGCGTAGTCTATCACGCGTCAAGCGTGCTTGCTAGCCGTTGTCAATGGTTTCAAGCTGCGACTTCAGCTTCTCGAGCTGCTCGTAGGACTTGCGCAACCACACCTTCATGCGCTGGCGTTCGGCGATGTTCATCAGGCTGCGGTCATTGGCCACCGCCCAAAAACTGCTGTTGTTGAAGTCGATCTTTTGGGTCAGTTTGGTATGCAGCCGTGGCAATTCGATCACCGCGGCTTCTTGTGCCACGGCCTGCTGATACACCCTGGACTGCTGGAAGCGCTCGAAGCTGTCGCCGCGTCCCAGGTTCTGCACCACGACGAGACTGACCGGCTGCCCCTGATAGCGGTCCAGCACCTGCTCCAGCAGTGTCACCGAGTCTGCGCCATCGTCCATCACATGCCACCAGACCACTTGCATGCCCAGCTCATTGAGCAGGCCAAAGACATCGGTCTCCTCGACCCAGCGATTGATCGGCTGCGCCGACTGAGCCGCCAGGTCGATGATCAGGTCACGCTCGGGGTGCTCTTCCACGGCAGAGAGCATGCCGTCCAGGCTGTCATCGTCACCCACCACGACGGCAGAGGCGTAGTCCTGATAAAAGCGTGAAAACGTCCCGTGGGAGGCATCACAGTCAAAGCCCAGAAAGGGCCACTGATGATCGATGTAGTACTGCGCCAATACCCGCGCCGTCATTGACTTGCCTACACCGCCCTTTTCACCACCAATGAAATGAACCTTGCCCATCCTTGCCTCTCCGCCGTCGGGGCCCAATGCCCAAAGGGGAATCTAGCAGGAAAAGCAGAGCGAAAAATAGACAAGGCGCAGAAATAGTCGCGGGCATTGCCGTAAAGCCAACCTGCATCAGGCAAAAAGCCCGATCCCTCTCGGGCTCGGGCTTTTCAGCGTTAGGCGGTGGCGCTAAGTAGCAGCACCACCCAACAAGCTCACATCATGCGGCGATGGCAGCATCACCCATTTTCTGACGAAGCTTTTTCATGGCGTTCTTTTCGAGCTGGCGAATACGCTCGGCGCTCACCCCGTAGACATCGGCCAGGTCATGTAACGTGGCTTTGTCATCGGTCAGCCAGCGGCGCTGGAGGATATCCCGAGAGCGGTCATCCAGTGCCTGCAAGGCCAGCTGAAGGCGGCGCGTCGAATCCTCTTCGAAGTCGCTATCTTCCAGCTGCGTCGCCGGGTCTGCCGAAGCGTCGTCGAGGAAGTAGGCAGGTGCCTGATAAGCGCTCTCGTCGTCATCGCCGGGCGCTGCGTCGTAGCCAGCGTCGAACGCCGATAAACGGCCTTCCATGTCACGCACGATTTCCGGCTTGACGTCCAGGTCCTTGGCGATAGCGTTGACTTCGTCGTTGTTCAACCAGGCCAGACGCTTCTTGGCGCTGCGCAGATTGAAGAACAGTTTGCGCTGTGCCTTGGTGGTGGCAATCTTGACGATACGCCAGTTGCGCAGCACGAACTCGTGGATTTCTGCCTTGATCCAGTGCACCGCAAAGGATACGAGGCGCACGCCCTGGTTAGGGTCGAAGCGCTTGACGGCCTTCATCAGGCCAACGTTGCCTTCCTGGATCAGGTCGGCCTGGGGCAGGCCGTACCCCGAATAGCTGCGCGCGATGTGGACAACGAAGCGCAGATGCGACAACACCAGACGACGCGCCGCTTCCAGGTCGCCTTCGTCATAGAGGCGAAACGCCAGCTCACGCTCTTCTTCGACGCTCAATACGGCAATGCCGTTGACCGCCTGAATGTAGCCGCCCAGATCGTTGCCTGGCGACAGCTGTCCCACCGGTAGAAGACTAGTGCTCATGTGCAAACGGTCTCCCTTAAAATCTTTTATAGTCGACGCGTAGGCTATGCTCGGCCAGCGCATCTGGAATTGACTGATAAGACCCTGGCCAACCGTCAAGGTTCACTAGGCCAGTTCATCAGCGGTAGCACCTCTTTCAAGCTTGTCACTGGTCCATTAACCTGAGATGACATGACCGTGACTGCCCGATGTCCTGCGCTGTGAACCTAGCGCGGGCGGATACTGGAAAGGTGGCGGGTCACTGCCAGCCATGCTCCTAACCAGCCCAATAGTGTACTGCAAGATAGCAGAATTGTAGAGCCCGTCACATCCAGCTGCGGCAAAGTGAAGCTGGCGCCATAGCTGGCTGCCAGGGCCGCCACTGGCAGCGATAGCCAGTGATTTCCCAACCCCAGCAATCCGAGCGCAATCACGCCTCCCCCTATGCCGTACCAGGCACCACTGTAGAGAAATGGCCGCCTGACAAAGGCATGGGTGGCCCCCATGAGCATCACCACCTCGATCTCGCGGCGACGACTTTCCACCGCTAGGCGTATGGTGTTGCCCACCACCAGCAAGACGCCAAAGCCGAACAGAACGCCCAGCGCCAGCGCCACCCGGCGCCCCAGCTCGGCCAAATGGCGCAGCCGCTCCACCCAGGCCAGATCGACACGAACTTCGTCTACGCCAGTGAGGGTTTCGAGCCGATGGGCCAGCTCCGCCATGGCATCGGGGTCAACGCTTTGCGGTGCGATCACGATGCTGGTGGGCAACGGGTTGTCATCCAGCCCCGCCAAAGTGTCATCGATGCCCAGCGACTGCTGGAATTCGGCCATGCCCTCTTCCGGGCTGATCATGCGCGTCTGCGCCACGCCTTCGTCTGCCACGACCGCCTCTTCTATGCGCGCCGCCTGCGCTTCGTCCACGGCAACGTCGAGGTAGACCGTCAGCGTCGCGCTTTCATCCAGCTCGGTATTCAGCAGGCGAGCGCTGTCCAGCGTCAGCCAGAGCGCGGCCGGGAGCACCAGCGCAATCGCAATGGCCAGCATGGTCAGCAGGTTGCCCAGCGGCTGGCGCACCAGCCGGTACAGGCTGTCGATGGCCATGGCACGATGGTGCCTGCCCCAGGCACGCAGGCGACTGCTGAAACGCGTCTGCTGCGAACGCGCCCCCTTGCGTGCTGTCGCTTCGCTCGGTGAAGACGGGGTGGGTGCAGCGCGTCTGGCTCGCGGGGCAGCGCCACCCTGGCGCGGCGTGGCAGGGTGGCGGGGTGTCGAACGCTTCATAAGGCTCCCTCGTCACCCACCAGACGACCATCCTGCAAACGCAGAATGCGGTGACGCAACCGGGCAATCAGCGCCAGGTCGTGGCTGGCGATCATGATGGTCGTGCCAATCCGATTGAAATCCTCGAAGAGCCCCATGATATCCGCCGACAGCTGTGGGTCGAGGTTACCGGTGGGCTCGTCCGCCAGCAGCAAGGCAGGCTTGTTGACCACTGCCCGCGCAATGCCCACCCGCTGCTGCTCACCACCAGAAAGTTCGATGGGCAGCGCTTTCTCGCGATGCAAGAGACCTACCTTGTCGAGGGCGGCACGCACCCGCCGGGCGGCTTCTCGTGGCTCGACGCCCTGGATTTCCAGCGGCAGCGACACGTTGTGGAACACGCTGCGGTCGAACAGCAGTTGGTGGTCCTGAAACACCACGCCAATCTGGCGGCGGTAGAACGGCACCTGACTGGGGTGCAGCTGGGCAATATCGTGCCCCGCCACCACCACCCGGCCCCGGCTAGGAGTCTCAAGTCGCATGATGAGCCGCAGCAGCGAACTTTTGCCTGCCCCCGAGTGGCCGGTCAAAAAAACCATTTCGCCTCTGGCCACGCGGAAGTTCAGGTGCGCCAGCGCATCAAAGCGCCCTCCATAGCGCTTACCCACATGCTCGAAGGCAATCATGCGCGGCTATCATCTCCCTGGCGGTCAAACAGTGCGTTGACGAAATCATGGGCATCGAAGGGGCGCAGGTCGTCCAGGCCTTCACCCACGCCAATGAACCGGATGGGCGTCTCCAGCTGTTTGGCCAGCGCGAAGATGATGCCGCCCTTGGCGGTACCGTCCAGCTTGGTCAGCGTGATGCCGCTGATCGGCACCGCATCATTGAACGTGCTGGCCTGGGAGATGGCGTTCTGGCCCGTACCCGCATCCAGCACCAGCATGACCTCGTGGGGTGCGGTGTCATCCAGCTTCTGCATGACACGGTGCACCTTCTTGAGCTCTTCCATCAGGTGGCTCTTGTTATGCAGCCGCCCGGCCGTGTCGGCAATCAGCACATCCACCCCACGAGCCTTGGCCGCCGCCACCGCATCGTAAATCACCGATGCGCTGTCCGCGCCGGTGTGCTGAGCAATCACCGGGACGCTGTTGCGCTCACCCCAGACCTTCAACTGCTCCACGGCGGCCGCCCGGAAGGTATCCCCCGCCGCCAGCATGACGCTCTTGCCTTCGCGCTGAAAACGCTGGGTGAGCTTGCCGATGGTGGTGGTTTTCCCCACCCCATTGACCCCCACCACCAGAATGACGAAGGGCCCGCCATTGGCGCTCTGGACATCCAGCGGCGTGGAGACCGGCCCCAGCAGCGCGGCCAGCTCTTCCTGCAAGCCGCGATACAGCGCCTCCGGGTTGTTCAGTTCCTTGCGGGACACCCGCGCTTCCAGGCGCTCGATGATCTCGCTGGTGGCTTCGATGCCCACATCGGCCATCAACAGCTGGGTTTCCAGGTCTTCCAGCAGCTCGTCATCGATATGCTTCTTGCCCAGAAACAGATCGGCCAAGCCATCGGTCAGGTTGGCGCGGGTCTTGCCCAGCCCCGATTTGATGCGTGCAAACCAGCCCTTCTTCTCGCCCTGCTCGGCCACCGGCTTCTCTTGCAGCGCGGGCTTGACTGGCTCTGGCTCTGGCTCTGGCTCTGGCTCTGGCTCTGGCTCTGGCTCTGGCTCTGGCTCTGGCTCTGGCTCTGGCAGCGTATGTTCCACAAGCTCACTGTGCACCGGCTCTTCGTCCTGGGGTAGCGGCGCCTCTTCCTCGGTGGCTGGCGGAGATAGCGGCTCATCCAGCGCCTTGGCGCTGGCGGGCGCGTCTTCGCGAGGCACCTCTGGCGCGGCCTCTTCCGCCGCGGGAGCCGGTGTGTCACGCTCGCTGACGGAGGGCTCAGCGCCTAGCGACGGATCCTGACTTTCCTGCGGCTCCTGCTGGGAGTCGTGCTTTTTCTTGCGTTTGAAAAAACCGAACATAAGGGTCATCCGACTGAATAGGTGAACATTGCGATTATCCTACCACCGCAGGCCAAGACTTTGGATAAGTTGCCCGCTACAATCCGCGTCATGAAACGACAACGCTCCTCTCGCTCAACGCCTCGCGGCGCTTCTGCATCCCGTGGCACGACTCGGCCACCGGGAAAATTGCGCATCATTGGTGGTGACTACCGCCGCCGTTTGCTGCCGGTACTCGACCAGCCGGGGCTGCGCCCCACGCCGGACCGAGTGCGTGAAACCCTGTTCAACTGGCTGGGCCAGGCGCTTTACGGCCAGCGCGCCCTCGATCTGTTCGCAGGCACCGGTGCGCTGGGTATCGAAGCGCTCTCCAGGGGGGCGGCTGCCGTGACCTTCGTCGAACGCACCCCGGCGGTGGCGTCACTCATCGGCGACAATCTGGCCACCCTGGGCACACTCAAGGGGCACGTGGTGACCCAAGAGGCGCAGGCATTTCTCGCCCAGCCCGGCGACCCCATGGCGCTGGTGTTTCTCGACCCCCCCTTCCATCAGGGGCTGGCAGCACCTTGCTGCGCCCAACTGGAGGCAGGTGGCTGGCTGGCCAACGACGCCATGATCTATCTCGAAACCGAGCACACACTGACCCCGGAAGTCCCGGCCAACTGGCAATTACATAGAGAAACCCGAGCGGGTGAAAGCGTTGCCCGACTCTATCGTCGCAGGCCTGCGTAAAGCGCTTGCCGACGACTCGCCGCAGCGTTACGCTCGGCGCATCGACATCGTTATTCATTCCCATGTCGGCAGGCCGCTGCCTGCCGATCGTCACCGGAGGTAGGCATGAGCCTGGAGCTTTTCAATCAGTTGGAGCAGAAAGTCACCGACACCGTCGAGGCGTTGGAGATGATGAAGTTGGAAAACGAAGAGCTTCGCAATGAAAACAGCCAGCTGAAGCAGGAGCGCGAAGAGTGGGAGCGTCGCCTGCAAGGTGTCCTGAGCAAGTTCGACGGTATCGAAGGGGGCAGCGCCTCTTAAGGCAACGCCCGCGACATCAGCAGCGCATCTTCTCGCCCGGTCGTCCCCTCAGCGGCCGGGTAGTAGCCTTTACGGCACCCATCCTGTGCGAACCCCGCCCGACGATAAAGCGCTATGGCCCGCTGGTTGCCAGCGCGCACTTCCAGCAATAGCCGCTCGGATGACCACTGCCTTGCCACGGCCACGCAGGCGTCCAGCAGCTGCCTCCCCACTCCTTGCCCCTGTGCCTCAGGGCTTACGCCAATGGCCTGTAGCTCGGCATCGAAGGGCAGCCTGACCAGCAGCGCATAGCCCAGCAGAACGCTCTCTTGCCAATACCCTGCCACCCAGGCTTGCTCGTCCTGCAGCGCTGCCAGCAACTGGGCGCGACTTGCTCCGCTGCGCGCCTGCGCTTCGAGCGAGCACACTCCTTCGGCGTGCTGGCCATCAAGCCGAGTGATCATGCGGGCTCCACTGCTGCCCCAATGCCACCAACCGTGGCCACAGGGCACGTTTGGCCCCGGCCTGCTGCATCAGTGCCGACAACCCTGGCGCCTCCCATACCGGCAAGGACAAGCTGCGGCTACGCCCATCGGTCAGGGCCATCACCTGCGCCATGGCCGATGCCTCGACGGCATCGCTCGCGCCCCACCAGAGCACGTTTTCCAACGCCCAGCCCTGACGGCTGGCCGCGCCGGAGACGAAGGCAGCCAGACCTTCCTGGGCTTCTTCCAACGGGTCCTCTGGGGTAAATGCGGTGGCCATCGGCGGCCATTTGAAAGTGACCACCGTAGGCAGCTCGCCTTTCAAAAGGCCTGCCGCACGCAGCATATTGGCCAACAGCTGCTGCTCGGGAGGCGACATGTCGCCTTCGCACAGGCTGAGCCAGCGGCCACCGAGACAGACGCAGGACAGGCTGAACTCCAGCGGTTTGGCCACTGCCTTGGGGGTCTCGGGTACGGCATCGTCTGACGCTTGCGGCGCAGGCGTTTCGACAGGTTGGCCGCCCAGCAGCGCGCGCACCGCCTGGGGGGCGGCATGGGAACTGGCAGGCGCGGGGGCGCTGGCCTCTGCCACAGCGGGCCGTGGGCGCGGCGGCGGAGCATCGTCCAGCAGGGCATGCAGGCGCTCGCGCGGTGGCGCCTTGGCAGGGGCGTCTTCCCATTCACAGGCTTGCGTGGGGAGTGCGTTGGGCAGTTGATAGCGGGAGGCCCAGGCGGTAATGCCCATGGCCTCCAGATAGTGCCTTCGCGCGGCTTCCGGTGTCACTTTCCGCCGCCACGACAGTGGGGCGAATCGGGGCGCGCACCGCCCCGGGCCTGCCACTCGGCGGGCGTGTAGAGGTGCAGCGCCAGAGCGTGCACCGGCCCCGACAGCTCGTCGGCCAGCAGCGCATAGATCTGCTGATGGCGTTTCACCGGCATCATGGCTTCGAAGCTATCGCTGACCAGCGTGACCTTGAAATGCGTTTCAGAGTTGGCCGGCACGTTGTGCATGTGGCTTTCGTTTTCGACCTGGAGCAGCTCAGGGGTCAGCGCCGCCAACTTCTGCTCGATCTGTGTCTGTATCGCCATGGGGCGTTCTCCTTCTGTCCGCAACGCCGCCATTGTACGCCCTTACTTGCCAGCCGACGATGCCCGCCGCGCCAATAACGCCTGCTGCGCCACGCGAATACGCGACAGGCTGGCCAGCAGCGCCAGGAGCGTGGTGACCGCCCCCAGCCAAAGGGTCAGTTGAACGGGCGCCCCTAGCGCCAGGGCAGCCCCCACCAGGGCCACCCCGAAAGACTGCCCGACCGTGCGCATGGTGCTCATGACTCCCGACACATTGGCGCTACGCTCCGGCGGCAGGCTGCCCATCATTTCGCGGTTGTTGGGCGGCTGAAACAGGCCAAAACCGATGCCGCACAGCGCCGTGCGCCACAGGCTTCCCGCCACGCCAGTGCCTTCATCGACCTGCGCCAGCGCCACCAGCCCGATGATCAGCAGCACCAGGCCCGTGCTCGACAGCAGGCTAGGGTTGATACGGTCTGCCAACCTGCCCGCCAGCGGCCCCACCAGCATGATGGCCAGCGGCCACGGGGTGAACAGCCAGGCCGTTTCCAGCGGTGAAAAGCCCATCTGCTCCTGATAGAAAAACGACAGCGCCACGAAGGTCAGCCCTTGGCCGATAAACGCCAGTCCAGAAGCCGACACGGCCAGGGTAAAACGCTTTTCGGCAAAGACGCTCAGCGGCAGCAGCGGATAAGGGGCGTGCCGCTGGCGGCGGATAAACAGCCCGCAAGCCAGTACGGCCAGCAGTGCCCAGCCCCCGCTTTGCCACAGGGGCGCAGCGTGCCCGACGGCGTCCATGGCCACGAAGAAGCTGGCCAGCATCAGCATGGAGTAGAGCGCACCCAGGGTATCGAAGGCGCCCTGCCGGGGAATGTCGCGTGGCAAGGCCCGGCCCGCCAGCCAGAGCGAGCAGAGCCCCAGGGGCACGTTCAGCGCAAACAGCCACGGCCAATCGGCGAACGACAGGATGACGCCACTCAAGGTCGGGCCAGCCGCGTAGCCCCCGGCCACCACCAGCGCACTCAAGCCGAGCGCGCTGCCCAACAGCCGCGACGGGAAGATGGCACGATAGAGCGATGGCCCTATGGAGAGGGTGGCGGCAGCGCCCAGCCCTTGCAAGGCGCGAAACACCAGCAATGACTCCCACTGTCGGGATAACGCCGCCCCCAGCGAGGCGGCCATGAACAGGCCGATGCCGAACAGGTACAGCCGCCGCCGTGTGACCAGCTCGCTGATACCGGCAAACACCAGCAAAAAGGCGGCGCATACCACTTGAAACAGGTTGGTGATCCAGACGGCCCGAGACGCCGGGATATCCAGATCGGCGGCAATCGTCGGTAACGCCAGGTTGATCATGGTGGTATCCATGACCGCCATCAAGGTACCGGTCACCAAGGCCAGCACGGCCAGCCGTCGCTCCGGCCCGGGCAGGCCGTCGTCACCGGGGCGAGTTTCGAACAGTCGCATGGTCATCACTTCCTGAACAACCCCCTCTGAAACGGCGAAACCGGCCGAAGCCGGTTTCACAGTGCGCTCACGCTAAAAATAATAGCACGCTAATCTTGTTCGTTGTCGAGCAGCAGGGCATCGTCAACGTCAGAGATCTCGAGGGCCGTCTCGTCATCCAGGTCGATGGCCAGATAGCTGTGCTCGACGCGCAGGAAATCCTCGAACAGCGCCCAGTCGAGTTTTTCGGGCCACTGGCGCTCATCCTCTTCCCAGGCGCGCAGCTCGGTTTCCAGAATCTCCACGTGCCGGTCGCGGACAAACGTCTCCAGCGCCTCCGGGGTATCCATTTCGGGAATCAGATACACCGTGCTTTCACGCTCGACGTCGGCCAGGGTCAGGTCGTCGTCTCCCATGGTGGGTTCGAGCGCATTGATCCAGTCCACGAAGGTCTGGGTCGGCCTGACGCTCAAGGCAGAGCGATTTAGCAGTTTCATGGGATTCTCCTCGCCGTCGAAACGTTGACCATTATGGGCGCTAACACGCGCCCTTACCAACTTTTCGTCCGCCCGTGCGACGTTTAACGTTAATCAACCTCGGGGCGCATCGCCGGGAACAACAACACGTCTCGAATGGAGGGACTGTCGGTAAACAGCATCACCAGCCGGTCGATCCCGATGCCTTCGCCTGCCGTGGGCGGCATGCCGTACTCCAGGGCGCGAACGTAGTCGGCATCGTAGTACATGGCTTCCAGGTCCCCGGCGTCTTTTTCGGCTGCCTGCTCACGGAAACGCTCCGCCTGGTCTTCGGCGTCGTTCAGCTCCGAGAAACCATTGGCGATTTCACGCCCACCGACAAAGAACTCAAAGCGGTCGGTGACGAACGGGTCGGCGTCGTTGCGGCGCGCCAAGGGGCTCACCTCGGCGGGATATTCGGTAATGAACGTGGGCTGGTCGAGCTTGTGCTCGGCCACTTCCTCGAAGATCTCGGTCTGCAGCTTACCCAGGCCCCAGCTCTCTTTCACCTTGATACCAAGCTTCTCGGCAGCCGCGCGAGCAGCGTCCAGCGTTGCCAGGTCGGCCTCGGTAATGCCGTCGCCGTGATCCAGAATCGCCTGGCGCAGGGTCAGGCGTTTGAAGGGCTGGCCGAAGTCGTAGCTGGCCCCTTGGTAGGTAAGCGTGGTGGTGCCCAGCACTTCCTGAGCCGCCGTGCGCAGCATGGCTTCGGTCATGTCCAGCAGGTCGCGGTAATCCGCGTAGGCCCAGTAGAACTCCACCATGGTGAACTCGGGGTTGTGGCGCGTGGAGAGCCCTTCGTTACGGAAGTTGCGGTTGATCTCGAACACTTTCTCGAAACCACCCACCACCAGGCGCTTGAGGTAAAGCTCCGGCGCAATACGCAGATACATATCGATATCCAGCGCATTGTGGTGGGTAATAAACGGGCGCGCCGCCGCGCCGCCGGGAATCGGCTGCAGCATGGGCGTTTCCACTTCCATGAAGCCGCGCGCTTCGAAGAAGCGCCGCATGGAGCTGATCACCGCCGCACGGGTTTCGAATACCTTGCGCGACTGCGGGTTCATGATCAGGTCGACATAACGCTGACGATAGCGCGCTTCCTGGTCGGTCAGGCCATGGAACTTGTCCGGCAGGGGGCGCAGGCTCTTGGTGAGCAGCTGCGCTTCCACCATCATGACGTAAAGGTCGCCCTTGCCGGATTTGTGCACCGGGCCGCGGGCCGCGACGATATCGCCGATGTCCCAGCCCTTGATATCCTCCAGCACGTCTTCCGGCAGCCCTTTCTTGTCCACGTAGAGCTGAATCTGGCCAGCCACATCCTGAATCACGATGAAGGGGCCACGCTGGCGCATGACACGACCCGCTACCGACGCCTGATGGTCAAGCGCTTCCAGCTCGGCCTTGTCCTTGTCACCCAGCAGTTGCTGTAGCTCTACGGTCAGGCTGTCGCGGCGAAAGTCGTTTGGAAAGGCACTCTTGCCCTGCTCTGCCGCCCGCTCACGGCGGGCGGCGAGCTTGGCACGGCGCTCGGCGATCAGGTGATTTTCATTGTCGAAAGAAGACGCGTCTTGGTTGGTCATCGGGCACCCTATTCAAATTCACACGCTAAAAAGATTACAGACCCTGCTTCAGGCTGGCGATGATGAACTGGTCCAGATCGCCGTCGAGTACCTTGTCACAGTTGCTGGATTGAACGCCGGTGCGCAAATCCTTGATGCGCTGATCGTCCAGTACGTAAGAGCGAATCTGGCTACCCCAGCCGATATCGGCCTTGGAGTCTTCCGCTTCCTGCTTGGCAGCGTTGCGCTTTTGCATTTCGAATTCCCACAGCTTCGCTTTCAACTGCTTCATGGCGAAGTCGCGGTTGGCATGCTGGCTACGCTGGTTTTGACAGGCCACCACGATGCCGGTGGGCTCGTGGGTGATCCGCACCGCCGAGTCGGTGGTGTTGACGTGCTGGCCACCCGCACCACTGGAGCGGTAAGTGTCCACGCGCAGGTCCGACGGGTTGATCTCGACCTCGAAGCTGTCGTCGATTTCTGGCGACAGAAAGACGGAGGCAAACGAGGTGTGGCGACGGCCACCCGAGTCGAAGGGGCTCTTGCGCACCAGACGATGGACGCCGGTTTCGGTACGCAGCCAGCCAAAGGCATGGTCACCCTGAATATGCAGCGACGCCGACTTGATGCCCGCGACTTCCCCGGCAGAGATTTCGATGATCTCGGTCTTGAAGCCGTGGCTTTCGGCCCAACGCAGGTACATGCGTAGCAGAATGTTGGCCCAATCCTGAGCTTCGGTGCCGCCCGATCCTGACTGAATATCCAGATAAGCGTTGTTCTCGTCCATTTCTCCCGAGAACATGCGGCGAAACTCGAGTTTTTCCAACGCGTCTTGCAGCCCGGACAGCTCCTTGCGGACTTCCTCGACCGTGGCCTCGTCTTCTTCCATCTCGGCCAGCTCCAACAGGTCGCGGCTATCCGCCAGGCCCTGTTCCAGCTCGTCGATGGTGGCCACGATGGCTTCCAGGGAGGCCCGTTCCTTGCCCAGTTTCTGGGCGTATTCCGGGTCGTTCCAGACGTTGGGGTCTTCGAGCTCGCGGGAAACTTCTTCTAGCCGATCTTTACGCTCGGCATAGTCAAAGATACCCCCTAAGAACGTCTGTCCGCTCAGACAGGTCCTTGATCTGGTTGTGAATCGGGTTGGTTTCCAGCATGGATCGCCCTAATCTTGGTCGGTAAATAAAGCTCGCTGACGCGGGGGTCGCCTCGCGCCGCAAAAGAGACAGTCGCCGTTGGGGTGGCCTGGCCACCTGAGACGGTGCCAGCCACCCCAACGGCGACATTCTGGCAGGCATTGTAACCAAACCCGCTGCCAATCGCACCCACCCCAGGCAGTGTTCACCATGTAAAAAACCCGGCCGAAGCCGGGTCAGGTAGGTCGAAGACCGATCAGTAAGCGCGAGCAGCCAATCAGAACCGATACGTCAGCTGAGCACCAAAACCATGCGCCTCGTTTTTGTAATCACCAGAGTAGTTAGAGGTAATTGGCGGTGTTTGCTGGCCTCCCACGTTGAAACTATCGGTCTTACTTTGATTAACGTGGGTGCCACGCTCTGTAAGGTAAGAGTAGGCAAAGTCTAACGTCATATCAGGTGTTGGACTCCAGCCTGCGCCAATCGAGAAGATACGACGGTCATCTGACGGAATGCGTACACTACGGGTGGCATCCTGGGTTGGCGTAAAGTCCAGCGTTACCCCTGCGCGCAGTGCCAAAGCAGGCGTTAACTGATACTCACCACCGGTTGAAAATGCCCAGGCGTTTGAATAACGCTGCTGCTCATTAGTTACTTCACCGCGTTCGGCACCGGTCACGAGAATCTGATCGAAACGGCTCCACCGTGCCCAAGAAGCACCAAACATGAGCTTGAGGTCGTCACTCATTTGCTGGGTGAGCGAGAAGTTGACCGTCTCAGGTGTCGTTAAGTCTAAAGAAGCGTCGTCAGTAATGGTGCCTATGCCTAATTGATCAAGCACTGGAGAGCTTGCTGTAAAATCACCTTCAAGCGTGTATTCAACCTTTGAACGGTAAGTTAAACCGAAGGTTGTTTCTGGCACAGGCCGATAAATTACGCCCAGGTTATAGCCCCATGCCTCATCATCGCCCTCTACTCGCGAATCTACTTCAGAAAGCCCAAGCGGTGTTGCTACTGGCACTTGACGACGTAGCTCACCATCAACACGGTTATAGGTTAAACCAACGCCTACACCCCACTGTTCATTAAAGCGGTAAGAAACCGTGGGCTGGGCCGATACTACTGTCACTTCGGTAAAGTTGCCCTGGTTGCGACCCATAAAGCTGTCTTCATAGTCGGTTTTCGAACCAAAGGGAGCGTAAACCCCGAAACCGAAAGCCAACTGCTCATTCACTGGATGAGCATAGAAAGCAAATGGAACTAACGTCCCCGGCACCATATCACCATCGTTGGTGCCTGATACAGGCAGTGTATCCGTCATTCCACCTGTTGCTTGCGCAATAGCAGGACTACTTTGCGATGCCTGTGCGTTAGAGATGGAACTATTTACATTCAGGAACGTTCCGCCTGCCGTGATTTGGGCACGGTCGAGAAACGACATACCCGCTGGGTTACCGTAAACAATCGTTGCATCGTTGACGTTTGAGCTACGGCCTGCGTGACCATACCCCTGGCCGCTAACGCTCTGTTCGTTGATTTGGTACCCGCCTGCGTTAGCTTGGCTGGCAAATGCTACCGCTGCTACTGCAGCGGTCAGGGTGAGCTTTTTAAAGTTATTATACATAGTGGGCCTCTCTCCCGATGATCCGTCGGACGGTGCGTTCCATCCGCATTGTTTTGACACCTAAGTTTTCGCCCAATGTAGGGGTTGGTTCAAGGGCAAACGAGCGTTTTATTTTGTTTTTTACTTATACATTAGTCACACGGTCGTTTGAAATCAGTGTTTTAGTCATTTCGATGGAGATAAGGGCGGCCCTTGACCTATGGGTTACCCAAGGGTTTTACACTATCTTTTTCAAAAGCGATGTCAAAAAGGAGGCTTCGTGAGCGCCATCAAAGTCGGTGAACTGGCCAAACGCGGTGGCGTCACGGCGGAAACGGTGCGTCACTACACCCGTGAAGGCCTCTTGACGCCGAGCAGGCATCCAGACAATGGCTATCAGCTCTACACCGCTGGGGACCTGGAGCGCCTGCACTTCATTCAGCGCGCCCGCAAACTGGGTTTTAGCGTGGCCGAAATACGCGACATTCTGGCCCATGCCGACCAGGGCGACTCGCCCTGCCCACTGGTACGCGACCTGCTGGCCCATCGTCTGCCGCAAATCAGGGCGCGCATTGCCGAGCTGGAAGCGCTAGCGCACCGCATGGAGCAGGCGCTGGAGAGCTGGCAGACCATGCCCGACGGCACCCCCGATGGCCACAGCCTGTGCCGCTTGATCGAAAGTTTTCCCGAGGAGGCAGCATGCCCCAACGCCACGCACCGCCAACAACGCTGACCCGCACCGTGCCCGGCATGAACTGCCAGGGCTGCGTCAAGCGCATGCGGGAAGCAATTCTCGCCGAGGACGCCACTGCCGAGGTAACCGGCTTTCCAGCCGACAAACGCCTGGAGGTCACCACCACCCTGAGCATGACGGCTCTGGATGACGCCCTGGCAAAGGCAGGCTACCCTCCCAGCGAGCTGGCCCCGCCAGCTGTTGACGACACCAAAACCGAGGCCGAAGGTAACGACTCGACGGCAGCGGCCCACACGGCTGACACGCCACGCTCCCACCAGGGCAGCCAGCGAATACGCCTGGCCATCACCGGCATGACCTGCGCCAGCTGTGTCAAAAGTGTCCAGAAAGCCTTGGAACGCGCACAAGGCGTGGATACGGCCAGCGTCAATTTCGCGACCCATACCGCCCAGGTGTTTGGCCACGTCGATGTAGCAACGCTGCTGGCCGCCGTCGATGCCGCAGGCTACCGCGCCGAACCGATTGTCGATATGCGCGCCGCCGAAGAGACGCGTGCAGAACAAGAAGCGCGGCTCTATAAAATCCGCCTGAAGGGTAGTGCCTACTCGCTCGCCTTGGCGCTACCGCTCATGCTCAGCATGTTTTTCTATCACCCACACCCGGTGGGGATGGGGCGCTTGTTCTGGCTGGTGATTGGCCTGCTCACCCTGGCCATTCTGGTCTTTCCTGGCCGCCACTTCTTTGTGAATGCATGGAAGAACCTCAAGCATCATCAAGCCAACATGGACACCCTGGTGGCCATGGGTACCGGCACCGCCTGGCTCTACTCCATGATGGTGGTGCTCTTTGCCCCCTGGTTGCCTGAGGTGGCTCACGGCATCTATTTTGAAGCCTCTGCCATGGTGATCGGCCTGATTTTGTTGGGCAATGCACTGGAGCTCAAGGCCCGCGGCCGCACCAGCAGCGCCCTTAAACGGCTGCTCGACCTGCAGGAGAAAACCGCCCGGGTGATACGCGACGGCGTTGAACAAGAAATCGCGGTGGACGATGTAGCGCTGGATGACCATATTCGCGTGCGCCCCGGTGAGCGGCTGCCGGTGGATGGCGTAGTGCTCGACGGCCAGAGCTATATCGATGAATCCATGCTTACCGGCGAACCGGTGCCCGTGCATAAAACAGCGGACGATGACGTAAGCGCGGGCACGGTGAACGGTAACGGTAGCTTGGTGTACCGCGCCACGCGCATCGGCCGCGATACCCGTTTGGGGCGCATTACCGAGCAGGTGGCCAGCGCACAAAACTCCCGCCCACCGATTGGCGAGCTGGCCGATACGATCTCAGGCATATTTGTACCCGCCGTGATGATTATTGCGGTGCTAACGGCCCTTGCCTGGTACAACCTCGGACCCGCTCCGGTGGCTATTCATATGCTGGTTACTGCTACTACCGTGCTAATTATCGCCTGCCCCTGCGCGCTGGGCTTGGCCACCCCGATCTCTACCATGATTGGCGTGGGCAAAGCCGCCGAGCATGGCGTGCTGGTGCGCAGCGGCGAAGCGCTGCAAACCGCTAGCCGCCTGAACACGCTGGTCGTCGATAAAACGGGAACGCTGACCGAAGGCAAACCGCGCGTCACCGAGGCAACGGTGCTGCACGATGATAGCACCCAAGTACTGGCCTGGGTGGCCGCCTTAGAGAGCCGCTCCGAGCACCCCCTTGCCAAAGCGCTGACGGCCTACGCCGAAGAGCAAGGCGCCCGACCCGATACGCTGGCTAGCTTTGATAGCGTGACCGGCGGCGGTGTTAAAGGCACCAGCCAAGCTAATGACACGCTGCTGCTAGGCAATGCGCGGCTACTGGATGAGGCTGGCGTTGATCTTTCCCCAGCAGACGAGAGCATTCGCCAGTTGGAAGCCAAGGCGCGCTCGCTGGTTTATTTAGCGGTGAATGGCAAGCTGGCCGCCCTCTTCGGCGTTAGCGACCCGCTGCGCAAAGATGCCGCCGCCGCCGTGAAGCGCTTGCAGGATGATGGGTTAACCGTGGTGATGTTGACGGGCGATAACGAGCATACCGCTGCTGCGGTGGCCCGCGAGGTCGGCATTAGCGAGTTCAAGGCAGGTATGACGCCTGACGACAAGCACGCAGAAATTGAGCGCCGCCAAGCGGCGGGCGAAGTGGTCGGCATGGTGGGCGACGGTATTAACGACGCCCCCGCGCTGGCCCGAGCCAACGTGGGTTTTGCCATTGGCCAGGGTACCGATATCGCCATGGAGAGCGCCGGTATTACGCTGATGCGCGGTTCACTACACGGCGTGGCCACGGCGATTGAACTGAGCCGTGCCACGCTCTCTAACATCAAGCAGAACCTGATCGGCGCGTTTGGCTATAACGTGCTGTGCATCCCGATTGCCGCTGGCGTGCTCTACCCCATGACCGGCATGCTGCTGTCACCCATTATTGCGGGCGCGGCCATGTCGCTCTCCTCCATCACCGTGGTCAGCAACGCCAACCGCCTGCGGTTATGGAAGCCCACCCAGCAGGAGGCCGTATGAGTTTACTGATCAATCTTGCGGGTATCGCCGTCATTGGCTTGATCGTCTGGTGGTTTTGGCTTAACTAGCAACCGCTTAGCTAACCCCGATATAACGCCCTGGCTTGTGGTTCAGGGCGATAATCAAGTTGAGCATCAGCGCCCCCAACACCGAGTAGCCTACGCGGTCTAGGGGTAGCTGGGTGAGTGCCACCAGCAGGATCACGGCGTCGATGCCGAGCTGCACAAAGCCTGCCCGCAGGCCATGCTTGTCTTGCAGGTAGAGCGCCAGAATATTGATACCGCCAAGGCTGGTACGGTGGCGAAACAGCATCAGCATGCCAATGCCCATCAGCGCGCCGCCCATCACGGCGGCGTACAGCGAAGGGACGCTTTCAAAGCTGACCCAGCGCTGGGTCAACTCGGAGAATAGCGAGACCAGGCCAATGGCGGCAAAGGTACGCAGCGTAAAGCTCCAGCCCATGCGCTTGATGGCCAGATAGTAGAACGGCAGGTTGATGGCAAAGAACCACACGCCGAACCCCCATCCGGTCAGGTAATTCAGCAGCAGCGCCATCCCGGCGGTGCTGCCTGTCAGCAGCACCGCGTGGGTATACAGGGTGACTCCCAGCGCCACGAACAGCGTGCCCAGCAGCATCGCCATCACGTCCTCGTAGGGCTTGTGGGGGTCCTTGGGAAGATCTTCCATACGCATCGATGCGTCCTTTTTAGGATTGTTGGAGCGGCCGGGGCATCGGCCAAGGACGCGAGGATAGCGGAGCGCGTCAAACGGGGCTAGCGTGCTCCACCATCAACTGCAGTGCCTCGCGACCGCGCCAGCGGTTGCGGTTGAGCTTGTAGGCACAGTGCAGGGTGTCGCCCACCCCAAACGAAGGCAGCTCGCCCGGCGTCAGGGCGCGAAACCAGATCGCCTTGCTGGTCACCGCTCCCATGGAAAGCTCCATCATCAGATGCGAGCCTTCGGCCCCCACCGGGCGCAGTGCCTCCACGATGAAGCGTCCTTCGAACAGCGGAGGTTCGAACTCCCGGCCATAGGGGCCCAGGGTCTCGATCTCTTCCAGCGTGGCCAGGCTAAGCTGGGCCGTTGACAGCTCGCCATCGGTCCATAGGCGAGGGTAGAGCGGCATGTTGCCCAGTTGCTCGCCAACGGCCTGCAGAAAGGCCGCCTTGAAGGCCACCAGCTGCTCCCTGGGTACACCGACCCCTGCGGCACCGCGGTGCCCGCCAAAGCGCGGCAGCGCCTCTGGTGCCAGCTCGAAGGTTCTTTGCAGCGCGTCGCGCAGATGCAGGCCGTCGATGGAGCGGCCAGAACCGGTCAGCATGTTGGGTGCAGCGGCCCGCGTCAGTATCAGCGCCGGACGGCCATAGGCCTGTACCAGGCGGGAAGCGACGATCCCTTGCACGCCGGGGTGGCCGTCTTCCAGCAGCACCACGATAGCGGGCTCATTGGCCTCCAGAGCCGCGACCGCCAGCGCCTTGGCTTCCTCGGTCATGTCGGCTTCGATGGCCTTGCGCGACTGATTATCCTGATCCAGCACCTCCAACTGCCGATTGGCGACACCGTCGCTCTCGGCCAGCATGAAGTGCAGCGCCGCATAGGGGTCGTCCAGCCGCGAGCGGGCATTGATGCGCGGGCCCATCTGAAACGCCAGGGTTTCGGCGTTGAACGGGACACTGTCGGCCCCTAAGCGCGCGGCCATGGCCCGCCAGCAGGCGGCATCCATACGGTTGATCAGGGTCAACCCATGGCTGACCACCGCTCGGTTGGCAGGGCTGCCCCCCAACGAGACGCAGTCGGCCACCGTGCCCAGGGCCACGTAGGAGAGCCAGGGTGAGAGCTTGGGGGTGGCATCCGGCAGCGCGCCCCACTCCACCAGCACGCTACGGGCCAGTGACATCAGTAGCCACGCCACCATGCAACCTGCGATGGTTTTATCCGGATAGCGACAGTCGCTGCGGGTGGGGTTGACGCAGGCGTAAGCCGAGGGCGGCGGGCCTTCCAAGGGCAGCGCATGGTGGTCGCTGACCACCACGTCGATCCCCGCCGCTTTCAAGCGCGCGATCCGCGGCTCGTCGGAGCTGCCACAGTCGGCGGTGATCACCAGCGTGGGCAGCGGCTTCAAGCCGAGCGTACGCTCCACCAGCGGTAGGCTGATGCCATAGCCATCGTGAATACGGTGGCCAATCAGGCTGTGCAGCTTACGCTCTGGCACGCCAAACAGCTCGACCAGCGTACGCCGAATGACCACGTGAGAGGTGATGCCATCGACATCGTAATCGGTCAGGATGCCGATGGACTCGCCTTCGGCGACGGCCTGGGCGATACGCTCCGCGGCGCGCCGACCATCGGCCAGCTTTTCAGGGTGCACCAGATAGCGCAGGCTGGGCGACACCAGCGGTGTCAGTTCGCCGGTATAGCCGGGCAGCCGCGACGCCAACAGGCGCGCCTGCAGCTCGCTTAGCCCTTGCGCCTGGGCGCGCATGTAAACAGCCTCGTCCAGGGGACGAGGCTCGAGGCGAGGGTGACTGGCTGAGAGGGGTGACACTGTCGTCATGCCACCTCAGCGACGGTTGTCGGCAACGAACTGCTGCACCGCACCCAGCTCCGCCGGAAGCACCGTATAGCGCTCTTCACGCTCCAGCAGGTCGTTCATGTGCGTGGGTAGCGGCACGCCCTGGAAGCCCGCCTTGACCACGGCTTCGGCAAATTTCGCCGGGTGGGCCGTGGCCAGGGTGATCATCGGCGTGGCGGTATCCTGACGCGCCCGCTCCGCCGCGCGATAACCGGTGGCGGTATGGGGGTCGAGAATCTCACCCGTGCGGCGATGGGCTTCGCGAATGACTTCCAGAATCGTGGCGTCATCCACGCTGTAGCTGGCGAATTTTTCCCGCAGCTTGGCCAGCGGCGCATCGGCCAGCGCCGTGGGCTCCTGCTGGAAGCGCTCCAGCAGGGCGGCCACGGCGTCGCCATCACGCTCGTAGGCATCGAACAGCAGACGTTCGAAGTTGGACGACACGACGATATCCATGGAGGGCGCTAGCGTGGCAGCCAGCTCCTTTTTGGAGAAGTCGTTGGCCGCCAGGGTACGATGCAGAATGTCGTTGGCATTGGTGGCAATGATGAACTGCTTCACTGGCAGCCCCATCTTGTAGGCCATGTAGCCCGCAAAGACGTTGCCGAAGTTGGCCGATGGCACACAGAAGCTCACTTCCCGCTGCGGTGCGCCCAGTGCGACCCCGGCGGCCACGTAGTAGACGATCTGGGCCATGATGCGCGCCCAGTTGATCGAATTCACCGCCACCAGCCGGGTGCCGTTCAGGAAGCCCTGGTTGGCAAAGCTGGCCTTGACCATGGCCTGGGCATCGTCGAAGTTGCCCTCGATGGCCACGTTGAACACGTTGTCTGCCAGTACCGTGGTCATCTGACGACGCTGCACTTCCGACACGCGGTTGTGGGGGTGCAGAATGAAGATATCCAGGTTGTCGCAATGGCGGCAGCCTTCGATGGCCGCCGAGCCGGTATCCCCGGACGTGGCGCCCATGATCACCGCACGCTCGTCACGCTTTTTCAGGAAGTGATCCAACAGCCGCCCCAGCAGTTGCAGTGCCACGTCCTTGAACGCCAGCGTGGGCCCGTGGAACTGCTCCAGCAGGAAGTGGTTGGCGTCGAGCTGCTTCAGCGGCAGCACCGCGTCGTGATTGAACGTGGCGTAGGCATCGGTGACCAGGCCATGGAACGTCTCGTCGTCGATCTCGCCGTTGACGAAGGGCTTCATGACCCGGAAGGCGATCTCGGCATAGGAGAGCCCGGCCATGCTGGCCAGCTCTTCACGGCTGAAGGTCGGGACGCTTTCCGGCACGTAGAGGCCGCCGTCGCTGGCCATGCCGGTGAGCACGACTTCCTCGAACGAAAGCGCGGGGGCCTGACCGCGAGTACTGACGTAGCGCATGCTCACTCTCCTTCGTCCAGAGCTTCCACACGAATGCGGGTGACGGGGCCTGCGATATCGGCCATGGCCTCGATTTCGCGGATCGCTGCGTTCATCTGGCGCTCTTTGGTGCGATGGGTCAGCAGAATGATCGGTACCAGCTCACCTTCGGTGGCCTCTTTCTGGATCAGCGCTTCGATGGAGATGCCCTGCTCGGCAAGAATCGTCGCCACACGCGCCAGCACACCAGGACGGTCCACTGCCAGCAAGCGCAGGTAGTAGGCCGTGGTGATCTCTTCCATGGGCATGATCGGCAGCTGGCTGACGTCTTCGTCGATGCCGCTGAACGCCAGGTAAGGCACTCGATAGTGGTGGTCGGTGGCGATATCACGCGCCACGTCCAGCAGGTCGGCCACCACGGCCGAAGCCGTTGGCTCGGCCCCGGCACCGGCGCCGTAATAGAGCGTCGGGCCCACGGCATCGCCCATGACCGCGATGGCGTTTTTCACCCCGTGGACATTGGCCAGCAAACGCTCTTTTGGAATCAGCGTGGGATGCACCCGCAGCTCCAGCCCTTGATCGGTACGCTTGGAGATGCCCAGGTGCTTGATCACATAACCGAGGTTGTCGGCTTGCTCCACGTCTTCGGCGGTGATCCGCGAGATGCCTTCGGTAAAGGCTTTTTCAAACTGCAGCGGCACGCCGTAGGCGATGGAGGCCAGAATGGTCAGCTTGTGCGCCGCATCGATGCCTTCCACGTCGAAGGTGGGGTCGGCTTCCGCGTAGCCCAGCGCCTGGGCTTCGGCCAGCACGTCTTCAAAGGCACGGCCCTCGTCCCGCATGTGGGTCAGGATGAAGTTGCCGGTGCCGTTGATGATACCGGCCACCCACTCGATACGGTTGGCACCCAGCCCCTCACGCAGGGACTTGATGACGGGAATGCCGCCAGCTACCGCCGCCTCGAACGCCACGATCACGCCCTTTTCGTGGGCCGCACGGAAGATCTCGTTGCCGTGCACCGCGATCAGCGCCTTGTTGGCCGTCACCACGTGCTTGCCATTGGCAATGGCCGTCAGCACCAGCTCACGGGCGATGTCGTAGCCACCGATCAACTCGACGAGCACGTCCACGTTGGGGTTGTTGGCCACTGCGAACACGTCGGTGGTGGCGTTGATGCCGGTAATATCGCAGTCAGCATGAATACTGCGGTGAGCGACCTGTTCGATGACGATGGGACGGCCCGCGCGGCGACTGATATCGTCCGCATTACGCGTCAGCACGTTGAACGTGCCACCACCGACCGTACCTAGCCCACAAATGCCTACTCTTACCGGTTTCAAAATACTTCCCCTTTCGTGTTGGGCGCCCTTGGGCACCGCCTCGTGATTCAGTGTCTCAGCGCTATGTTCGTCACTCGGGTGACGTTATTCATCTTCCAAGCCTAACATGGCCACCAGCCGCTCGGCAGGCACAAAACCCGGCACCATCTGGCCGCTGGGCAGCACGATGGCAGGGGTACCTTGAACCCCAAGCGCCTGGCCCAGCGCATACTGCTCGGCCACCGGGTTGTCGCACCGCGCACTGGCGCCAATGGCCAGCCGCTCCTTGGCCTGATTCATCGCTTCGCTGCGATTGTCGGAGCACCATACCTGCTGAAGCGTTTCCGCAGCGGCGCTGCTCATGCCCGCGCGCGGGAAGGCCAGATAGTGTACCGCAATCCCGCGCTCGTTGAGCTCTGGAATCGTCTCGTGAAGACGCTCGCAGTAGGGGCAGGTAGGGTCGGTAAACACGATGACCGTTGCCTTGGGCTCACCGACGCCGCGAAAAATGACACGCTCGTCTTCGGGGACCGCGGCCAGCGCCTCGGCCCGCTGCTGATTGCGCGACTGCTCGGTCAGGTTGACCAGCCCATTATCGGCGTTTTCAAACAGATCCCCCACCAGAAAGTGGCTGCCATCGGCATTGGAGTAGAACGACTCACCGCTCTCCAGGCGCACATGGTAGATGCCCTCCATCGGCGTGACGCTGACCTGCTCCACCGGCATCGGCTGGCCGTTGACACTCAGGCTTTCGGCCAGGCGGTCGGCCGTGGCATCCGCCAGAGCCAGCGCGGGCAGCAGGCTGATTGCCAACACCCACCAGGGGGCACGGGACGCTACACATTCAGGCATACGTTGACGCATTGTTTTCTCAACCTCTTGGATGGTGGTCGGCATGCAGTTGCTCCAGGCGCGCCTGGGCGACGTGCGTATAAATTTGCGTGGTCGATAGATCGCTATGACCCAGCAGCAGCTGTACGACACGTAAATTGGCACCATGATTCAATAAGTGGGTGGCAAACGCATGACGCAGCGTATGCGGCGACAGTGGCCTCGAGATGCCGGCCGTGATGGCGTGGGCCTTGATACGGTGCCAAAAGGTCTGGCGAGTCATGGCACGGTCACCCCGGCCGGGAAACAGTGCGGGCCGCGTCGGGTCCTGCATCAAGGCAGGACGCGCCGTGCGCAGGTAGCGCTCCAGCCACTCGGCAGCCTCTTCTCCCATGGGCACCAGGCGATCCTTGTCGCCCTTGCCTCGCACTCGCACCACCCCTTGGCGCAGGTTCACCGCATCGCCGGTCAAACCCACCAGCTCGGAAACCCGCAGCCCACAGGCGTACAGCAACTCCAGCATGGCGCGGTCACGCACGCCCAGCGGCGTTTCGATGTCCGGCGCCAGCAGCAGCCGCTCCACTTCGTCCTCTTCCAGCGTGTTGGGCAGGCTGGGGCGCACCCGTGGCAGCGCCACGCGGGCCAACGGGTCGGCATCGATATGCCCGTACAGCCGCGCCCAGCGATAGAAGCTGCGCAGCGACGACACCAGGCGCGCATTGCTGCGCAGCTGATACCCCTGCTCACGGCGCTGGTCGAGCCACACGCCCAGGCGGTCCGGCGAGGCCGTCAACAGCGTCTCGCCCTCTTCCGCCAGCCACTGCTGCCAGGCCGTCAAGTCTCGCCGGTAGGCCGCTAGCGTATGGTCACTGGCACCCTGTTCCAGCCAAAGGGCATCCAGATAGGCATCGATCATGCTCATACGCAAACGGTCTCATGCTAGAACGATAAGCAAAAACCCCGCTCCGCAAAGCGGTAACGGGGTTTTCCGTATCCGAGCGCCAAGCGCCCGTGAAAGCGTGGTGATTAAACCAGCTTTTCCTTGATACGTGCAGATTTACCGCTACGCTCACGCAGGTAGTAAAGCTTGGCTTGACGAACGTCACCGCGACGCTTGACTTCGATGGAGTCAACCAGCGGGCTGTAGGTCTGGAAAGTACGCTCAACGCCAACACCGTGAGAAATCTTGCGCACGGTGAAAGCGGAGTTCAGGCCACGGTTACGCTTGCCGATGACCACACCTTCAAACGCCTGCAGACGCTCGCGAGTACCTTCTTTTACTTTAACCTGAACGACAACGGTGTCGCCCGGTGCAAAAGCAGGAATCTCTTTGCTCATTTGCTCGGCTTCGATCGCCTGGATCACCTTGTTCTTGCTGCTCATCTTCATGCTCCTAAATAACGTAGTGGCTTGCCGCGCAGTTGTGAAAGGGGCAAACCGTGATCCCGGCGCTCGAAGCGAGCCACGCGGGAGTCGTTATGGGTGACACAGGTGCGCTGGCCAACGCCTTCGCCCTGCACCGCCGCCATCCTCTAGGGTGTCGTTGTCGACACCACAGACGAGGCGTGTTCCTCGATGAACTCATCCAGCAGCCGTTGCTGCTCGGCATCCAGGGTACGTCCGCTCAGCAGGTCAGGTCGACGCTGCCAGGTACGCCCCAGAGACTGCTTCAACCGCCAGCGCTTGATGGCGGCATGGTTACCGCTCAACAGCACGTCAGGCACTTTGCGCCCGTCGATCACTTCCGGGCGAGTATAGTGCGGGCAGTCCAGCAGGCCGTCGTTAAACGAGTCCTCGATAGCGGAGTCCTGATGACCCAGTACACCGGGTATCAGCCTTGCCGCTGCGTCGATCAGCACCATGGCCGGCAGTTCGCCGCCACTGAGCACATAATCACCGATCGACCACTCTTCATCGATGTCACTCTCCACCACACGCTCATCGATACCTTCATAGCGTCCGGCAACCACCACCAGGGGTCCTGCGGCGGCCAGCGCCTGAACTCCCTGCTGATCGAGCTTGCGCCCCTGGGGCGACAAGTAGATCACGGTGGGCGTCAAACCGGTTGCCTGCTCCGCGCGCTGGCGGGCATCGGCAATCGCAGCCCTGAGGGTATCGACCTTCATCAGCATGCCGGGGCCACCCCCGTAAGGGCGATCATCGACACTGCGATGGCGGTCGGTGGCGTAGTCGCGTGGATTCCAGAACTCCAGGGCAATCTGCTGCTTCTCGACGGCTCGACCGATCACACCCTGCTGGGTAATCGCATCGAACATGTCAGGGAACAGCGATACCACGCCAATCCACATGGCGGGCGCGTCTGTCGCACTTTCCACGGGTGCCGGTGAAGTCATCGTCGCATCCGTTTCCGTTCGTTCCGTCAAAGCGTTCTGGCTCATCAAAACTCGGGGTCCCAGTCGACGACCATACGGCCCTCTTCCAGGTGGATCTCAACGATCACGTCATCGGGCAGGAAAGGCAACAATCGCTCTCGCTTGTCGATTGCGTCGTCGTCTCCACGTACCACCATGACATCGTTTGCGCCGGTCTCGAACAGGTAGCTGACCCGTCCCAGCCGCTCGCCTGACTGAGTAAAGACCGCGAGGCCCTCGAGCTCATGCCAGTAATACTCATCGTCGGAAAGCTCGGGCAGTGCGTCCTTGGGCATCAGAATGTCCGCCTGGGCCAGCGCTTCGGCCGCCGTACGGTCATCGACCCCTTTCAGTTGCACAACCAGTCCCTTGCCTTGCCGACTGCCCTGAACGACGCGCATGGGGGTCAACGTATTACCTTGACGCACCCACCACTCAGGGTATTCCAGAATGCTGTCCATGGGATTGGTATAGGAGTAGACCTTCAGCCAACCTTTGATCCCGTGAGGGCTGGTCAGCTTACCAAGCACAACGTGCGTGTCGTCAGTCGGGCTGGTTTCAAAACGCGTCATTGACGACCACTCCACAACAGCATTGATGAACGGCGATATCTCACACAACGCTCAGGCTTACGCCTGCTTGCGTGCTTCCTTGACCAGCTCGGCAACACGACCAGACAGCTGGGCGCCTTGGCTCTGCCAGTGAGTCACACGGTCCAGATCAACGCGCAGACGCTCTTCCTGACCACGGGCAACCGGGTTGAAGAAACCGATACGCTCGATGAAACGGCCGTCACGGGCGTTGCGAGAGTCGGTCACGGTCAGGTGATAAAAGGGACGCTTCTTGGCGCCACCACGTGCCAAACGAATGGTAACCATACGATAACTATCCTTCGGTTGAGGTTACGCGAGTGGGGCATAGCGCCAATGCGCTATCAGAACACTCGTCATACTGTTTTCTTGGTGCTCCTGCCTCACCAGGGCTTGCGAAGCGCTTGCCTGGCCCAGCAGAGGGCACCTTCAGGACCTTCATCCATGGAATATCGCCCAGTGCCAGAGCACTTTTCAGCAACACCCAAACATGAAGAGGCCGCATTCTACGCAAATGCGACCTGCTTGGAAAGCCTGACAGCCAGAAAACTCACAGGCCGTCAACCTTGCAAAGGAGCATCAGGCGGGCTCAGCGCCAGGGCAAACCACCCGGGCCACCCATTCCGCCCATGCCTCCCATACCGCCGGGGCCACCTGGGCCGCCGGGGCCTTTACCGCCCATCAGGCCAGACATGCCACGCATCATCTTCTGCATGCCGCCCTTCTGCCCGGCTTTCTTCATCATTTTCTGCATCTGCTTGTGCTGCTTCAGCAGCCGGTTCAGGTCCGGCACCTGAAGTCCGGCACCTGCCGCGATGCGGCGCTTGCGCGAACCGTTGATGATATCGGGCTTGCGGCGCTCTTTGGGCGTCATGGAGTTGATCAGCGCCTCCAGCTTGCCCAGCTCCTTTTCTGGCCCGGGGCCTTGGGCCATCTCTGCCATCTGACCCATGCCCGGCAGCTTGCCCAACAGGCCGCCCATGCCACCCATTTTCTTGAGCTGCTGGAGCTGGTCGCGGAAGTCTTCCAGGTCGAAGCCATCGCCTTTCTTGACCTTGCTGGCCAGCTTCGCGGCCTTGTCCTTGTCGACGGTGCGCTCGGCTTCTTCGATCAGCGACAGCATGTCGCCCATGCCCAGAATGCGCGAGGCTACTCGATCGGGATGGAAGGGTTCCAGGGCATCGACCTTTTCACCCACCCCCATGAACTTGATCGGCTTGCCGGTCACGTGGCGCACCGACAGCGCGGCACCGCCACGGGCGTCACCGTCGGCCTTGGTCAGAATGACACCTGTCAGCGGCAGCGCTTCATGGAAGGCTTTGGCGGTATTCACCGCATCCTGGCCGGTCATGGCGTCGACGACGAACAGCGTTTCCTGGGGAGCAATGGCTTTATGCAGCGCCTGAATTTCGGCCATCATGGCGTCGTCGATGGCCAGGCGGCCAGCGGTATCTACCAGTACGACGTCATGGAACTGGATCTTGGCATGCCTGATGGCTGCCGTGGCGATATCGACCGGCTTCTCGTCGGAGCGCGATGGATAGAAGTCGACCTGCACCTCTTTGGCCAGGGTTTCCAGCTGGTCGATGGCCGCAGGGCGATAGACGTCTGCCGAAACCACCAGCACTTTCTTCTTTTCGCGCTCGCGCAGGTAACGGGCCAGCTTGGCCACCGAGGTGGTCTTGCCCGCGCCCTGCAAACCGGCCATCAGCACCACGGCAGGAGAGCCTTTCAGGGAGAGACCTTCATTGGCCTCGCCCATGATGGCTTCCAGCTCCTGCTGGACGATCTTGACGAACTGCTGACCCGGCGACAGGCTCTTGGAGACTTCCTGGCCTACCGCACGTTCACGCACCCGCTCGATGAACGCCTTGACCACGGGTAGCGCCACGTCGGCTTCGAGCAATGCCTTGCGCACTTCTCGCAGCGTGTCTTTGATGTTGTCGTCGGTCAGGCGCGCCTGACCCTTGATAGACTTCAGCGTCTGGGATAGACGCTCGCTCAAATTCTGAAACATGGGGCCTCTGCCTCCGTCGCTGTCGCCGGGAGTCCTCACCGGACGAATGTGGCGCCGATTATACGCGCTCACGCCGCGAGTCTCCATGGCCGCGAGCGTTGGCTAGCCATGACTGTGCGACGCTGCCATGATTCGTTATAGTAGCAGTACCGCTCTGGAAGGAGCGGCAGTGACCGGGCCCTGCGGCGTTTTGCAGAAACGTTTGGCCGGTCGCCACGTTTACCCCATGACGCGCTGCCAGGCGCACGGATAGCATCATGCAGGCGCTACCTTTCGCCACGATTGCCTTTGTACTCTATGTTGCTGCTGCCATCTGGCAGGGCATGACGCTGTTTCGCCGCGTGCCGCCACGCCAGGGCATGGTGCGCCTGCTGGGCACCCTTGGCCTGCTGCTGCATATCCCCGTGGTGGTCAAGCTGGTGGGCGCCGCCCCTGGCCTGCTGCCGGGCTTCACCACCAGCGCCACGCTATTGATGGCCGTGGCGGTCAACGTGGTGCTGGTGGCCAGCCTGTTCAAGCCCGTCTTGAACGCCGGTATCGTGCTGTTTCCGCTGGCGGGCATCGCGCTCATCGTCGCCACCTGGCTACCCAGCCAGGGGAGCCACAGCGGCTTGACCCCCGGCATTCTGCTGCACGCGGTCAGCTCTGCCCTGGCCTTCGCCGTGCTGGCCATCGCTGCCGTGCAGGCGGTACTGGTGGGGCTGCAAAATCAGGCCCTGCGCCATCACCACATTCGCGGCATCGTGCAGTCACTGCCACCGCTGACCACCATGGAGCGGGTGCTGTTCGAGCTGGTGTGGGCGGGCATTCTGCTGCTCACGGTATCCATCGCCAGCGGCCTGATCTTCCTGGACAACCTGTTTGCCCAGCACCTGGCCCACAAGACCGTGCTGTCGCTGGGGGCCTGGATCATCTTCACGACGCTGCTGGTGGGCCGCTACCGTTTCGGCTGGCGTGGCATGCGCGCGGTGCGCTGGACCCTCGGGGGCTGCGCCCTGCTGCTGCTGGCGTATTTCGGCAGCAAGTTCGTGCTGGAAATCCTGCTGAATCGCTAAGCGCTCCTTGACACGCTACCCGCATGACTCTACAAATCGAGCCTGACACGCCATAAAGGAACATTCGACTTGAGCGACGACTTCCCCCTGGGGTTACTGTTCGGCCTGCTAGCCTTGCTGATTTTACTGTCTGCCTTCTTCTCCAGCTCCGAAACGGGCATGATGTCGATCAACCGCTATCGACTCAGCCACCAGGCAAACAGCGGCGACCGCCGTGCCAAACGGGTCATGCGCCTGCTGACACGTCCCGACCGCCTGATTGGCGTCATCCTGATTGGCAACAACTTCGTCAACAACCTAGCCGCATCCATCGCGACCATCATCGCCATTCACTTTTTTGGCGATGTCACGGGCCCGGCCATCTCGACAGCATTGCTGACCATCACCATCCTGGTCTTTGCCGAGGTCACGCCCAAGACCTACGCGGCCATCAAGCCCGAACGCATCGCCTACCCCACTTCGATGGCCCTGGAGCCGTTGCTCAAGCTGCTCTACCCGCTGGTATGGCTGGTCAATGTAGTCTCCAATGGACTGCTGAGGCTCGTTGGCGTGAAAAGCGTCGACAACGGCGGTGACAGCCTGACCCGCGACGAGCTGCGTACCGTGGTGCATGAAGCAGGCACCCTGATTCCTTACCGCCACCGGGCCATGCTGCTGTCGATTCTGGATCTCGAAAACGTCACGGTGAACGACATCATGGTGCCGCGGCATGAAGTGCTGGGTATCGATCTGGATGATTCCCTGGAAGAGATCCTGACCCAGATCCGCACCAGCCAGCATACTCGCTTGCCAGTCTATAAAGGTGATATCAACAACATCATCGGCATGCTGCACCTGCGTAACGCAGCGCGCTTTTTATCCCGCGATGAAGTCACCAAGGCCGCCATCGTTCAGGAAGCACGCGAGCCCTATTTCATTCCCGAGTCGACACCGCTGCATACCCAACTGCTGAATTTCCAGAAACAGAAACGGCGCATCGGCATCGTCGTCGACGAGTATGGCGATGTGGAAGGACTGGTCACTCTGGAAGACATTCTGGAAGAGATCGTCGGCGAGTTCACCACCGACGTGTCCGAAGACGAAGAGATTCATCAGCAGGACGATGGCAGCCACGTCATAGAAGGCACGGCCAATATCCGCGAGATCAACAAGATGCTGGGCTGGCAACTGCCCACTGACGGTCCGAAAACCCTCAACGGGCTGATTCTCGAACATCTGGAATCTTTCCCGGACGGCCCGGCCTGCCTGCAGATAGGCAATACGCGGATGGAAATTCTCGAGATTCGCGACAACCTGATCACTTCCGCCCGCTGTTGGCAGAAGCTCCGCCTGCCGCGTCGTTGACGCGGCTAACGGTGCGCGATGTCGCTATCGGCCGCTGCCTTGAGCGCTCTTACCCGAGTCTCCAGGTAGCGCCGCAGGGCAACTCCCTCCACCTCTTGCACGGCAATGGGCGGGCCAAAGTGCAGGCTGACCGGCGCCCTGAACCGCGACGGCCACTTCTTCAAGGCTTTTCCGCCGTGATGTGACGTCCACGAACCCCACAGCCCGGCCAGCCCGGCAGGGATCACCGGCACGTTGTCACGAGCCAGAATGGTCTCCAGCCCACGGCGAAAGGTGTGAATCTCGCCATCGGGGGTCAAGCGCCCTTCTGGAAACACCATGACCACGTCGCCGTCGCGCAGCGCCTTGCTGACCTCGTCCAGCGTGCGCCGCAGCGCGCCGGGGCTATGGCGCTCCGACTCGATGGGAATGGCACCTACCAGTTGAAACCACCACTTGAGCCAGCGGGACTCGAAGATGGGCTGGTCCATCACGAACCGCAGCGGTCGGGGGCTGGCGCCTCCCAGCACCAGAGCGTCCATGAAACTGACATGGTTGCACACCACCAGCGCAGCGCCTTGTTTCGGCACATGCCCTTGCCCATGCACCGTCAGCCGATAGCAGCCACGCATGGCGAGATAGATCAATCGACGTAGCAGGCGGCGAAGCGCCTTCACCCCTCCTGTCACGTCACCGCCTCCCGGTGCCGCAATCCGGCCAGAACCGTGCTCATCAACTGGTCCAGCAACTCATCGACCTTCAGCTGCTGCCCCTGCCAGTAGCCAAGCCGTTCATTCAACCCCAACTGCACCAGGCCATGCACACTTCCCCACAGCGTGCGCCCCAGGCGGCGCGCTTCGAGGTCGTCCAGCGCGGGTTGGTACTGTTTCAGTGAGGTTTCCACTTGGGTAAACAGCGCCTCGATGAGATCGCTTTGGCGCTGATCCAGCTCACCCTCCTGGGCCAGCGGATAGTCGAACAACAGCTGCCAGCGGTAACAATCCTGCTCGGCAAAGCGCCAATAGGCATGCGCCAGAGCACGCAGCCAGGGTTCAGGGTCATCGGCCGCCAAGCCGGTAATGGTCTGCTGCAACCGGGCCAGGGTCTCAACGTTGACATGCTGCAACAGGTTATTGAAGCTGCCATATAACTTGAGCAGGGTACTGGGCGCACAGCCCACTTCTCGGGCCAGGGCACGCAGTGATAGGCCATGAACTGGCTGCTGAGCCAACCACTCATCACAAGCGTGCATGACCTGCGTATGGAGGGCGTCGGGCGCATGCTGTCTGGGACGGGCCATGGCGATCTCTTAGGGTCAACGGCAAACAGGAAAGATTGCCTCATCGCGCTTTAGCGAGAGCAAGGACTACGATAGGATACCTTACATCGAACACTGTTTTCGACACTAAAACACGACATTTAACGTATTCACACCGCTTACACCGTTTTGACCTTGCCCAGTGGCAGTCAAGCGACCGCGTTGCACTCGAGGAGACCGCATGACGGGACGCCTACACGTACAGCGCTTACCGCTCGCTCGTCTATTGCCAGCGCTGGCCTCGGCGGCGCCGCTGATCGAGTCGCCGAACATGGCCCCGCGCCAGCCCGTCTCTGCCATTCGCATGGCGCAGGGCCGCATGACGCTGGCACCGCTGTTCTGGGGCCTTACCCCCCCTTGGCTGAAAGTGCTCGACCACGCCCCCCACTGTGCCAGGGCCGAAACCCTGAGCAAACGCGCCATGTTTCAGGAGGCGTTCAACGCCCGGCGCTGCGTGATCCCGGTGAGCGGCTTTTATGTCTGGAAGCCCCAGGCGCGCAACAAGCAGCCTTATCTGGTGACCCACGTGCAGCGCGCGCCCCTTCTGCTGGGCGCCCTCTGGTGCCGCTACCACACCACCTTGACGACCTTTACCGACTCGACGGCCTTGATCAGCGTGCCGGCCAATGCCTGCCTGTCACCGCTGACCGATCGCCTGCCGGTGGTGATCGCCCCCGAAGACGTATCGACATGGCTGGACCCGAACACCGACCCCGACCAACTGACACCGCTATTGATGCCGGCCCCTCTGGAACTGTTGGGCGCTTTTCCGGTATCAAGGCATGTGAACAACCCTGCCTTTCAGTCACCCTCCTGCGCGCATCCCGTTGGGCCCATGCTGCGCTGGACCGTGCCACAGGAGCTGTAATGCTGCGACTCATCCCTGCTTACCCGCCGCGCCTTGCTGCGCGGCACATCGTCCTTGGCCTGTCTACAGGGCTACTTTGGGGGGCTCTGCCCGGCGCCTGGGCCGAAGAGAGCCCTATTACCGACGTCGTGACCCCCACCGTCAGCCCCTTCGACGAGCGTGACTACCGGGTACTGACGCTGGAAAATGGCCTGCAGGCGCTGCTGGTCAGCGATCCCAATGCCGACAAGGCGGCGGCCTCCATGAACGTGCGGGTCGGCAGTGCACAAGACCCGGAAGACCTGCAGGGGCTGGCGCACTTCCTGGAACACATGCTGTTTCTGGGCACCGAACCCTACCCCCAGTCGGATGCCTACCAGCGTTTCATTTCCGATAATGCGGGCTCCCACAACGCCTTCACTGCCCAGCAGGACACCAACTACTTCTTCGATGTCGCGCCCTCGGCACTGCCCGGCGCCCTGGACCGCTTCAGCGAATTCTTCCTCTCACCGCTGTTCAATGCCGACCAGCTGGAGAGCGAACGCAATATCGTCCACTCCGAGTACATGGCGCGCATACGTGACGAATCGCGGCGCGAGAACGACGTCCTGAACCAGTTGCTCAACCCGGCGAACGCCACCACCGGCTTTGCCGTGGGCAGCCGTGACACCCTGGCCAGCCCGCCAGAGGGCGAGGCCACGCTGCGCGAAAGGGTGATCGACTTCTATCATCGCTACTACGATGCCAATGTGATGAACCTGGCCGTGGTCGCTCCCCAGCCGCTGGACGAGCTGGAAAGCCTGGTGGTCGAGCGCTTTGCCGAGATCCCGGATCACGGTCTCAGCGTGCCGGTGATCGATGCACCGCTGGTGGATTCGGACACGCTCCCCCGCTATATCGAGCGTCAGTCACTGCAGGACCGCCGCCAGCTGCGCTTTTATTTTCCGATCCCAGACCCCACGGACGAATACCGCACCAAGCCTACCCAGCTCATGTCTCACCTTCTGGGTGACGAGAGCGACGGCAGCTTACTGGCCGTGCTCCGCCAGGCAGGATTGGCCGATGGGCTGTCGGCCGGCGTGGGCCGCGGTGACGGCAACGACGCTCTGTTCACCGTCTCCATCAGCCTGACCCCCGCCGGGGCCGAGCGGCTGGACGATATCGAGGCTACCCTCTTTGCCGCCATCGAACAGATCCGCGAAGAGGGCCTGGCCGAATGGCGCTATGAGGAACAGCAGCGGTTGAGCGAGCAAGCCTTCCGCTTCCAGCAGCACGGCGCGCCCCAACAGGAAGCCACGCGCCTGGCCATGAGCCTTTCGCGCTACCCCGTGGAAGACGTGCAGTACGCGCCGTATCGTATGGATGGCATGGATAGCGAGCGCCAGCAGGAGTACCTGGATGCGCTGACGCCTCAGAACATGCTGCGTTTCTACTCCGCCCCGGATATCGAAAGCGAACAGGTCTCGCCCTGGTTCAACACCCAGTGGCGCGAGCAGACGCCCGCCCAGCCGGGCCGGGCCCTGGAGGGCCTGGCGCTGGCAGAACCCAACCCCTTCATTGCCGAAGACCTGACGCTGCAACCCGGCCAGGACGAGCGCCCCTCCTCGCTCATCGACACGGAGACCTTTGCCGCCTGGCACATGCAGGACAGCCGATTCAACACGCCCAGCGTCGAATGGCGGGTCAGCCTGCAGCACCCCAGCGCCAGCTACTCAGCCGAAGAAGCGGTGCTGACACGTCTGCTGGCCAGCTGGCTGAACGACAGCCTCAACGAATCGCTCTACCCCGCCTGGCTGGCAGGGCAAGCCTTCAGCGCCTACCCCCATGCACGCGGCATCACGCTGTCGTTCTCGGGTTGGCGGGATGGGCAAACGCCGCTGATCGAGCAGGCCATTGCGCAGCTCCAGCAGGCCGACATTTCGGCAAGTGCCTTCGAGCGCGTGCGCTACCAGCTGCAACGCGAGTGGCGTAATGCACCGCAGGCATCGCTCACCGGACAGGCCAGCCGCGCGCTGGGCGAAGCCCTGCTGACCCCGCAGTGGTCCAGTGCCGAGCTGCTGGAAGCAAGCCAGCGCCTGGAGAAACAGCACCTAGACAACTTCCGGCGCCGCTTCCTGGGCAATCTGTACATCGACGCCATGGCCGTGGGTAACCTGACCGCCGACCAGGCACGGGAGCAGGCCAGTCTGATCCGCGGCGCCCTGACGCCACGTCTGAGCCGTGACGACATTCCCACCCTGCAGCCGCTGCGGGTGGCCGATGAATCCACCACGCTACAGCCTCACAGCACCCGTGAAGAGTCGCTGGTACTCCGCTACCTGCAAGGGCGAGATCAGAGCCTCGAAGAGCAGGCACGACTCAGCGTCCTGGCACAGTGGCTGGATACGCCGTTCTACCAGCAGCTGCGTACCGAAGAGCAGCTGGGCTATATCGTCAATGCGGGCTACTCGCCGCTACTGGAAGCACCGGGGGTTGCGCTGATCGTGCAGTCGCCCGATGTGGATAGCGCCACGATCGCCGAGCGTATGGATGACTTCTTGCACCAGGCGCAAGCGCGCCTCGAGGCGCTGAGCGATGAGGAGCTGGCCGCGCACCGTCAGGCCGTGCACGACCGGCTGCGCCAGCGGGACACCAGCCTGCAGGGCATGGCCAACCGCTACTGGCAGGCCACGGCGCTGGAAGAGATTCGTTTTGACCGCCGCGAGCGGCTGGCCGAGCTGGCTCTGGACGTTACCCCGGAAGCGCTGCAGACACTGTGGCCCGAGCTGCTCGGCCATCGTCTGGACATCCGCTTCGACCCAGGTGACGCGCCCAGCGACATCACGGCCTACCGAAACGCACGCGCCTCCTTCAACGAGCGCTAGCCTTCCACCCCGCTCAGGCGTCGAACGCCTGGGCGGGCATCATGGCCTCCACGTACATCACCAGCTCTTCCAGTATCTGCCGCTCATGGTCACTCAGCGACTGCTGATTGTACCGTTCGATTTCTCGGGCAAACGCTTTCAAGGTAAACCCGGATAACGCCGGATCGTTCATGCGCATCCAGCGAAAAGCTTCCCACTGCTCACGCTCATCGCCTTCCAGCGTTTCCGGATAGCTACGGGCGCGGAAACGGAACAGCATCTCTTCCAGACGCGGGTCCTGAAAGGCAAAGCGCTGGCCCACCAGATCCCACGGCTCCATGGCCAGCACGCTTTCCATCTGCTGGCGGTCTGCCGCCGAGAAAAAGCTGCCGGCGTACAGCATCAGGTCAGGGTCCTGGGGCGATGCGTCATGCTTGGCATCAAACACCTCTCTGACCTTCTGGGCCACCCCGGTGGCAGCGCGCAGGGTTTTCCAGTGCCCTCGGCAGGCCGCAATATCGACGCCCAGCCGAGCAGCAATCGCCCCGTACTCTCCCTTGTGCTCACCCTCGATATCCTTGAGCACCGTGGCTGGAAAGACCACCGGGCAGCGGTTGATGTGAATCACCTTGAGGGGAATACGCGCCTCGCCTTCAGAAAGATCCTGCTGGCTGACGAACACCCGCTCACGAATCTGCTCGGCACTCAATGAGAGCAGGTCGTCCGGTGCCACGCTCAGGTCATAGACGATCACCCCGTTGGGGTTGGTGGGATGCTCGGCCAAGGGCATGACCAGGGCGCTACAGCCACGACTGGCCGGGTAGCGGCGCGAGATATGCAGCAGCGGCTTGGCATTCGGCAAATCCAGCTGCTGGGCCACCGCCCGTTTGCCGCGCAGGCCCAGCAAGTAGTCGAACAGCTTGGGATTACGCGTCTTGAGCAATCTGGCCAGGGCAATGGTGGCACGCACATCGGCCACCGCATCGTGGGCCCCTTCATGGGCAATGCCGTTGGCCGCCGTCAGATGCTCCAGTTTGAAGCTGGGTGCGCCATCGTCACGTAGCGGCCACTCGATACCCTCCGGGCGCAGCGCGTAAAAAGCCCGTACGACGTCGATCAGGTCCCAGCGAGAATTGCCGTTCTGCCACTCACGGGCATAGGGGTCGAGCAGGTTACGATAAAACAGGTGGCGGGAGACTTCATCGTCGAAGCGCAGGCTGTTGTAACCCGCGACACAGGTGCCCGGCTCGCTCATGGCGCGCTGTACCTGCTGGGCAAACTGGGCTTCCGGCAGCCCTTTGCGACGGGCTTTCTGAGGCGTGATGCCGGTAATCAGACAGGCTGCCGGATGCGGCAGGTAGTCGTCGGCGGGCTTGCAGTAGAGCTCGATGGGATCGCCGATTTCGTTGAGCTCGGCGTCGGTGCGCAGTGCCGCAAACTGGGCAGGCCGATCACGGCGTGGGTCAGCACCGAAGGTCTCGTAGTCGTGCCATAGAAAACTGGCCGGGGCGGCATGGGATGGCGCCATGAATGCATACTCCCTTGAGCGAAATCCCCCACCCACAGGCAACGCCCATGCGGGTCGGGTGGGAACAAAAGCTCAAGACTAGCACACCCACGACGCCTATCGCCGCTACATCGCCCAGCCTCTAGCTCTTGGGCAACGTCACGTTCAGCTCCAGTACCGAACAGTTGTCTTCACTGTCCAGGGAGATTTGAATGGCATCGTCATCCACGTGCACATAGCGGCGGATGACTTCCAGCAGTTCGCGCTCAAGCAGCGGCATGTAGTCTGGCTGACCACGCTGGCTACGCTGATGCGCCACGATGATTTGCAATCGTTCCTTGGCCACCGAGGCGGATTTCTTGCGCTCACGCTTCAAGAATTCCAGCAGTTTCATCGACGACTACCCCCAAACATCCGGCTCAGCAATCCCTTGCGCTGAAGCTCATGAAAACGCAGCGGCATCTCTTCACCCAGCAGCCGAGACACAGTGTCGGTGTAGGCTTGCCCAGCATCACTGGCCGCATCGTGGGTCACCGGCACCCCCTGGTTGGAAGCGCGCAGCACCGCTTCGGATTCCGGAATCAACCCCAACAGGTCGATGGCCAGAATCTCGCGAATGTCTTCCAGCGTGAGCATGTCGCCCGAGGTCACACGCGACGGGTTGTAGCGGGTGATCAACAGGTGCTCCTTGACCGGCTCCAGCCCCTGCTCGGCACGCTGGGTTTTCGAGCCCAACAGGCCCAGAATACGATCCGAATCACGTACCGACGACACTTCGGGATTGGTCACCACGATGGCTTCGTCAGCAAAGTACATGGCCAACTGGGCGCCACGCTCGATACCTGCCGGGGAATCACACAGGATGAAGTCGAAGTCTTCCTTCAACTGCTCCAGGATCTTTTCCACGCCTTCCTGAGTCAGCGCATCCTTGTCGCGGGTTTGCGACGCGGGGAGGATAAACAGGTTCTCTACCCGCTTGTCACGAATCAACGCCTGATTCAGACCAGCCTCTCCCTGGATCACGTTGACCAGATCGTAGACCACGCGACGCTCGCACCCCATGATCAGGTCCAGGTTACGCAGCCCCACATCGAAATCGATCACTACGGTTTTCTTTCCGCGCAGTGCCAGGCCCGTCGAAATCGCCGCAGCGCTGGTAGTTTTACCGACCCCCCCTTTACCAGAGGTCACCACAATAATTTTGGCCAAGAGTCACTTCCTTCTTGAAGTCGTTTATGGCGAGCGCCGTGGCGCTATTCACCTAACGGGAACATCAATGTCGTCAAAAGCGGTACTGTAACGGATCGCGAGGGCGGCGTCGCTAGGCAGAAAACATCAGCCTCTGCCCGGCGGTTCAGCCACTCGGCTCAGTCCAAAGGTTTGATATCCAGCTGTTCCGCGATGAAATGCACCTCAGCTGCCCGCCCCAGCAGTTGAGAGTCGATATCTTCCAGACGCTTGTAGTTGCCCGCCACAGACAGCAGCTCGGCTTCCAGTTCCCGGCAGTAGATGCCGGCATCGGTATTGCCATGAATACCTGCCAGGGCACGCCCTCGCAAGGCACCGTAAATATGAATACTGCCTGCCGCCAATACTTCGGCGCCTGCGTTCACCGCGCCAATCACGATCAGGTCGCCTGCGGCAGAGCTTACCTGCTGCCCGGAGCGCACCGTCCCTCTGTAGAGGCGCGTAACCCCCGGCACTTGCGCGGGCTGAAGCGCTTCTTCCTCATCTTCTTGGGTTGGTTCAGCCAGCGGCGCGACGCTTTCCAATGCCCTTGCACGCCCCTCTTCTACCGGGGCAAACCAGCCCAGCCCCAGCGCCCAGGCAGACTGGCGGATCGGCTCGGCGCCTCCGCGTACGGCCACGGGCAACAGCTTGTGATCGCGACATACGGCACAGATACGCTCCAGCGCCAGGTGCGGCTCATCGAGCTTTTCCACACTCAACACAACCGGTGTATGCTGAAAGAACGCGGGTGATTGCGACAACTTGCCTGCCAACTGACGCCGGATGCGCTCCGGATCAGCACTGGTCAACTCCATGACGGTCATCGGCAGCATGCCGCCTTTGAAGGTGAAGGCTATGTCGGCACTGTTGGCGTTGAGGCTCATGGCCGAACTCCATGTCTTGTTCAGGTAAAATAAGGGTAGCGCAATCTCGCGCCTTGGGTTGTGATTGACTGGAAAACTCACAACCATAGGGCAAAGCTAAGCGACAGCGACGATGACTGCAACCGCCTACTCATCGATGGCTGATTTTTTTCATGTTACGCACCTCTTGGCAGGATGATCCATGCACGGACTGTTACGACGCCTGTTCGCTCCTCGGTGGCAACACCCCGATCCCGAGGTGCGTCTCAAGGCACTTCACACGCTGGACCCGCAGCATCCTGAGCAGCGCACCGCGCTTGTCACGCTCGCCCGGGACGACAACGCCGACGTCGCACTGGCCGCTTTGCTGGCGCTGGATGACCTGAAAGGCTTGATGGCAGGCTATTCCGGGCAAGCCGCTAATGAGGCGTGGTTCAACGCGCTTTGCCAGCGACTTGCCGGGGCCGAGGGCCGCACCGATCTCACCACGCGCCAAACCCTGGTGGCCGAGCTGAGCGACCCACGAGTGTTGAACGCGTTGGCTGGCCAAGGCGACAACCTGAGCCTGCGCCTTGCCGCCCTGGAGCGGATTACCGATGAGCAGGTCCTGGTGGAGCACGCCTGTCATAACAGCGTGGCAGTCGTTCGCCAGCAGGCAGCCGAGCGCATCACCGGAGAATACAACCTCAAGCGCTTGTTGAAAGAAGCCCGGCGCGACCGACAAGTGGTGCGGCTGGCCAAGGAAAAGCTCACCCAGCGTCGCGACGATGCCGAATGGCTGGCCAATCAGTTGGCTCAACGCGAACACCTCCTGACGCAAATGGAAAAGCACGCTCACGCGCCCTGGGAACCACTCTATGGCGGTCGCTTTCGCCACCTCGAGCGGGAATGGCGTCAGTTGGATCACCCGGCCACTGCCGAACAGGAGCAACGCTTCCAGCAGGCCGTACTGGGTTGCCGCAAAACGCTGCAAGACCATGAAGCACAGGAGCAGGCACGCCAGCAAAGCCTGGCAAGAAGAGCCGAACTAGAGAACACTCGCGATCAGCTTTTGAGCGGGCTCGAAGAAACGCTGGAAGGCCTGACCCACGGCACCGACCTGACGGCTCAGGATATCGATAGCCTGCGCGCCCAGCGACAGCTGCTGGACCAGCGTTGGCAAGCGCTCTCCGATCAACACGCCCCCCATGAGACTGCCCAGCAGCGCTATTTCCATGTGCTGCAGCAGTACGAACACTGCGTGGAGGCCTGGCAGCGCTGGCTGTCGGTACGCAGTGCACTGGAACAAGCGGTGGTCCAGCATGACACCACGGCGCTCCGCGCACTGATGACCCAGTGCGACTGGCCTGCCACCTTGACGCCTCCCGCCCTGCTGATCCAGGCGCAAAAACAGCTGGCACATACGCCCAAGACCAGCGCCTCACCACCCTCGGGGCCCTCGCTCGAGGCCCTGGCAGCCGACCTGGACAGCTTCGAGCATCTGCTGGAGCGCGGCTCGTTCAAAAGCGCCAGCCGCCAGCACCAGCGCCTCAAGCCTCTGATAGAAGCGCTGTCCGGCGACGAGGCCCAGCCCCTCAAGCGCCGACTCAAGCAGCTAGGCGCCCGACTGGCCGAACTGCGGGACTGGCGCGGCTTCGTGGCAGGCCCCAAACGTGAACAGCTGTGCGCCAGCATCGAGGCCCTGGCCGATGACCAGCACATGGCCGAAGCGGCACTGGACCGCCATCACCGTCAACTGGTCAAGGAGTGGAAAGCGCTGGGAGATGCCGCCGCCAATCGCGAGCAATCCGCACGCTTTCGCCACGCCTCCGACCGGATTCACGAGCGCCTGGCCCCTTGGCGCGCTCAGCTCGACGCCGAGCGCGACGCCAATCTGCGTGGCCGTGAAGCGCTCTGCGAACAGCTCGAAACCCTGTTGGCCCAGCCGGCCGAGGATGCCGACCCGGACGCGCTACGAGAAATTCGTGACAAGGCACGTCTTCAGTGGCGCCACTACTCTCCCGTGCCACGCGAGCATGGCGAAGCGATTGGCCGACGATTTGGCGCCATTCGCCATCGCCTCCAGGCCTTGATCGATCAGCGAGCGGAGCAGATTGCCAACCAAAAGCGCGATCTGATCGAACAGGTCAATGCTCTGCAAAGCGATGACGCCCAGCCGCTGGAAGCGCGCATTGCGCGCACCAAACAGCTGCAACAGCAGTGGCGAACCCTGGGACGTGCGCCAAAAGGTGAGGAACAGGCCCTTTGGAAAGCCTTCCGCAGCGCCTGCGACCAGCTGTTTGCACAGCGGGAAGCACGCAAGCAGGCCCAAGCCACGCGACAACAGCAGTCCCTGGATCAGTTGCAGGAGATCATCGATGAAATGGAAAGCTGGCAGCCCACCCGCGCCAGCGATACCCGCACCCTCGAGGAGTATCTCTCTCGTATCGAGCAGTGGGAACCCCTGCCCAGGCATCGGCGCAGCGAGGGCATGCAGCGCCGTTTGGGCGGCATCGTGCGCGCCAAACGCGAGCGTCTGAACCGGCTGGCCATGACCGAGGCCGTGCACCAATGGCAAGCGCTGATGCCACTCGTCCATGCGCACCTGCAGGCCGACCAGCAAGTGTTGCAAGGCGGGCCTGCTGCTGACGTCGAGTTGCCCGACATGCATGACAGGCCGCTACCCGAGCCCTTTGCACACGCTCATCAACAGCGCAATCAGGCGCGACAAGCACTGCTTGCCGCCAGCACGCCCGCGCAGGATAACGCTCTGGAAGAGCCACTGGCCCGCCTGAGGGTGCATCTTTCGTTGCTGGCGCTAGGAACCGTCAATCAACGTGACGAGCCGCTGCGCCTGGCCATTCAGGTCGAGCGGCTCAACAGCGGTATCCATCAAACGCGCAGCCCCGTCGATGAGCTGAATGACGTCTTGGCCGAACTGCTCGCCCTAGGACCGTTACCCAGCCCGTTGTGGCAAAAAGAAGCGTCTGAAATCGACCGCATGCTGCAGCGGCTGGCCAGACCGCCCCAGCCTTGAACTAACCGCACACGTCGTTCGGCACGCATGCAAACGGGAGGCGCATGGCCTCCCGTTTTCCACGTCGCTCTTGTGGAGCGCCGCGCTTGGCAGCAGGGCTTAACCCATGAACTGACCGCCGTTGATGTCGATATTGGCGCCGGTAATGAACCCTGACTCCTTGTCCGCCAGGAACGTCACCAGGCGACCAATCTCTTCCGGTGTGCCGTAGCGCTTCACCGGAATGGTTTCGCGGATCGCCTCGCGCACCGACTCGGGGATCTTCATGATCATATCGGTGGCGATATAGCCCGGCGACACGGTATTGACCGTAATCCCCTTGGTGGCCGTTTCCTGCGCCAGCGACATGGTCAAACCATGCATACCGGCCTTGGCCGCCGCATAGTTCACCTGGCCAAACTGGCCTTTACGTCCGTTGATGGAAGAGATGTTGATGATCCGGCCGTAGCCATTCTCCAGCATCATCTCGATCACGCTGCGACACGTGTTGAATACCGTATTGAGGTTGGTATCAATGACTTGATACCACTGTTCGTAGGACATCTTTTTCATGGTGCCATCGCGAGTGATACCGGCACAGTTGACCAGCACACTGATGGGACCATGCTTTTCGTGGATCTCGCGGGCACCTTCGACACAGGCATTGTGGTCGGACAAATCCACACCGGACAATGCAATGTTGTCATAGCCATCGGCCTGCTGCGCTTCCAGCCACGTCTTGGCCTTGTCAGGGTTGTGATACCCCGCCACTACCAAATAACCCGCATCTGCCAACGCGCGGCAGATTGCCGTTCCGATTCCACCAGTTCCACCAGTTACCCAGGCGACGGGGGCTTGATTGGCCATTGACTACCTCCCTGATATGACAAATGGCTTGGACTGTAAGCACTGTTATGGCGTCGCAAGCCACTTTGAATAAGCGCCTTCACGCTTTTTTCACTTACAGCACGCCGCGTGAATGTAGAGACGGCCTGCTGACAGCATGCTTTTTATTATGCCTATTGAAAGCATAGCTATACTCTGGCCATGTTGCAGCACGATGACCATGACCGCCAGCATAAAAGCGTTTTATCGAAGGGGTTGACTTGGCGATAAAAATGCGTAGAATACGCCACACGTTGATGCGGGGTGGAGCAGTCTGGTAGCTCGTCGGGCTCATAACCCGAAGGTCATCGGTTCAAATCCGGTCCCCGCTACCAAATATAGAAAAAGCCGATTCTTTCGAGGATCGGCTTTTTTGTGCCTGTGCGGTAAGTGCACAGAGAGGTAGCTCGTCGGGCTCAGCTCTTGATCACCCCGGGAAGGTCATCGGTTCAAATCCGCTTCCCGCTAGCCAACATAGAAAAGCCGATTCTTTCGAGGATCGGCTTTTTTGTGCCTATGCGGTAAGTGCACAGGGAGGCAGCTCGTCGGGCTCAGCTCTTGATCACCCCGGGAAGGTCATCGGTTCAAATCCGGTCCCCGCTACCCAACATAGAAAAGCCGATTCTTTCGAGGATCGGCTTTTTTGTGCGTGTCATTTGTGCAGCAAAACTTTTGCGGCCAACGTTTTATTTCCAACACATTGCTTGAATCCTCCGCCTCGCGCCTGCATATCCAAGGGTAATCCCTTTTTCACGCGATGCAGAGTTTACCCATGTCGATTATCGATCCACGCACCGGCAACCCTTTGACGGCCGACCCCGCGACCAGCCAGAGTGCTGCTGCACAGGGCGAGCGCCCCTCCGTTACTCGCGAAGAGGTCATCATCGAACTGAACGCGGGCAATATTCAGCAGGTGCTGGAAGCGTCCATGCAGGTACCGGTACTCCTGGATTGCTGGGCTCCCTGGTGCGAGCCGTGCAAAAACCTGATGCCGGTGCTCGAGAAGCTGGCCGTCGAGTATGCCGGGGCGTTTCTGCTGGCCACGCTGGACGTGGAAGCCAACCCGGAAATTGCCAGCCAGCTTGGCGTGCGTTCGGTACCAGACGTGAAGCTGGTGAGCCAGGGTGGACTGGTGGATAGCTTCCAGGGGGCGTTGCCAGAGAAAGAAGTCCGCGAGTGGCTCAATCGCTACTTCCCTGCTCCCGGTGACGCACCGCTCAGCCCCGAAGAGCAGGCAGAGGAAGCCTTGGGGGCTGGCGACGCCGCTGGCGCACGGGAGATCTACCAAACGCTGATGGGCCAATATCCCGAGCACTACGCGTATCAGGTGGGTTTGGCCAAAGCGCTGGTCGCCGAAGGCCGCGGTGAAGAGGCGCGCAGTGTGTTGGACAATTTGCCCCCCGAAGAGCGCGATGCCGCGCCCGCGCGCGGTGTGCGCGCCAGCATCGAGTTCAGCGAACAGGCGCTACCTGCCGAAGAGATCGCTGCACTGGGCGAGCGCACGGATAGCGAAGCTCAATACCAGCGGGCGCTGCGCCAGGTGGCCGATGGCCAGTACGACGCAGGCCTGGAAGCCCTGCTGGCGCTGATGAAGCAGGACCGCGCCTATAACGACGACGCGGCCCGCAAAACGCTACTGCAGGTGTTCGATGCGCTGGGAGCCGACCACCCGTTGACGGTCACCTACCGCCGCAAGCTGTTTGCCCTGCTTTATTGATGCTGCACAGTCGGCACAGCGCATCACGCGTTTAATAGCGTATCCATCCGCGATAACGCCGCTTCCAGCTGGGAAGCGGTGGTTCCAAAATTGAGCCGCACGAACCCCGGGCAGCCAAACGCGGCACCGTCCGACAACGCGACGCCTGCCTGCTCCAACAGCACCTGAGCGGGAGACGCCCCCAGACCCGCCTCACGCATATCCAGCCACGCCAGATAGGTGGACTCTGGCGCGCTCAGCGAAACACCGGGCCACGTGGCCACGCGTGCTTCCAGCGTTGCCCGGTGGCTGCGTAGCACCTCCAGCAACGCCTGCCGCCACGGCTCCCCGTCACGGTAGGCGGCCTCGGCAGCCACCAGTCCCAGCACATTGCCATCGGGCAAGAACCCTTTGGTGGCCGTGGCAAAGCGCTCTCTCAGTTCGGCATCGGCGATGACGGCACAGGCGCTGGTCAACCCGGCCAGGTTGAAGGTTTTGGACGGTGCCCACAGCGTGATGGTGCGCTTGGCCAGGGTGGGAAACATGGCCGCCAACGGGCGATGCTTGTCGCCCTCTCCCAATAGCAGGTCACAGTGCAGTTCATCCGAGACCACCCACAGGTCATGGCGCTCCACAAACGCTGCCAGGGCCGTCAGTTCCTCTGTGGACCAGACGCGCCCCGTTGGGTTGTGGGGATGGCACCATAGCAGCAGCCGCGTTTGTGGGGTAATGGCCGCTTCCAGCGCGGCAATATCCAGCGTCCAGGGCTCGCCAGGGGCGGCGGGCTCGGCTAACATCGCCTGCTGCGCCACGCGCCCTGTACGGGCAGCCACCGCCATGAAGGGAGGATAGATCGGGGCGACCGTCAAGATGCCTTCGCCTGGCTGGGTCAGCGCCATGGCGGCAAAGTGCAGCGCCGGCACCACGCCTGGCAGCCACTGCTGCCAGCTCGGCTCAATCGTCCAGCCATAGTGCTGGGCGCTCCATTGGCAGAGAGTATCGGGCAAACTGGCGGGCACTTCGCCGTACCCGTAGACGCCATGATCGACCCGTGCCCGCAGCGCGTCTATCACGGCAGGGGGCGAGCGAAAGTCCATGTCGGCCACCCACAGCGGCAACACGTCGGCACCAAAGCGGTGCCATTTTTGGGATGCATAACCTCCAGCAGGGGCGCGTCGCTCAACAGGCGTGGCAAAATCGAATGCCATGATCGGTCTCACTTATGTTTACGAGGTAGTCACGCAGCATGCCGCAAGATGACTTTTATACCAAGGTGCGCAGGGGGCTCCCGGCGCTGCTGCATCAGTGGCTGTCGCTAGGCAGAGCCGATGGAGACCAGTTGGCGCTGATTCTGGCGGAAACGGCTCGCGTCGCGAAGTTGGGCACGCCGGAATCGACCCCCAATGGCGCGACACTCCGACAGTGGAGCGTAGAGAAGAGCGCTGAAATACCGCTCTGGGCGCCTCGTACGGCGGTGTTTCTGCTCAACCAGATGCCTGCCCGCCCTGCGCCGCAAAGCGAAGAAGAGGCGTGCGCCTGGGCCTACTGCTGGCTGCGCAACCGTGATTTCGTGTCGCTGAACGATGCCCATGCCGCACTGCCCGAGCATCTCAAGGCACCGCTCGAGCAAGCGCTGGAGGCGGCCTGGCAAGACCAGCAGGGGCTGCGCCTGGTTTAGGCTCTGGCTGAAAACGGGCTCAGCGGCGCTTGCGCACCGGCGATTTGGGCTTGAAACCAGCAGGTTTGGTAGCCAGCCACGTCACGAAGGCGTGAATCTCCGGGTCTGCCTGCAGCGCTTCCAAGCTGGCAAAGCGGTCGGCCAATTCACGCTCGCTATAGAGGCGGTGGATATGCTTATGGCAGGGGTGGCAGATCCAGACGATCGCCGTCAGCCGCTCTTCACGGCTATGCCGCTTCTGGTAACGCGGCTTGTCATGCAGCGTGCGGGGGATCAGGTGATGCTTGGTCAATGCGGTGTCGCGCTGACATAGCTCACAGCACGGCGGCTTGGGGGGCGGTGAAAGCGCATGCTGTTTTGAGGGGGTCGTCCGCGTCACGGTCTGGAGCCTCGTACGTTTGTCACACCACTAATAAATCACATAATAAAGCAAGGAAAACGCCGCATGATAGAAGTTCCGCTCACCTGGCAACTGGCCAAACTGGGGTTGTCAGTCAGCATGGTATTGGGTCTGGGGGCGGTCGCCGTTCGCGCCAGCCCGCGCGTGGCCGGGTTGCTCTCGGGCTACCCGCTGGGCACGGCACTGGCGCTGTTTTTCATCGGTTTGGAAATCTCACCCGCCTTTGCCAGCGAAAGTGCCGTTCACACCCTGGCGGGCTTTACCGCCACCATGGCCCTTGGGGCTGGTTACATCGTGGCGGGGCGCCGACCCGGCATGCCGGGCGTACTCGGCGGCGTACTGGGCGGTTTCGCTGCCTGGCTGGCCGTCAGTACGCTGCTGGCACAATTCAGCTTCACGCGGGTCACCGGTACGCTGGTCACGCTGTGTGCCATCGTGCTGTTCAGCTGGCTATTTCGTGTGGTGCCCGATGTCAAAAGCTCGGCAGGCAGAGCGTTTTCCTGGTCAGCGTTATTGGCACGCGCCACGCTGGCCACCGTCATCATCTTCACCATCACTCGGATTGCCCATTGGGTGCCCCCTCAGTGGGCGGGAACCTTGGCGGCTTTCCCCGTCACCATGCTGCCTTTTTTGCTCATCCTGCACTTGAATCACGGACATGCGCCGGTGGCCACGGTCATCAAACACTACCCCATGGGCTTGGGCTCACTGCTGTGCTATGCGCTGTGCGTTTCCTATACCTATGACACGCTGGGGCTTTTCTGGGGCACGCTGGCCGGGTTTGCCGTGGCGACGCTCTGGCTGCTGGGCTGGATGCAGCTCACTGCCTGGTATCATCGACGCCGCGCTTGACCAAGCGCTCGCTTGGGTGAATGCTGACAAGGTGTTTTGACGCCTCCATAACAAGGATAAAACGATGTTTACACGTATCATCGAGCCTGCCTTTTACGACACCGACGCTCTGGGCCATATCAACAATACCCGCCTGCCCGCCTGGTTCGAGCTGGCACGCAACGATCTGTTCAAGCTTTTCACCCCCGACCTGAACCCACGCCAGTGGCGGCTGATCATGGCCCGAATGGAAATCGATTATCGTGCTGAACTGTTTTATGGCCACGATATCGAAATACGTACCTACCTGACTCGGCTGGGCAACAGCTCCTTCACCGTGACACAGGAAGCACGCCAGCGCGAAACGTTGACGAACCTGGGACACACGGTCATGGTGCATTATGACCATCATGCCAAGCGTGCCGTCCCCCTCGAAGGAGAGCTGCGTCGGGCACTTTCCACCCATTTAGTCGCCGAGCCCGCAACAGCCTGATCCGCTTGGGCCACCCAGGGCAGGGCATCAGGAGTCCTTATGGCTATCCGCTACAATCTCTGGATCGATCCCGACAATACGGCGCAGCACCGCGCCGTCGAGGCCGACCTGGAGCGCTATTTCATGGAGCGTTTTGCCGATTACCCGCACATCCGCTTGTTTGGCGCAGACCCCTACGATTATGATGCCCCGTTCAATCGGCTCTACGACGCCCTGATGGCCCGTGCGGCGGAGTACTGTGAAGAGAAATGGCGCTACGTGGCGTCACCGGAACAGCTGAACCGCTGCTTTTTCAGAGCCGTAGGCCGTTCGACCAAATTCGTCCAAGACGACCAACAGTGAGACCCCTCAGCAATGGTTATTCGTACCGACCAAGCACCCGACGAACGCCAACTGGCGATTATTACCCAGCAGCTCGGGCGTGCCCCACGCGGTATCGAAGCCGTTGCAGCCACCGATGCGCATGGCACCCCTCTCGTGCTGCGCATGGCCCCCATCGTTGACGACAAACCGTTTCCTACCCTGTACTGGCTCTGCTCGGACCTGCTCAAGATCGAGATCTCGCGTATCGAGGCCGTGGGCGTCATCAAGTCGCTGGAGCAGCGCCTGCAGGAGGAACCCGAGTTTCTCGCCGCCTATCGACACAGCCATGAGGATTACGTGGCGGCACGCTGGCATTTCATGAGCGAGGCCCAGCGGGAAGCAGTCGCGCGGCTTGGCTATACCGATGTGCTCACCGAACGTGGCGTTGGCGGCATCAGCAACTGGCAGCAGGTACGCTGCCTGCACACGCAGTATGCACACCACTTGTGCGGCCACAATGTGATCGGCCAATGGATGGATGAGCATTACGACGTGCAACGCTGCCTAGCTTGATACGGCAGCAAAATATCGCCCCTACCCGTTTACGATAAGGACTCGTCACCATGTCACGGATATGTGTCTACCTCGGTTCACGCGAGGGCAGCAGCCCCGCCTTTCGTCACGCTGCGAATACGCTGGGAAGCGCACTGGCACAGCGCGGCCACACCCTGGTATATGGTGGCGCACGGGTTGGTCTGATGGGGGAGCTGGCCAATGCAGCCCTGGCTGCGGGCGGTGACGTCATCGGCGTCATGCCGGACCACCTGGTGGAGCGCGAACAGGCGCACTTCGGGCTGACCGAATTGATTCGCGTACCCAACATGCACGAACGCAAGGCGACCATGGCGGCCAACGCCGATGCATTCATCGCCCTGCCCGGCGGCATTGGCACGTTTGAAGAGCTGTTCGAGATATGGACGTGGGGCTATCTGGGTCTCCATGACAAGCCCATGGGCCTGCTGGACACCGACGGTTTCTATGCCCCGCTACTGACCTTCCTGGATGGCACCGTTGGCCACGGATTCATGGCCCAGGCAACGCGGGACATGCTGCTGGACGCGCCCACGCCTGCTCACTTGCTGGACATGCTGGAAGCGCAGCTCCGCTAATCAGGACGCGCGAACCAGCTGGGCGAGGGTGCGCTGATACGTCAGTTGCAACAGGCGCGCATCCTCGCCTGCCCGATGGCGATGGATACTGCGTTCGGCCACGATGGCTTCCTTGGTGGCACTCCAGATCGCCTGCTGCTCTTCGCTCATCAGAATGCGTAGCGCCTCCAGACGAAACCGAGGCAGCATGCCCGCATGATGGAACAGCAGCGACAGCCAGGTATTGTCGTAGCCCCAGCTATCACTGTATGCCTTGCCAAGCCCGCGCAGCTCGTCGTTGAGCCAGTGGGCCACCTGGCGCACCGGGTAGCCCTCCTTGATCAAGCGATCACGGGAAATACCATGCAGCAGTTCGGCCTTCGGATCCCAGTGGGTCCACTCTTCGAGGGGCTGAATCAGAAACGCGCAGCAGCTGCCGTCGGCACGCGCGATGCCAACCTCGATCGGGTAGCTGCCACGTCCAAATCCGGACGCTTCAATATCCAGCACTGTTGGTAGCGTCTCGGACACTGCATTCCTCATCAGTCTATCGTCGGGCAAACGACCTGCTGCAAGCGCACTCACGCCGCAGCCCTGCGCCCTGCCAGTAAAGGCTGTTCAGCCAGGCGCAGCCAGTAGGCTGCCTGAGCCTGGTCCACCACCAGCCCTAGCTCACCTCGGCTGTAAGCACGTGCCAAACGCTGTGCCGCCAGATAATGGCCTGCTTGAGCCGCTCGTGCATACCAGGTCACCGCGTAATCCTCGCGCCGCGGATACTGCACGCAGCCATGCTCGTAGATATGCGCAACCTGATACTGTGACTTTACATCACCCGCCTGGGCAGCTTCCAATACATAGCGAGCCCCGCGCGCTTTATCCTGAGGCGACACGCTACGGTGAAACAGCATGTGTCCGTACAGCGACTGCGCATCGGGGTGGCCCGCTTCGGCACAACGCTTGAAAAGACGCATCGTCAGCCGTTGGGTACGCGGCGAGCGCGGCAACAGCCAACGCGTGTGAAACAGCTGCTCGGCCAGACGAAACTCCAGCCGAGTCAACAGCGATGATACTTGCGGCATGGCAAACCACCCTGCCTCTTTTGCTTGGAAAACTTCGGCTAGCGCCGTTCAGGAGCCGCTAACCACGCGATAAATCAGCGCTGGGCCGATCAATGGGCTGGCAAGCATACGCTTGCCTTGGCGCCGACTCAACCCTATTGATTTGCTGCTTTTGTAGCGCCTCGTTAACATGGCTGCCAGTGGTCGAATATGGCGCTTCTCAGCGCCTTGCCACCCGAGCACATCACGTCTCAATTAAGGAGAGAGTCAATGCAAACGCGCCCCCTGGGTAGAACGGGCATCGACGTCAGTCGTCTGTGTTTAGGCACCATGACCTTTGGTGAGCAAAACAGCGAAGCCGAAGCTCACGAACAGTTGGATCGCGCCGTTGCGTTTGGCATCAACTTCATCGACACGGCGGAAATGTATCCGGTTCCCCCCAAGGCAGAGACGCAGGGGCTCACCGAACGCTACATTGGCACATGGCTGCAGGCGCGCGGCGCCCGTGATGACGTGATCATCGCCACCAAGGCAGCCGGCCCGGGCCTGGATCATATTCGCGGCGGGCCCAAGATGAGCCGGGAGCACCTTCATCAGGCCATCGACACCAGTCTCGAGCGGCTCCAGACCGACTACGTGGATCTTTATCAACTGCACTGGCCCGAGCGCAGCACCAACTTTTTTGGCAAGCTGGGCTATGTGCACGATGCCCAAGAAGAGACCACATCGCTCGAAGAAACACTGTCGGCACTGAAGGAACTCGTCGATGCAGGCAAAATTCGCGCCGTAGGTCTCTCCAACGAGACCCCCTGGGGCGTCATGCGCATGCTGCATCTGTCGGAGCAGTTGGGCCTGCCCCGGGTCGCCTCCATTCAGAACCCCTACAACTTGCTGAACCGTTCCTTCGAGGTCGGACTGGCGGAAATCGCTCATCGTGAAGACGTCGGGCTGCTGGCCTATTCTCCACTGGGTTTTGGCGTTCTGTCAGGCAAATACCTCAACGGCGCCCAGCCTCCCAAGGGCCGCCTGACGCTGTATGAGCGTTTCAAGCGCTACACCTCGCCCGAAGCGGAAGCAGCGACACAGGCTTACGTGGACCTGGCCCGAGAGCACGACCTGGACCCCGCGCAGATGGCGCTGGCCTTCGTCAACTCGCGCAGCTTCTTGACCAGCAACATCATCGGCGCGACGACCATGGACCAGCTGGAAAGCAACCTCGCCAGCGAAGGGCTCAAACTGGACGAAGACGTGCTTACGGCCATCGATGACATTCATCGCCGCATGCCAAATCCCTGCCCCTGATGCCCCTGCGCCCGATAGCCCTGCCGCTATCACCCCGATAGCCTTGGCACACCCCAAGGCTTGATATAATAGCTGCACGATTTCTCGTCACTGCCCGCACGTTAGCGTAGGGCAGTGGCTTATCCTTGGTCACGGCAAAAGGAGCCCGCCATGCTGAGCGTCATTTCCCCGGCCAAAACGCTGGATTTCGAAACGCCATCCACTACCGACCAGGTGACACAGCCTGATTTTCTGGAGCATGGCCAGCCGCTGATCGATATCTTGCGTGGTTATTCACCGCAACAGCTGAGCGATTTGATGGGCATCAGCGACAAGCTGGCCGGGCTCAATGCCGCGCGCTTTGCCGAATGGCAGCCCCCCTTCTCCCTCGACAACGCCAAGCCCGCCGTTCAGGCATTTCAAGGGGACGTGTATACCGGCCTGCAGGCCGAGACCTTCAGCGAGGCAGACAACCGCTTTGCGCAGCAGCACCTGCGTATCCTCTCAGGTCTCTACGGCTTGCTGCGCCCGCTGGATCTCATTCAGGCCTACCGTCTGGAAATGGGCACCAAACTGCCCAACGATGCTGGCAAGGACCTTTATGCCTACTGGAAACCTGTGGTGACTCCCGCGCTCGACCAGGCAATGGAAGAAAGTGGTTCCAGGGTACTGGTCAACCTGGCCTCGAACGAATACTTCAAGGCCATCGACACTCGGAAGCTGGATGCACGCATCATTACGCCAGTGTTCAAGGATGAAAAGAACGGTACGTTCAAGATCATCAGCTTCTATGCCAAGAAAGCCCGTGGCTTGATGAGCGCGTGGATCATCCAGCAACAGATCAACGACCCCGATGCCCTGGCATTGTTCGATGTGGCAGGTTATCGCTTCGACTCGGCTGCATCGGAAGGCGATACGCTGGTCTTTACACGCAAGGAAGCCGACCGGGACCGCTAGAAAAAGGTCACCGGCTGCGGTGAGCGCGGTTTGAGGAATCGCTGGTGCACCTCCTTGAAAAGCGGGGTGTCACAGCGGTGCAGCCATTCATACGCCACCATGTCGGCGCTGACGGCCACCGCGCCTGCCGCACAGGCACGCGCTTTGGCCAGCTGCGCCTCTTCGCGGCGACGGCTAGCCGTTGCTTCGCTCAGCCAGAACACCTCGTAGCCCGCCTCTCGCAGGCCCAACACACTTTGCAGTACGCAAATATGGGCTTCCGTGCCACACACGACGATCTGATGCCGCCCCAGCGCTTTGAGGGCCTGTGCAAAATCTGGCTCTTCCATGGCGCTGAAATGCGTTTTTTGCCATCGTTCATGTGTGCCCACGGCCTTTACCAGCCCCGCCTCCGTGCCGCCTAAACGCTCCGGGTACTGTTCGGTCAGCCAGCGTGGCACCTGCAGCATCTCGGCTACTCCAGCCAGCCAGGCCGCTTCGCGAATGGCCAGTTCGCCACCCTCGATGACGGGGAGCAATCCGGCCTGGAAATCGATCAGCAGCAGCAGACTATCTGTCTTTTGAATACGCACTTTTTCACCCTACTTTTGTCTTTATAGTGAGTGTCAGCATAACCCAGACAGGACGTTACACGGTACACTGGCCATCGCTTATGGATTGGGAGCTGGGTCCCCAGCGCCTTCCGTTTTCTGCATCCTGAAGGGAGAAACCTCAATGTTACGACAGTTTTTTGTCATGCTGCTGGTCAGCGTGATGGGTATGAGTGCTGCCATCGAGCATGCCGAAGCACGACGCATGGGCGGTGGTGGTAACGTGGGCAGCATGTCTCGCTCGGCGGACCGCCCTGCCAGCACGCCCGCACAGCAACAGGCACAGCCTGCCCAGCAGGGCCAGGCAGGCGCTGCCGCAGCACGCCGTGGCGGTATGGGAGGCATGATGGGCGGCTTGCTGGCCGGTGGCTTGCTGGCAGCGCTGTTCTTTGGCGGTGCCTTCGATGAGCTGCGCATGATGGACCTGCTGGTCATGGTAGGTGTTGCGGCGCTCGCCATCTTTGCGTTCCGCGCCTTCATGCGCCAACGTCGTCCTGCCACGCAAGCGGGTTACCAGCGCGAGCAGCATGGTAACGCTGCCCCCGCTCCCACCAGCTTCTCTTCGTCTGCGGCTCCCGGCAGTTTAGCCAGCGGCCTGCAAAGCACACCTGACTGGTTCGACAAAGAGCGCTTTCTCGGCGGCGCCAAGGAGCACTTCATGACGCTGCAGCGCGCCTGGGACAATAACGACTTCAGCCAGATTCAGGAGTACGTGACCCCCGAGCTCTACAACCTGCTGCGCGAAGAGCGCGCGCAGGAGCCTGCCAACAACCGCACGGAAGTCGTGCGCCTGTTCGCCGAGCTTGGCGATATCAATGAGTACGACGGCGTTGCCGAAGCCACGGTCATCTTCCATGGCCTACTGGAAGAGAACGGCGAACAGACCGAGTTCAACGAAACCTGGCACCTCACACGCGCCATGCGTGACCAGGCTCCCTGGTACCTGCAAGGCATCGAGCAGAACCCGGGTGCCTGATACGCTGGTCATTGACCGCTGCAACGCAAAACAGCCGCTGATTCAGCGGCTGTTTTTTTATGCTTGACCCGTCATGTTCGGATAGCGGGTAATGCATTGCTTCGTTTTTCAGATTTGGTTTTTCAAATTTAGTTTTCGGCAGACTCTTCGATGCTCTCGCCCATCTCTTCCAGGCTTTCACCGGCGCTTTCGATGCTGTTATCAATGCTTTCGCCAGCCTCCTCGGCGGGGCCCTGATTATCACAGGCCGCCAGACCACCTACCATCAGCGCAATGAAAAGCGCAGTCGCCAGCTTCTTGATGATCGTCGTATTCATGTAGTTCTCCTCCTGAGCCATAACTCCAGATCGTTCAGTCATATCCTAAAAGAGCACAGGGTTGTACACCAGATGAGAAGGGTAAGGAGTTGTTATAAATTATGTTAAGCCAGCCAGCTTTGAGCAAATATCGTGCATTGATCAGCGATACATTGATCAGCGATACGGCGTATTCAGCACCTGAGATATGCAACGCACAGCAAAAAGCCCCGAACACAATGTGCTCGGGGCTTTCTACGATATAAGTGCCTGACGATGTTCGGGCCGGCCACCCGGCGGGCGGCGCTCCGCTACTCTTCAGGGGGAGACCCCCAAAAAACAAAACCCCGACCATAAGGCCGGGGTTTCGTAATAAGTGCCTGACGATGACCTACTCTCACATGGGGAGACCCCACACTACCATCGGCGCTAAGCGGTTTCACTTCTGAGTTCGGCATGGGATCAGGTGGTTCACGCGTGCTATGGTCGTCAGGCGTAACAGGTAATGCATATCATGCTGAGTATTCGTTGACGTGTATTGTGTGCGTCTCTTGTCAGCAAGCGCTCTGGCTCACTGCGGCGTATCCGGTGTTGCGAGTGCGTTCACACTCTTCGTTATCATCACGACCAGACCCCTTGGGTGTTATAGGGTCAAGCCTCACGGGCCATTAGTACACGTTAGCTCAACGCCTTGCAGCG
>NZ_BMXO01000013.1:0-128803 GCF_014651795.1 Vreelandella hamiltonii | reverse complement strand
GGGTACTACAACCAGCAGCGCCCTCACTCGTTTAACGACGGCCTGCCTCCCGTGGTGGCTGAGGAAAACCTTAAATTACTGTCCGGAATTAGTTGACCACTACATTTCCCCTTTCCCCTTTCCCCTTTCCCCTTTCCCAACATCTTTCATCTCTCACATGGTGCATCCCCTGCATTTGCTACCTTACCTCTCCCCTCGCTCTACTGCTGGCCTTCTTTTGCAAAGCAGCTTAGCCTGCTAACTCAACCAGTAAGGGTGTGCGATGCAAGAGACGACGAGGCGGCAGCGGGTGGCGGGTGGGTTGTTGTTGCTGGGGCTGTTGGTGCAGGTGGTGGGCTTTACCGGGGCTTTTGCGGCGGCGCAGGGGGTGAGCTATCTGCTATGGGCGGCGGTGGCGTTGCTGTGGCGGGATATTCCTCGGCGTTCGCGGCGTCAGGCGGGGGTGTTGAGCGCGTTGGGGGCGGCGATGCTGGTGGGGGCGCACACGGTGTATGGCGCGGCGGTGAATTGGCCTGCCATGCTTCAGGGCAATGTGTTCGTGGCCACCATGCTGGTGGGGGTGAGCTTTATTTCCCTGATCGGCACTCAGGGCAACAAGCGTGCGCCGGGCAGGCGGTTGACGGGGGCGGCGGGCGTGCTGCGTACCTGGCTGGGGGTGCATTTTCTGGGCACCATTCTGAACCTTTCCACGGTGCTGATGGTGGGCGACCGGCTGGCCCGGCGCGGGCCGTTGACCACGCCGCAGCTGTTGGCGTTGAACCGGGGGTTGAGCAGCGCGGCACTGTGGTCGCCGTTTTTTGCCTCCATGGCGGTGGTCATCGCCCTGGCGCCAGAGGTGCAGTACGCGCAGATTGCCGTGGTGGGGTTTCCGCTGGCCATGCTGGCGGGGCTGTTTACCACCTGGGAGCTACGGCGGCGGTTCGATTTGCGCGAGGTGGATGGCTTTTCGCTGTCGCCGCGTAGCCTGTTCATGCCTGCGGGCATGGCGGCGCTGGTCATGCTGTTCCATGTTTGGCTGACGCCTGCGCTGAGCATCGTCAGCATCATTACCTTCCTGATTCCCGGCGTGGCGCTGCTGAGCAACCTGCCTGCGGGGCCGCGCTTTACCCTACGCCGTTTGCGTCAGCACGCCGTCACGCGGTTACCGGCCATGCGTGGGGAGATTTCGCTGTTTCTGGCGGCGGGCTTGCTGACCGTGGGGCTTTCCACGCTGGTGGCCGCAGCGGCAGGCGATGCGTGGACGCTGTTTGCGCGGTTTGGTGCGCCCCAGGCCATGGCCAGCTTCGCAGCCATTGCCCTGAGCGCGCTGGTGGGGCTGCACCCGATCATTGGGGTGTCGGTGCTGGCCTCGGTGCTCAACCTCAGCGGTGCGGAGCAAACCCTGTTTGCCTTCGTGGGGCTGAGCGCCTGGGCGGTGGGTACCAGCGTGGGGCCGCTTTCCGGTATCAACCTCTCGTTACAGGGACGTTATGGGGTCAGCGGCTACCAGATGATGAAGAACAACCTGCCCTATGCGGCGCTCATGAGCCTGCTGTCGCTGGGCGCGATAGCAGGCTTGAGCGCCTGGTTGGGCCTGTAAGGCGGCTCAGGTTTCGATGATCTTGTTGGGGAAGCGGTAGAAGTAGCGGTGGCCGCACTGGTGGCAGGGCTCCAGCCGGGCGACTTCGTTGAGCATCACCTGGGCGTCGCAGTGGGTGCAGGCCATCAGGCCGGGGGCGGCGATTTCGCCTTCGCAGTAGTCGGCACGGGCGGCTTCCAGGTCGTCTTCGAAGCGCTCCCGCTCGACGATGCTGCGGTCGGCAATGGAAAGCAGCGACTCTGCCACGCGGCGGGAGAGTCGGTCCAGGTCGATGCCCAGCCAGCTGGCCACCTGCTTGCCGGTATCGGCCATGTAGTAGCGCATGTCTTTCAGGTCGCGCTCTACCCAGGCGCGCAGCAGGGCCAGCTCGTCCTTGGTGTACTCTTCCAGTTCGGCTTCAAAGGCAACGGCGTCGTCCAAATCCTTTTGCAGGTTTTCCCAGGTGAGTTCGTTAGCGCCATCCTGCATGCGTTCCAGCAGGCGCTCGTAGCCTTCGCGAAGGCGATGATCGTTATGTTTTTCCATGGGTCCTCTCCTTTTGTTGCCACAGGTGCTGCCTATCATCGGCTAGCCGTTCAAGGATACACCGGCATAGGATACAATCGACGTTACTTATCTGACAGTCGTCATCCACTATTCACTTTGCGCCCTTTTTTTGGGCGAATGACCCCAAGGCATTGAAAACACCGATGGACGCACACTACAGCCCCCGTGATATCGAACGTGATGCTCAGCAGTACTGGGAAAAGCACCAGTGCTTCAAAGCCGTAGAAGACGCCAACCGCGAGAAGTTCTACTGCCTATCCATGTTCCCCTACCCCAGCGGCAAGCTGCACATGGGCCACGTGCGTAATTACACTATCGGCGACGTTGTCTCACGTTTCCAGCGCATGCAGGGCAAAAATGTCATGCAGCCCATGGGGTGGGATGCCTTCGGCATGCCGGCGGAAAATGCCGCCATCCAGAATCAGGTGCCGCCCGCCAAGTGGACCTACCAGAACATCGATTACATGCGTAATCAGTTGAAGGCACTGGGGTTTGCCTACGACTGGAGCCGTGAATTCGCCACCTGCGATACCAGCTACTACCGCTGGGAGCAGTGGTTCTTCACCAAGCTGGTGGAGAAAGGGCTGGTCTACAAGAAGATGTCCACGGTGAACTGGGACCCGGTCGATCAGACCGTGCTGGCCAACGAGCAGGTCATCGACGGTTGCGGCTGGCGTTCCGGTGCGCCGGTAGAGCGCAAGGAGATCCCGCTGTGGTTCCTGAAGATCACCGATTACGCCGATGAACTGCTGGCGGATCTGGATAACGTCGAGTGGCCCGAGCAGGTCAAGACCATGCAGCGCAACTGGATCGGCAAATCCCGTGGCGTCGAGCTGAGCTTCGATATCAAAGCCGCCGATGGCAGCGCCTGCGAGCCGCTGGCGGTGTACACCACCCGCCCGGACACGCTGATGGGCGTGACCTACGTGGCCGTGGCCGCTGGCCATCCGCTGGCCAAGCAGGCCGCCGAGCAGAGCAGTGAGATGGCTGCGTTCTGTGAAGAGTGCGCCAAGGGCGGCACTTCCGAGGCGGAAATGGCCACCAAGGAGAAGCTGGGCATGGCCACCGGCCACAAGGCCATCCACCCGCTGAGCGGTGAAGAAGTGCCCGTGTTCGTGGCCAACTTCGTGCTCATGGAGTTCGGCACCGGCGCGGTGATGGCCGTTCCCGCCCACGACCAGCGCGACTGGGAGTTTGCCACCAAGTACGGCGTCGAGCTGAAGCCGGTGGTCGCCGACGAGCACGGCAACACGCCGGACATCTCCGAAGGCGCTTACACCGAGCACGGCACGCTGATCAATTCCGGCGAGTTCGACGGCCTGGAATTCCAGGCGGCGTTCGATGCCATTGCCGCGAAACTGGCCGAGCGGGGCCGTGGCGAGGTGAAAACCAACTACCGCCTGCGCGACTGGGGCATTGCCCGCCAGCGCTACTGGGGCGCGCCGATTCCGGTGAAGTACGGCCCGGAAGGCCAGACCGTGCCGCTCTCCGATGATGAGCTGCCGGTGGCCCTGCCCATGGAAGTCACCGTGGATGCCTCCGGCTCGCCGCTGAAGAAGATGCCCGAGTTCTCCGAGCTGGGCGACGGCTGGGTGCGTGAAACCGACACCTTCGACACCTTCATGGAGTCTTCCTGGTACTTCGCCCGCTTCTGCTGTGCGGATAACCACGAGGCCATGCTGGACGAGCGCGCCAACTACTGGCTGCCGGTGGATCTCTACATTGGCGGCATCGAGCACGCCATTCTGCACCTGCTCTACGCCCGCTTCTTCCACAAGCTACTGCGCGATTTCGGCATGGTCGATTCCGACGAGCCGTTCCAGCAGCTGCTTACCCAGGGCATGGTGATCGCCGAAACCTTCTACCGCATCAAGGATAACGGCGGCAAAGAGTGGTTCAACCCTGCCGATGTGGAAGTGCAGCGCGACGAGAAAGGCCGCCCGCTGAGCGCCGTGCTGATGAGCGACGGCCAGCCGGTGGAGATGGGCGGCATCGAGAAGATGTCCAAGTCGAAGAACAACGGCGTCGATCCTCAGTCGATGATCGACAAGTTCGGGGCCGACACCGTGCGCCTGTTCATGATGTTTGCCGCCCCGCCCGAGCAGTCGCTGGAGTGGTCGGATTCCGGCGTGGAAGGCGCGCACCGCTTCCTGAAGCGGATCTGGCGTCAGGTTACCGAGCATCTGGCGGCGGGCACCCCCGGCACCTTGAACGTGGACGCGCTGAACGACGACCAGAAAGCGCTGCGTCGCAAGACCCACGAGACCATCAAGAAAGCCAGCGACGACATTGGCCGCCGCACCACCTTCAACACTGCCATTGCCGCCGTGATGGAGCTTTCCAACGCGGTTGCCAAGTTCGACGACAGCTCTGAGCTGGGCCTGGCAGTGAGCCGTGAAGCGCTGGAAGCCTGCGTACTGCTGCTGGCCCCGATCACCCCGCACCTGTGCCACACGTTGTGGCAGCAGCTGGGCCACACCCAGCCTGCCATCGAAGCGCCGTGGCCAGCGGTGGATGAAGCCGCCCTCACCCGCGACAGCATCGAGCTGGTAGTACAGGTGAACGGGAAACTGCGCGCTCGCCTGGAAGCCCCGGCCAGCGCCGACAAAGCCGCCATCGAGAAACTGGCGATGGAGAGCGACAACGTCCAGCGCCATCTGGAAGGCAAGACGGTCCGTAAAGTGATCGTGGTGCCGGGCAAGCTGGTCAACATCGTGGTGAGCGGATGAATCGACGTCATTTCCTGACCCTTGGCAGCGCCGCCTGTGCGGTGGCGCTGCTGGGCGGCTGCGGGTTCCGCCTGCGCGGCACCGACTCCATGCCCAACCTGCCGCCGCTGACCCTGGAGGGGGATGCCAACAGCACCCTCGCCCAACAGCTGCGCACCCGCCTGCAGCAGCTGGGCACCGAGGTGGAAAACGGCGCGCCCTGGCGCGTCACTCTGGGCACCCCTTCGCTTCAGGAGCGGCGCATCGGGACCGATGGTCGTGCCAGCCGTGAGCATGAGCTGACGCTGAGCACGTCGCTGTCGGTGCAGCAGCGGGAAACCAATGCCTACGCCCTGAACAACGCCACGCTGAGTACCAGCACGCGGATTCGCGTCAGCGATGACGACCTGCTGAACCGCGAGACGCTGTTCCAGGAAGCCGAGCAGACCCTGACTCGCCAGCTGGCTCAGCGCATCGTCGAGCGGTTGGCCAACCTCGAGGCGCTGCGGTGAAGGTATTTGCCGACCAGCTGCCTGCGGCCCTGGCCAAGAAGCTGCCCAAGGCAGTGATCGTGGCGGGAGACGAGCCGTTGCAGCATCGCGACGCCTGCGATGCGGTACGTGCAGCGGCGCGCCAGGCCGGTATCGAAGAGCGCGAAGTGCTCGATGTGGAGCCCAACTTTGCCTGGGGGCGGCTGCTGGAAACGGCCAGCAATCTGTCGCTGTTCGCATCCAACAAGCTGCTGGAGCTGCGCCTGGGCAACCACAAGCTGGGGCAGGATGGCAGCAAGGCGCTGGCCCAGTACGCCGAACTGATGGAAGGCAGCGATGACCTGCTGTTGATCAGCATGGGCAAGGTCGATGCCAAGCAGCAGAAGTCGGCCTGGTTCAAGGCGCTGGACAAGCACGGTCTGTTCGTGCCGGTCTGGCCGGTCGATGCCTCGCGGCTGGGCTACTGGCTGCGTGACCGGGCGGCCCTGCATGGCCTGCAGCTCGACCTGGACGCCGCCAGGCTGCTGGGCGAACGCACCGAAGGCAACCTGCTGGCCGCCGACCAGGAGCTGCAGAAACTGGCGCTGATGCACCCGCCCCAGGCCCGCCTGGGGGTCGAAAGCATCGCCCAGGGCGTGGAAGACAGCTCGCGTTTCGATGTCTTCAACCTGGCGGATGCCTGCCTGAAGGGGGAGCCCAGCCGTGCCTCGCGCATCGTCAATGGCCTGAAAAGCGAAGGCGTGGAAGCGCCTATCGTGCTGTGGGCACTGACCCGCGAGCTGCGCACCCTGCTCTCGCTGCATCAGCATCTGGATCAAGGGCAAAGCTTCGAGCACGCCTGCAAAAGCCAGAAGCCGATGATTTTCGACAAGCGCCGCCCGGCGTACCAGAAAGCCATCCAGCGGCTGCCCATGAAGCGGCTGCACAAGCTGTTGCTGATGGCCCAGCGGCTGGATTTGGCCGTGAAAGGAGCATCGCCGGTGCCGCTTTGGGCCGGGCTTCACGACCTGGCCATGAGCATGGCAGGCGCCCGGGGCATTCTCTCCGAAACCCCCTGGACCTACCGGATTAGTGCAAATAATTAGCACTTTTCCATTTTGTCTTAAATCTCTTGACGTTTGTTTCTATACTATTGATTCAAGCGCTAAAAACGCTTGCTCCCCGACCAGTCTAAGGAAGAAGACGATGAAAACAGTGCGTGCTTACCTCTCGACCCTTTTGATTGCTGCGTTAGTGCTGGCCAGCCTGCCCGTCGTGGCGGCACCCACCGCTCCTCAAGGCATGGATCTGGTATCGACGCAGTCTGTTTTAGCAGGCGACCGTGCCGGTGCGGACCGCGAGCGTATCAATGAAATCCTCGCCCGTGCCGATGTGCAGGATCAACTGCTAAAGCAGGGTGTGAACCCCGCCGATGTGGAAGCCCGTGTGGCGGCGCTGAGTGATGCAGAAGCGCAACAGATGGCCCAACAGCTGGAAGAACTGCCGGCCGGTGCGGGCGTGATCGGAGCCCTGTTTGCGGTCTTCATCATTCTGCTGATCACCGACATTCTCGGGTTGACCGATGTCTATCCGTTTACCCGCTAAGCGTCTCGGCCTGCTCCACCGCTTGTTCAACGCCCGCACTGCGGGCGTTTTAGCGTTGGTACTGCTGCTCGGTGGCTGTGCCCGCGCCCCCGTGCTGCTGGAAAGCACCCAGCGCGACCTGCCGCCGCAAACAGAGCTGCAAGACGTGCCGTTCTTCGCCCAGACCGAGTACCAGTGTGGCCCCGCCACCCTGGCCATGGTACTGACCCATGAAGGGGTGGACACCAGCGTCGATGAGCTGATCCCCCAGGTGTTCATTCCGGGGCGGGATGGCAGCGTGCAACCGGAAATGCTGGCCACGGTGCGGCGCCAGGAACGGCTGGCGATCCCCATTCGCGCCACCATGGATGCCCTGCTGGGCCACCTGGCGGCGGGTGACCCGGTGGTGGTCATGCAGAACCTGGCGCTGCCCGCCTTCCCCATGTGGCACTACGCGGTGGCCATTGGCTACGACCTGCCCGATGAAACGCTGTTGCTGCGTAGCGGCGAGATCGAGCGCCATCGCCTGTCGTTCAGCCGCTTCGATGCCACCTGGGCGCGCAGCCAGCGCTGGGGGTTCGTGATCAGCCAGCCGGGCACGCTGCCCGAAGGTGTCACGGCGCGCAATGCGTTAGAGGCCATTAGCGCCTTTGAAGAGCAGCACGGATCAGAGAAAACGCTGAGCAGTTGGCAAGCATTCAGTGAACGCTTCCCGCAAAACCCTACAGGGCAATTTGCGCTGGGCAATGCGCTGTATGCCGATGGCCAGCCCGAAGCCGCCCTGGCCGCCTTCGAGACGGCCACGAGCCTCGACCCGGAGATGGGTGCTGCGTGGCTCAACCTGGCCATCCTGCAGTTTCAGCAAGCGCGCCTTGCAGACGCCAGAGCATCGCTTACCCAAGCCGCTTCCCTTGAAGGCGAATGGCAGCCCCGGGCTAGACAGCTTTTGGAAACGCTATAGCGTCGCCCCGAAGAGCCGTTAGGCCGACGATAGTGGGTAAAGCCTTGAAGGTAACTCGTAGGAAAGCGTCGCAGGAGTAAAGAGTCGTGGGAGGGAGCTTCAGCTCGCGATGGGGGCCTGGCCAGGGCGCCTGACGGCGCCATTCGCCCGCTAAAGCGACCTCCCACCGAAGCTGATCGGTGGGGCCACCCTTTTCAGAAAGGCCCGTCCTGACCGCTTAGAACACCCGGTTCAGACCATTTTGCGCCGCCACTCGGTAGGCTTCTGCCATGGTGGGGTAATTGAAGGTGGTGTTGACGAAGTACTTGAGCGTATTGGCCTTGCCCTCCTGCTGCATGATGGCCATGCCGATGTGCAGGATCTCCGATGCCTGGTCGCCAAAGCAGTGGATGCCGAGAATTTCCAGGGTGTCCTGGTGGAACAGGATCTTCAGCATGCCGACCGTATCGCCGGTGATCTGGGCACGGGCGGTATCCTTGAAAAACGCCTTGCCGACTTCGTAAGGCACTTTCGCTTCGGTCAGCTCGCGCTCGTTGGGGCCAAAGGAGCTGATTTCGGGAATGGTATAGATACCGGTCGGCACGTCGCTGACGAAACGGTACTCCTTCTCCAGCAGCTCGTTGCACGAGTTGAGCCCCTGATCGTAGGCGGCACTGGCCAGGCTTGGCCAACCAATCACGTCGCCAGCGGCATAGATATGCGGAATCCCCGTGCGGTAGTGTTCATCCACGCTCAGCTGGCCGCGACCATTGGCCTCCAGGCCGATGTTCTCGAGCCCCAGGCTGTCGGTGTTGCCGGTGCGGCCGTTGGCCCACAGGAAGGCATCGGCGCGGATTTTCTTGCCGGATTTGAGGCGCACCACTACGCCGGCTTCATCGCCTTCGACACTGGCGTACTCTTCGTTGTGACGAATCAGCACGCCGTGCTTGCGCAGATGATACGACAGCGCATCGCTGATCTCGTCGTCCAGGAACGACAGCAGGCTATCGCGGTTGTTGATCAAGTCCACCTTGACGCCCAGGCCGGAAAAGATCGAGGCGTATTCACAGCCGATGACCCCGGCACCAAAAATCACCAGGGTGCGCGGCGTATGCGACAGGCTGAGAATGGTATCCGAGCAGTAGATGCGCGGGTGGCGGAAGTTGATGTCTGCCGGGCGGTAAGGCCGGGAGCCCGTGGCAATGACGATCTTCTTGGCCACCAGCTCTTCCATGCCTTCCTGGCGGTCACGCACCACCACGGTGTGTTCGTCCTTGAAGCGGGCAACGCCATGGAACAGGTCGATGCGGTTACGCGCATAGAAGGTGGTGCGCATTTCGACCTGTTTGTCGATGGTGCCGCGAGAGCGCTCCATCACTTTGGGAAACGAGAACCAGCGGGGTTCACCGATGTCGCGGAACATGCGGTTGGTGTTGAAGGCCATGATCTGCTTGACCTGATGGCGCAACGCCTTGGAAGGAATCGTGCCCCAGTGGGTACAGTTGCCCCCTACCTGCGCCTGCTTTTCGATGATGGCCACCCGCATGCCATGTTTGGCTGCATTGATGGCAGCGCTCTCGCCAGCCGGGCCAGTACCGATTACCACGACATCATAATTGTGAACCGCCATAGGGTTTCGTTCTCCTTGAAAATAAACGGGAGCTTAGCGACGCGTGGCATCGTAGCCCAGGTCGGCACCGCGGCTCTCGTCGCTGCGGCGGCGCGCACTGTTACGCTTGCGGTTCTCTTCTTCGCATACTTCGTCCTTGCCGCCGCAGATATCGCAGCCATCTTTCAAACCGAGCTGGTTGAGCCCGCCACAGGAGCCTGCAATGGGCTTGCGTCCCATCAATACGCCCACCGCCATTGCGGTCATTACCAGCGCCATGAAGCCAAATACCAGTAGCCAGATTGCCATGATGTTCTCCCAGCTGTGTTGCTAGCATCGTTGAATGGTCACACCTGCCGACCACGGTTGGGCCAATAAGTGCCTTGAAAGTTGGCCCTATTGTACCTCAGCCAACACAAAATGATCAGGCATAAACGCCAACGGGGCTGACCCGAAGGTCAGCCCCGTTGTGGAGCGCGTCTGCGCTACCTTAGCCGCCGAAGTCATCCAGCAGGATGTTTTCCGGCTCGACTCCCATATCAAGCAGCAGCTTGATGACGGAAGCGTTCATCATGGGCGGCCCACACATGTAGTACTCGCAATCTTCAGGCGCCGGGTGGTCCTTCAGATAGTTTTCGTACAGCACGTTGTGGATGAAGCCCGTCGGGCCTTCCCAGTTGTCTTCCGGCTGCGGATCGGACAGCGCCAGATGCCACTCGAAGTTCGGGAACTCTTCGGCCAACTGGTCGTACTCTTCGTTGTAGAAGGTCTCGCGCCAGGAGCGCGCACCGTACCAGAACGAAATCTTGCGGTCCGACTTCAGTCGCTTGAGCTGATCGAAGATATGGCTACGCATCGGGGCCATACCGGCACCACCACCGATGAAGACCATTTCCGCGTCGGTGTCCTTGGCGAAGAACTCACCAAACGGACCCATGACCGTTACCTTGTCACCCGGCTTCAGGTTGAAGACGTAGGTAGACATCAGGCCAGGCGGATGGCTGCTGCCCGGAGGCGGCGTGGCGATACGGATGTTGAACTTGAGGAGGCCTTTCTCTTCCGGATAGTTCGCCATGGAGTAGGCGCGGATGACTTCCTCGTTGTTCTTGTGGGTAATATCGAACAGGCCGAATTTTTCCCAGTCGCCACGATACTCTTCTTCGATGTCGAAATCGGAGAACTTGATATCGTAAGGCGGTGCCACCAGCTGCACGTAACCACCCGCACGGAAGGCCACTTCTTCACCTTCAGGCAGTTTCAGGTTCAGCTCCTTGATGAAGGTCGCCACGTTGGGGTTGGCGGTGACTTCGGTTTCCCACTTCTTCACGCCGAAGACTTCTTCCGGCACTTCCACTTTCATGTCCTGCTTTACAGGTACCTGACAGGAAAGACGCCAGCCTTCTTTCTTCTCACGCATGGTGAAGTGAGATTCTTCGGTGGGCAAGATCGAGCCGCCGCCCTCTTCCACTCGGCATTTGCACTGGGCGCAAGAACCACCGCCACCACAGGCAGACGACAGGAAGATGCCGTTGGCCGCCAGGGTGTTCAGCAGCTTGCCGCCAGCCTGGGTTCTCAGGGTGTGCTCGGGGTCGCCGTTGACTTCGATCGTCACGTCCCCGCTACTCACTAGCTTGCTTCGCGCTGCCAGAATGATCGCCGTCAAGCTGATGACGATGATCGTGAACATGACAACACCGAGCAAGATGACAGATGTATCAACCATGTCGGTTTCCTATTGCTGAAGGTTTTCTGTACCTCGGCAGCCCGGGGGCTGCCGAGAAAACCGGCTCCGATTACAGCTGGATGCCCGAGAAGGACATGAAGCCCAGTGACATCAAGCCAACGGTGATGAACGTGATGCCCAGACCCTGCAGGCCGCCAGGCACGTCGCTATACTTCAGCTTCTCGCGGATACCGGCCAGCGCGGTAATGGCCAGCGCCCAGCCTACTCCCGAACCGAAGCCGTACATGACGGATTCGCCGAAGTTGTAGTTACGCTCCACCATGAACAGTACACCACCAAGAATGGCGCAGTTTACGGTGATCAGCGGCAGGAATACGCCCAGCGCGTTGTACAGCGCAGGTACGTATTTATCCAGGAACATCTCCAGGATCTGCACCAGCGCAGCAATAACGCCGATGTAGCTCAACAGGCCAAGGAACGAGAGATCGATGTTCTCTGCACCGCTGATACCCGTCCAGGTCAGCGCGCCCTCTGCCAGCAGCAGGTTGAATACCAAGTTGTTCACCGGTACGGCAATGGTCAGTACCACGATGACCGCGATGCCCAGACCGAATGCCGCCGAGACCTTCTTGGAAACCGCCAGGAAGGTACACATCCCGAGGAAGAAAGCCAGCGCCAGGTTCTCGACGAAAACCGAAGCAACGAAAAGGCTTAGATAGTGTTCCATGTTACACAGCCTCCTTCGGCTTGGTGTTGTGCGTCATCTTGAACTCGTTGTCTTCTACCTGCTCGGGGTTGTAGGCACGAATTGCCCAGATCAACAGACCGATGATGAAGAAGGCAGACGGCGGCAGCAGCAGCAGACCGTTCGGCACGTACCAGCCGCCGTTTTGCACGGTGGGCAGTACGGTGAAGCCGAAGATGCTGCCCGCACCCAGCAGTTCACGGAAGAAACCAACGACCATCAGAACGAAACCGTAGCCCAGTCCGTTACCGATACCGTCCAGGAAGGACATGCCGGGAGAGTTGGTCATGGCAAAACCTTCTGCACGTCCCATGACGATACAGTTGGTGATGATCAGACCGACGAAGACCGACAGCTGCTTGGACATTTCGTAGGCGTAGGCTTTCAGAATCTGATCGACCACGATAACCAGCGAGGCGATGATCGTCATCTGGACGATGATACGAATCGACGACGGAATGTGGTTCCGAATCAGCGATACGAACAGGTTCGAGAAAGCCGTTACGAAGATTACCGCCAGGGTCATGACCAGCGATACGCTCATGCTGGTGGTCACCGCCAGCGCAGAACAGATACCGAGGATCTGCAGGGCAATCGGGTTATTCTTGAAGACCGGCGCCGTCAAGACGCTTTTTGCATTTACGTCCGCCATGATCAAGCTCCTTCCGCTTCGAGTTCGACGTCAGCGTCCTGAACGTCTTCCTGGTCAACGCCGCTGCGGAACTTGGCCAGGTATTCACCGAAGCCTTCCGGGCTCAGCCAGAACTGCAGCATGTTGTTAACACCGTTAGCGGTCAGGGTGGCACCCGACAGGCCGTCGACTTCATAGTCACCGCTACCGCTACCCTTCACGACACGGATAGCCGGTACCAGATCACCCTCTTCGTCGAAGATCTGCTTGCCTTCCCACTGAGCCTGCCAACGGGGGTTGTTGACCTCGGCACCCAGCCCTGGCGTTTCGCTGTGCTCGAAGTAGGTGATACCGACGATGGTATTACCGTCACCTTCGACCGACAGGAAGCCGCGCATCAGGCCCCACAGGCCCTGGCCACGGATGGGCAGAATGATCTGCTCGGGGCTGTCCGGGTCGCCCACCAGGTAGACGGTGGCGTAGTTTTCGACGCTGGACAGACCCGCCGGGTCACGCTCACCTGACAGGGTGCGCGAGGCCGCCGGATCACGACGAACTTCGAAGCCGTCGAAGGTCTCGGGATCGTGCTGATCCGAGTACTCGCCCGTTTCGAGGTTGACCACGCGTGGGGTTACCTCACGGAAAGCGGCTTCTACGTCCATGCCGCTCTCATAGAGATTGGCAACGCGCAGGATGTTGGTCTTACGGTCGAGTTCCTGATTGAGCTGCTGCGCAGGGCGCAGTGCCACGGCCGCGGTCGAAACGATGACCGAGCACACGATGCACAGCGAAAACGCTACGATCAGTACTTTCTTGATGGAGTTGTTACCTTGTGCCATTAGGCAGTCTCCTCGGCCGGTGTGCCAGTACGCTTGAGACGGCGCTTGACATTGGCCTGGACGAACATGTGGTCAATCAGCGGTGCGAACAGGTTGGCAAACAGGATGGCCAGCATGATGCCTTCCGGGAAGGCCGGGTTCACCACGCGGATCAGCACGGTCATGACACCGATCAGCGCACCGAACAGCAGGCGGCCCTGGTTGGTCATCGCGGCCGACACGGGGTCGGTTGCCATGAACACCATACCGAAGGCGAAACCACCCACCACCAGATGCCAGTACCAGGGCATCGCGAACATGGCGTTGGTGTCGGAACCGATCAGATTGAACAGCGTGCTGGTGATCACCATGCCCAGGAACACGCCCAGCATGATGCGCCAGTTGGCAATCTTGGTCCACAGTAGTACCGCAGCACCGATCAGGATCGCCAGAGTCGACACTTCACCCACGGAGCCCGGTACGTAGCCAATGAAGGCATCCCACCAGGTGTAAGTGCTGGTCAGTGCGTTCATGCCGTCCTGGAACGCCAGAGACAGTGCCGTGGCACCGGTGTAACCATCGGCGGCCACCCATACTGCGTCGCCGGAAATCTGTGCCGGGTAAGCAAAGTAGAGGAAAGCACGACCAGTCAACGCGGGGTTCAGGAAGTTCTTGCCGGTACCGCCGAAGATTTCCTTGCCGATCACCACACCGAAGGTGATACCCAGGGCCACCTGCCAGAGCGGGATGGTCGCCGGGAGGATCAGTGCGAACAGCACGGAAGTGACGAAGAAGCCTTCGTTGACTTCGTGGCCACGCTTGACCGCGAACAGGACTTCCCAGAAACCGCCGACCGCGAAGGTCACCAGATAGATGGGCAGGAAGTAGGTGGCACCGAGTACGAAGTTGGCCCACAGGCTACCCGGATCATGGCCACCCGCCAGGGTCATCATGATCGCTTCGCGCCAGCCGCCCATGGAAGCATAGCCTGCTTCGATGGCGGTGTTGGCTTGCCAGCCAGCGTTCCACATACCGAAGAACATGGCCGGGAAAGTACACATCCACACGGTGATCATGATGCGTTTCAGATCGACGCCGTCACGAACGTGGGCAGTGGTCTTGGCGACACTCGGGGGTGAGTAGAAGATGGTGTCTACCGCTTCGTACAGCGGATAGAACTTCTCGTACTTGCCACCCTTGTGGAAATGCGGCTCGAGATTATCGAGTGTTTGTCGAATACCCATCATCAGGCCTCTTTCTCGATCATGGTGAGATTGTCACGCAGGATGGGGCCGTACTCGTATTTGCCGGGGCAAACGTAGGTACACAGCGCCAGATCCTCTTCGTCCAGCTCCAGACACCCGAGCTGCATGGCAACCTCAATGTCGCCCACAATCAGCGAACGCAGCAGCTGCGTCGGCATGACATCCAACGGCATGACGCGCTCGTAGTTGCCCACCGGCACCATGGCACGCTCGGAGCCATTGGTGGAAGTGGTTGGCGCGTAGTTGCTCAGGCCTTTGAACTTGGACAGGTAGATGCCCATGATGGAGTGACGGTTCGCACCCAGCGAGAGCCATCCCATGAAGGTGCGCTTGTTACCCTCTTCCAACAAGCTGACCTGATTATGGAAGCGACCCAGATAGGTGATATTGCCCTCGGCGGCAAAGCCTGAAAATACCGAACCGGAGATGACACGAGTGTCCTCGGGTTGGATCACTTCGCCTGCCAGGAGTTCCTGGGTACTGGCGCCCACGCGGGTGCGCAGCAGACGAGGTTTCTCGGCGCGTGGGCCGCCTACCGCGACGATGCGGGTGACGTCCAGCTTGCCTTCCACGAACAGTTTGCCGAACGCGATCACATCCTGATAACCGATGTGCCACACTTTCTTGTGCAGCGCGACAGGCGACAGGTAGTGAATGTGCGTGCCGACCAGACCTGCAGGGTGCGGCCCGGCAAAGGTTTCGGTCTTGACGCCGCTGACATCGCTGCCGGGCAGTGATGCGTTGGCACCCGTGCACAGAAAAACGTTGCCCTCGGTCAGGCGGGTTAGCACCTTGAGGCCGTCTTCGAATGCCTGGGAGTTCTCATTGATGATGAGTGCCGGGTCAGCGCTGAGCGGATGGGTATCCACGGCGGTGACAAAGATATCGGCAGGAACGCTGTCGATGGCAGGCGTGCGCGAGAAGGGACGGGTGCGCAAGGCAGTCCAGAGACCCGACTCGACCAGTTGGTCGACAACGGTCTGACGATCCAACTGTCCTAAAGTGCCACGATCATGGGAAGCGAATGTCATCGCTTCTTCATTTTCGTCGACTTTAATGACCACAGACAGCAAACGACGTTTTTCGCCACGGTTGATAGCTACCACTTCACCAGCGGCGGGTGCGGTGAAGCGCACGCCGTCGACTTTCTTGTCGGTGAAGAGCAGTTGGCCTAGTTTGACCTTATCCCCTTCCTGAACTTCCATCGTTGGCTTCATGCCAACGTAGTCGGTGCCCAGGATTGCCACGTGACGCACAAGCTGCGCATCTTCAATACGCTGCTCAGGCGCTCCCGTGATGGGGAGATCCAGGCCTTTTTTGACTTCGATCATAGTCTCGCCCAGTTGATGGATCGGATATACGAAGGTAAGGGGTTCGATTGCTTAATTTCTGCTCAGCGAATTCTTGTTTTCTGTTCAGATTGTTACCAGTCCGGCCCAAGCAAGCTTGGACCACCCCGAAAAAATCCATCGTATTATAAAGATAAGCGCGGCCAATGACCACATCCCTGACCGCCTCCGAAAGTGCTATATACAAAAACGCCACCCGAAGGTGGCGCTTGAAAGGCATGGTGTTTCATCTAATGCTGTATTAGTCGAACACCCTCGCCGACCGCTCAGCTGGCCTGACGCGGCAGTTTCAGGAACTGCACGTTGGACATGTGCTGAAGAATGCGGATGACCTGGCAGCTGTAACCGAATTCGTTGTCGTACCAAACGTAGACCACGGCATGGTTGCCGTTGGCGATGGTCGCCTTGGCGTCCACGATACCGGCATGACGATTGCCGACGAAATCCGACGAGACCACCTCCGCAGAATCGACGAAGTCGATCTGTTTCTGGTAGGCCGAGTCGATGGACATGCGACGCAGGTAGTCGTTGAGCGCCACTGCATCGGTGCCCTTCTCCAGGGTCAGGTTCAGAATCGCCATGGAGACGTTGGGCGTGGGCACGCGGATGGCGTTGCCGGTCAGCTTGCCTTCCAGCTCGGGCAGCGCCTTGGCGACGGCCTTGGCCGCACCGGTTTCGGTCAATACCATGTTCAGGGCAGCGCTGCGTCCGCGACGGTCGCCCTTGTGGTAGTTGTCGATCAGGTTCTGGTCATTGGTGTAGGCATGCACGGTTTCTACATGGCCGGTTACCACACCGAACTCATCGTTGAGCACTTTCAACACCGGCACGATAGCGTTGGTAGTGCACGACGCCGCCGACACGATGCGGTCGCTTTCGCCGATGGTTTCGTGGTTGATGCCAAACACGACGTTCTTGATATCGCCTTTGCCCGGCGCCGTGAGCAGCGCCTTGGCCGCGCCCTTGCACTCCAGGTGCTGGCCCAGGCCCGCTTCGTCACGCCAGATACCGGTGTTGTCCACCACCACGGCGTTATGGATATCGTAAGCGGTATAGTCGATCTCGCTGGGCGAATCGGCGTAGATCACCTGAACCACGTTACCGTTGATGGTCAGCGTACGCGCTTCGGCGTCTACCGTGATGGTGCCATCGAAGGGCCCATGGACAGAATCACGACGCAGCAGGCTGGCGCGCTTCTCGAGGTCCTTGCCCACGTCGCCACGGCCACGCACCACGATGGCACGCAAACGCAGCAGGTTGCCGCCACCGGCTTTTTCGACCATGACACGGGCCAGCAGGCGACCGATACGGCCAAACCCGTAAAGCACCACGTCCTGGGGCTCGCCGGTACTGGCACCGGGCTGGTAGCCATTGATGATGTCGTTCAGCTCGCCGCGCAGGAAAGCGTTCAGGTCACCGCCGCCCTGACGCTTGAACATCACCGCCAGCTTGCCCACATCGACGTGGGCCGGCCCCAGGTTCATCTCGCTCATGGCCTGAACGATCGGGAAAGTGTCTTCCACGGACAGCTCGGTGCCCTCGATCTTGCGCACGAAACGATGGTCTTTAAGAATCCGAATAACCGACCGCTTGATCAGAGAACGTCCGAACATGGTGGCGACAACGTTGTTCTGGCGATACAGCTTCCCGACCAGCGGGATCATTTGCTCAGCCAGAGCTTCGTTGTTCTGCCAATCCTGAAAAACGTTGTCGAGAGTTTGCTGACTCACGGGCGGCCTCATAGGTAGTGAAGGGGATTTTCAGGGGGCATTATCCGGAGCCAGCGGCGTGGCCGCAATGAATGGATAGTCGCACAGGATGTAGGGGTATTACAGAAATAGGGCATTGACTACAAACACCAATGATGCAACGCGCGATGACGCCCCCGCCCGGCCCATGGGCCGAAAGGCGCTGCGTAAAAGTGTCGTTCGTGTATGATTCTGGTTCCGTTCCAGCGCAAAACGAAGCCGACTCCATGACCTCTTTTTCTCTGCTCGAACCGCCTCAGCCGCAAGGGATACGCGATACGCTCTACCTGAAAGCGCCGCCGGGCAGCGCCACTGCGCTGGCATTGGCCCAGGTGGCGGCCAGCGCACCGCTGCTGGTCATTACGCCCAATACCGCCAGCGCCCAGCGCCTGGAGCAGGATCTAGCCTTTTACAGCAGCGTGCCGGTGCTGCCGTTCCCCGATTGGGAAACATTGCCTTACGACAGTTTTTCACCGCACCAGGATATTATCTCCGCCCGCCTGCGCACACTGAGGCAGCTGCAGGACGGCGCGCGCGGCATCGTGCTGGTGCCCATCAATACGCTGATGCAGCGCTTGCCACCGGTGTCTTACATTGCAGGCCGCGTCATGACCCTGCAGTCCGGCGCCAGGCTCGACCGTGAAACCTTCCGCGAATCGCTTTCACGGGCGGGCTATCGCGCGGTGGAAACGGTCTACGAGCCGGGCGAATACGCCATGCGCGGGGCTATCATCGACCTGTTCGCCATGGGCATGGACGAGCCGATTCGTATCGACCTGTTCGATGACGAGATCGACACCCTGCGCCACTTCGACCCGGGCAGCCAGCGCTCTACCGACAAAATCGACGGCATCGAACTGCTGCCCGCCCACGAGTACTCGCTAAGCCGCAGCGCCATTGCCTGCTTCCGCGAGCAGTTCGAGACCCTGTTCGACGTCGACCCGCGCCAGTGCCCGCTCTACAACGACGCCCTGAAGGCCATTCCTTCACCGGGACTGGAGCAGTACCTGCCGCTGTTCTTCGACGAAACCGCGTCGCTGTTCGAGCACGTGACAGATGACACCCGGATCGCCCTGCTGCCGGGCGTCTTCGCTGCCGCCGAACAGCACTGGCAGGCCATCGAAGCGCGCTACGTCAATCTGGGCGTCGACCCGACACGCCCCCTGCTGCCGCCCCATCGTGCGTTCTTTCCGGTCAGCGACGTGTTTGCGGCCATCAAGGCACGACCCCGAGTGGAGTTCACCGAGGACGAGCAGCAGCGCCATGCGCTGGCACCCCAAGCCCGCGCCCTGCCCTCGCTGGCCATCAATGCGCGGGCCAAGCAGCCGCTGGCCGAGCTGGCAAACTTCATGGCGGCGCAACCCGATACGCGCCTGCTGTTCGTGGCGGAATCTCGTGGCCGCCGGGAAGCACTGGAGGAAGTGCTGGCGCCGCTCAAGCTCTCGCTACCCCACGTGGAGAGCTTCCACGCCTTCCTGCAAGGCAATCAGCCCCTGGCGATCACCGAAAGCCTGGTGGCCAGCGGCCTGTGGCTGGAAACGCCCGACCTGGCGGTGATCAGCGAAACCGAGCTGTTCGGCGACGTGGTACGACAGAGCCGCCGCCGCGAGAAAGCCACCGATGACAACGAACTGGCAGTTCGCCACTTGTCGGAACTCCGCGAGGGCGCGCCGGTGGTCCACCAGGCCCACGGGGTGGGCCGCTATCTGGGCCTGGAAACCCTGGAAGCCGGGGGCCAGGCCAACGAATTCCTGGCGCTCTCCTATGCCGACGGGGCCAAGCTGTACGTTCCGGTGGACAGCCTGCACCTGATTTCTCGCTACAGCGGTGCCGACGACGAGCTGGCACCGCTGCACAAGCTGGGCTCCGACCAGTGGGAGAAGGCCCGCCGCAAGGCCGCCGAGAAGATTCGCGACACCGCCGCCGAACTGCTCGACATCTACGCCCGACGCGAGGCCCAGCAAGGGGTGGTCTACGAAGCCCCCGGCGAAGAGTACGTGCGCTTCGCGGCCAGCTTCCCCTTCGAGGAGACTCCCGACCAACAGGCCGCCATCGAAGCCGTGATCAGCGACATGGTATCGCCCCAGCCCATGGACCGCGTAGTCTGCGGCGACGTGGGCTTCGGCAAGACCGAAGTCGCCATGCGCGCAGCGTTCCTGGCCGTGCAGTCGGGCAGGCAGGTGGTGGTCCTGGTGCCCACTACCCTGCTGGCACGCCAGCATTTCGAAAACTTCCGTGACCGCTTTGCCGACACGGCGGTGAACATCAGCCTGATCTCGCGCTTTACCGGCGGCAAAGAGATGACCCAGACCCTGGAAAGCATCAAGAGCGGGCAGACCGATATCGTCATCGGCACCCACAAGCTGCTGTCCAAGAGCGTCGAGCTGCCCAAGATGGGGCTACTGATCATCGATGAGGAGCACCGTTTTGGCGTCGCCCAGAAGGAGAAGCTCAAGACCCTGCGGGCCGAGATCGACATTCTCACGCTGACCGCCACGCCCATCCCGAGAACGCTGAACATGGCGATGAGCGGCATTCGCGACCTCTCCATCATCGCGACGCCACCCGCCCGCCGCCTGTCGGTCAAAACCTTCGTCCAGCAGCGCGACGACAGCGTGATCAAGGAGGCCCTGCTGCGGGAAATTCTGCGCGGCGGCCAGGTCTACTTCCTGCACAACGAAGTCAAGACCATCGAAAACGCCGCCGAACAGATTCGCGAGCTGGTGCCGGAAGCGCGAGTGGCGGTGGCCCACGGCCAGCTGCCGGAGCGTAGCCTGGAACGCGTGATGTCCGACTTTTATCATCGGCGCTTCAACGTACTGGTGTGCTCGACCATCATCGAAACCGGCATCGACGTGCCGAGCGCCAACACCATTCTGATCGAGCGGGCCGACAAGTTCGGCCTGGCCCAGCTGCACCAGCTGCGTGGGCGCGTGGGCCGCAGCCACCACCAGGCCTACGCTTATCTGCTCACGCCTTCGCCGAAGGCAATGACCCGGGATGCCGTCAAACGCCTGGAAGCCATCAGCGCCTCCGACGACCTGGGCGCGGGCTTCACCCTGGCCAGCCACGACATGGAAATTCGCGGCGCCGGGGAGCTGCTGGGCGACGAACAGAGCGGCCAGATGGAAACCATTGGCTACTCGCTTTACATGGAGATGCTCGACCGCGCCGTGAAGGCCATTCGGGCAGGCAAGACGCCCAACATCGACGCCCCCTTCAACACCGGCGTGGAAATCAGCCTGAACCTGCCCGCGCTGATCCCCGACGACTATCTGCACGACGTGCAGCAGCGCCTGGTGATGTACAAGCGCATTGCCAACACCCAGTCGGATGGCGAGCTCAAAGAGCTGCAGGTAGAGCTGATCGATCGTTTCGGCCTGCTGCCTCAGCCGCTGAAGAACCTGATCCGCCAGACGCGGCTGCGCCAGCGCGCCGAGCAGCTCGGCATTGCCCGCATCGAGGCCGGTGAATCCAGGGGCCGAGTGCTGTTCGACGGCTCTACCCAGGTCGACCCATTGACCCTGGTAACGCTGATCCAGACCTCCCCGCAGCACTACCGACTGGACGGTTCCGACACGTTAAGATTTGAATTTGCGATGGAAACCGCCGAGCAACGCTTTGAGAAGGTTGAAACACTGTTAAACACCCTTAATCAAAAAGTAGCGAAGGCGTGAACCTTGGGGCAAACTTGTCATTAAGCAGACAACCCTGCCAACGCATGGCCAACCACCGCCAGGCGTCTCTGCAGTGCATACTTGATTAGGAACGACCATGAAGACTCGCAAGATCATCAACCGTTGGGGCCCCACCAGTCTGGCGGTCCTGCTGGCCGCCAGCTTGACCGGACCCGTTTATGCCCAGCCCGCCTCAGAGCAGGCTGCGGTCAGCAGTGAAGCCACTGCCGGTGCCGAACAGGTCGCCGAGGCGCGCCACGAACTGCCACGCGGGCATTTTCGCCTGCCCGAGCAGGGTGACATCATCGGTGAGTACTACACGGTAACGGTGGACAACCCCGAAGAGACCCTGATCGACATCGCCCGCCGCCACAACATCGGCTACGAAGAGATTCGCATGGCGAATCCTGGCGTCAGCATGTGGGTACCTGGCGAAGGCACGGAAATCGTCATTCCGGCCCAGTACATCCTGCCCCCCGCACCGCGTGAAGGGGTGGTGGTGAACCTGTCGGAACTGCGCCTGTACTACTACCCGGCCAACAACCCCGGCATCGTCGAGACCTACCCGGTCAGCGTCGGTCGTGACGGTTTCGCCACCCCGGTCGGCATTACCCGCACCACCGTCAAGGTCAAGGACCCCGCCTGGGCACCGCCCGCCTCCATGCGTCGTGAAGCCGCCGAGCGTGGCGAGCCTGCCCCGGCCATCGTGCCGCCAGGCCCTGACAACCCGCTGGGCCGCCACGCGATCCTGCTGGCCATGCCGAGCTACCTGATTCACGGCACCAACCGTCCTGACGGCGTCGGCATGCGCGCCAGCCGCGGCTGTATCCGCATGTACCCCGAAGATATCGAGTCGCTCTACGAGCGCCTGCCCAGCGGCACCCAGGTCAACCTGATGGATGCTCCCTTCAAGGCAGGCTGGGCGGCTGACGGTACGCTGTTCGTGCAGTCTTACCCGCAGCTGGAAGAGAACGTCGAAGGCTCTGAGCCCCTGCGCGACGCCATGGAGCGCCTGAACGCCCTGGTGGAAGACCAGGTGGATATCGACGAAGCCCAGATCCAGCGCGCCATCGCCGAGCCTGACGGCCGTTTTGTCGCGCTTCACGGCCCGCAAGCCGCCGTTGAAGAACAGCCCCAGCCTGAAGCGCAGCAGCCGCAGCTGGAAGGCATTCTAGGCGACATCGAGCTGTCTACCGTAGTTCGTATCGAAGGCGACGCTTAATGCCTTCCAGGGCCGCCTCTGGCGGCCCTGTCATCTTCCGCCAAGCTCGCTCGACGATTGGCGACAGGAATGAAAGCAAAACCTGAATAAACGCCAAAAAAAACCCCGCCAGTTGGCGGGGTTTTTTCACATCTAACAGCAGCCGTCGGGTTCTTGACGAACCTGACGACCCAAGCAGAATTACTTCTGCATGGAACGCTGGAACATGCGGTTCATTTCTTCACGGTTCTGCTCAGACATCTGCAGGGCAGCTTGCGCGTCGCGCTGAGCCTGGTTTGCAGTGTTCAGAGCCTGTGAAGCCATGCTGCGAGCTTCTGCAGCGTCAGCTTGTGCAGATTCAGCAGTCATGCGAACTTCTTCCAGAGCGCTGGTAGAAGCACAGCCAGCCAGGATTGCCAGAGAAGCAGCAGCGGCGGTCATTTTCAGAGCAGTCTTAAGAGTCATGATGTTCTCCTTGAGTCTTCCTTGGGTACTACGTTTAAGGGTATGACAAAAAATAAAGCTAAATTATTAGCTTAGATTTGTCTACCTGCGATGCAGGTTCTTTTCACCGACTTGTACCAGGGCTTACCCGTAGGGTACGCAAGTCAAACGCTGTTTTATAATAGACCACAGCGGTTGTCTATAGTCGCGTGTCCAAAAACCTGGAACTTCCTTCAACAACATAAGCCTAGCGGATCACCACGCGTGTGCCAACTCCTACTAGCTCGGCAACCCGCTCGATTTGCTCATTGGTCACTGCCACACACCCTTGGGTCCAGTGGAAGTTGCCATGGATATCGGGGTCTCCTCGGCCAATGCCGTGAATCCCAATGGCTCCCCCCAGCGCGGTATCCTGCGGCGGGGAGCCGTAACGGCGATAGTGGTCGAAATAGGCCTCGTAGTCCGCCTGGGAGTAGATGCCTTTTTCGAGCGCCATGCGCGCGTGAGGTGGCGTAGGATAATCGATACTGATGAAGATATGCCACTGGCTTTCGAAATTAAATCGATTAATTCTGAACTCACCCAGCGGCGTCACGTTACCACCGCGGATACGATGCGTTCTGGCGCCCCCACGGCCTAGCGATACCGGCGCGAACCGCTCCAGCAGCGCATGACCACGAAACACGCTCAGCGTCGCCTCCTTGTCGTCTACCAGCACCCACACCTCGTTGCTGTGGCGTGGCACATCTGCCCTGGCCAGCAAGGTGGCGACCAGATCGGTAGGCTCGTAATCAGGCAGGGCACTGGTAGCCGCTGCACTGGCCACTACAGGCCAGCCCAGTGCCAGCGCCAAAAATCGGCGACGGTTTACAGGCATCATTGTTGCTCTCGAAAATGGGGTCGGCTCGACATCAGGTAAGCCAAGGCCGACCGATAACGCATGGATGGAGGCTGTTATACCCTATTCATGCGGCTTTTGTCAGCGTATCGACCCCACAATAAACGCCCAAAATACCCGCCATCTCAACCGCCAACTGTGCTTCAACGTAGCTTTGCAGACCTGGCGCTAGACGCCCTCCAGCTCTTGCAGGCTAGCCACCAGCTTGCGCGCTTCGGCGGCATGCCCATGGGCCAAGGTCGTAAAGAACGTTTCCTCAGGGGCCACTCTGGCCCGCGAGGCGCGATGCTCGTAGAGGGCCTGAAGCTGCTCGTGCGACTCCACGGCCGTGGCGGTCAACTCATCCAGTGAACCGGCCACGTCCCGCTCTGCCAAGGCTTCCAGCACCGGCGGCTGAGGAAAATCGCCTGACTCGTCGAACCATAGCTCCAGCACTTCGCGCTGATCCGAGCCATCGTGAAACAGCGCCTCCAGCCCGGACTTCATGGTCAATTCACTGCTGGCGAGATAGTTGAGCGCCATGGCCAGCCGCTCGTGTTCTGCCGCATCGGCTGCCGCGCTGTACTGGCGCGCCATACGCTCATGGTAGCCAGCAGCCCACTGCATCAGATCCTTCACTTGGTTGTATCGCATCCTTGCCTCCTGTTGAGTGACACACTCCATAGCATGGACATGATCAGCCATTTTTCAAGCCTACCACTCCAGGCTGGTCTCCCTGAGCAGCGCCATTTCACGCTTCGCAGACTGAAGATGTTCCAGCAATTGCTCGCCCAGGGACGCCTGAGCGCCTACGGCGATCATGGCGGGGTTATGCACCTGACGGCGGGCTGCGCCCTCGTCGCCATGCAGCTTCTCCAGTTGCGCTGTGAGCCACGCCAGCCAGCTATCCGGGCGCTGCAGCTCGTCACGCAGGCGCTGCAGCTCGGCAAGCGCCGGGCCGTCGCTGGCCAGCAGCCGCCGCCAGTCATGATCCGGTAAGCGCGCATGCTCGGTGACCTCTTTCAACAACGACACCAGCGCCAGCTCGAACAGCGCCAGCGCGCCCTCCTCCAGCGCCATCTGACGGGCAGCAGCGTGCTCGTCATCGCCCACCGGAAGCCCAATCATCAGCTCGGCTTGATAGACGAGCTGGTTAGTACGCGAACGGGCACTCACTTGCGCTTGTCCTCCACGTGCCATTTACCGCCTTCGTAGGTGGCTTTCCAGCCCGTGGCCTTGCCCTCTTCGTCGGTCATCACGTACTGCTCTTTATTCTTGCGTGAGTAACGAATCTGCGCCGGGCGGCCATCCGGGTCTTCGCTGGGCGCCTTGAGCAGGAAGTGGTACTTCTCGGGCAGCTCGTCGGCATGGGCCTTCAGCTCGTGAACCAGCGGCGGGCGTGTTTCACGGTTCTTGGGGAACTTGCTGGCCGCCAGGAACAAGCCGCTGGCACCATCACGCAGCACGTAGTGGTCTTCCACCTTCTGACAGGCCAGCTCCGGCATGGGAATCGGGTCCATCTTGGGCGGTGCCACTTCGCCGCTGCGCAGCAGCTTGCGGGTGTTCTTGCACTCGCTGTTGGTGCAGCCGAAATATTTACCGAAGCGCCCGGTCTTGAGCTGCATGTCCGAGCCACACTTGTCGCATTCGATCAGCGGGCCATCGTAGCCTTTGATCTTGAATTTGCCGCCCTCGACTTCGTAACCATCGCAATCCGGGCTGTTGCCACAGATATGCAGCTTGCGGGTTTCGTCGATCAGATAGTTGTCCATGGCCGTGCCACACTTCGGGCAGCGGCGCTTGGCGCGCAGCGCATCGGTTTCTGCCTCTTCCCCGGCATCTTCAGCCACGGCTTCTTCACCGGGAATGAGGTCGATGGTGGTCTTGCAACGCTCCTTGGGCGGCAGGTTGTAGCCGCTGCACCCCAGGAACACACCGGTGGAAGCGGTTCGAATCTGCATTTGACGACCACAGCTGGGGCAGTCGATGTTGGTCGCCACCGGCTGATTGGGGCGCATCCCTTCATCGCTCTCGGCCTTGGCCAGCTCATTACGAAACTCGTCGTAGAAAGCATCCAGCAGCGCCTGCCAGTTGCGCTCGCCCTCGGCGACTTCATCCAGGCTGTCTTCCATGCGCGCCGTGAAGGAGTAATCCATCAGGTCAGGGAAGGACTCCTTGAGGCGCTCGGTGACGATATCGCCCAGCTTTTCGGCATAGAAACGGCGGCTTTCCAGCTTCACATAACCCCGATCCTGAATCGTGGAAATGATCGAGGCGTAGGTAGATGGACGCCCGATGCCCTGCTTCTCCAGCTCCTTGACCAGGCTGGCTTCGGTGTAACGCGCAGGCGGCTTGGTGAAGTGCTGCTGAGGGTCGAGCACTTCGAGCCCCATGGGCGTGCCGGTGGGCAGGTCGGGGAGGGTCTGATCCTCGTTCTTGCCGGTCGGCTTCATGACTCGGGTGTAACCATCGAACTTGAGCACGCGCCCTTTGGCACGCAGCTCGTAGCCATCAACCTCGACACTCAGGGTGCTGGAAAGATACTCCGCCGGGGTCATCTGGCAGGCCACGAACTGCCGCCAGATCAGCTCATACAGGCGCTCGGCGTCACGCTCCATGCCCACCAGATCCGTGGACTTGCGCTCCACGCTGGAGGGGCGGATCGCTTCGTGGGCTTCCTGTGCGCTCTCTTTGCTGCTGTAGCGGTTGGGCGCTTCGGGCAGGTAGCGCTCCCCATACTCATCACCAATAAACGAACGCACGCTCTCGACCGCATCCTTGGACAAATTGGTCGAGTCGGTACGCATATAAGTGATGTAGCCAGCTTCATACAGCCGCTGGGCCATGGTCATGGTCTTCTTGACCGAGAACCCTAGCCGCCCGCTGGCCGCCTGCTGCAGCGTCGAGGTAATGAAGGGAGCGGTGGGCTTGGAGCGTGTCGGTTTGTCTTCGCGAGACGTGATCGACAGTTTGGCCTTGCTCAGCTTGGCAATTCGCTCCAGAGTCTCTTTTTCCGAAGTGGGGCGGAAGGCCTGGCCATCCTGCCGCGCCAAAGCAAAACGCACCAGCTCACCCTCGGGCGAGACCAGGTCCGCATGCACGTCCCAGAACTCTTCGGGGATGAAGGCGCGAATTTCTCGCTCACGCTCGACGATCAAACGCACGGCCACCGACTGTACACGGCCGGCAGACAGGCCACGGGCAATCTTGGCCCACAGCAGCGGCGAGAGCATGAAGCCCACCACGCGGTCGAGGAAACGGCGCGCCTGCTGAGCTTCCACACGGGGGATGTTCAGCACACCGGGGGTCTTGAAGGCATCCTGGATGGCATTCTTGGTGATTTCGTTGAACACCACGCGTTTGTAGCGGCTGTCGTCACCACCGATGGTTTCCCGCAGGTGCCAGGCAATGGCTTCCCCCTCGCGGTCCAAATCCGTGGCGAGATAGACGGCATCGGCTTTTTCGGCCAGCTTCTTCAGCTCGGCCACGACCTTTTCCTTGCCGGGCAGAATGTCATAGTTGGCCGCCCAGCCGTTGTCCGGGTCGATACCCATGCGGCGAATCAACTGGTCGTGGGCCTTGCGCTGCTTGTACTCGGCTTTCTCTTCCGCTGACATCTTGCGCGTTGCCGCGGCCTGGCGAGCGCGCTCCTTTGGGTCGGAGGCTGCCTTACCCGAGCCGCTGGTCGGCAGGTCACGGATGTGACCCACGCTCGACTTCACGATGAAATCGTTGCCGAGATACTTATTAATCGTCTTCGCTTTCGCGGGCGATTCGACGATGACCAGTGACTTGCCCATAGTGCTCCACTTTCCTGATGCCGAGGCGCTATCGCCCCGGCGCTAAATACGTTGTCGCCCTAAATCATGCCTTGGCGACCATGAGAAAAATGCGCCTACCCTACCCCAGCCCTTGCCCAAGCGCTAGTAGCAACCTTGTGCAGCGGTACACACGATGAGGTAGTGCCTCCTCGAAGAGGCCGTCGCAATCGACCGTGCTTTTTTTATATCGAGTAGCTAGACACTAGACTGCCGTATAGCACTCGGCAACCTTAAGCGGGGTTCTCCAACCAATCGCCCCCGCTGAAAAGCGGGGGCGTCGGCGGTGATGACACGAACGGCTAGCGCTTGCGTGACGTTCCGCGCCGCGCATTGGCTGACCTGGTCGCAGGCTTTTTAGCAGCCGCGGCAGGGGCTGAAGATGCCGCTGAAGGCTTGGCTTCCTGAGTGGTCGCGCCCTCGGTGTCGGTATCGGTGACGACTTCGGCCTTGGCCTCTGACTTGTTCTCAGGCTTGACCTGAGGTTTGGTGTCAGGTTCAGCCTCCAAGCTGTCGGCGGTTGCAGGCAGCGCAGGACGCGCTTGACCAAACAGCGCCTTGACCTGTTCGAAACGCTCGGCGGCATGGGCAGTCAGCTCACCGCTGGCCGAGAACACGTGCTCCAGATGCTCCAGGTGACCATCGATGGCCGCATTGTCCTCACCTTCCAGCAACACGGGCAGCGTGCTCAGGGCCTGCTCACGATCCAGCTTGAGAATGAAGAACTGTTCACGCACCAGGCGCTTGAACTCGCTCAACGAGCTGCTGGGCTCGAGCTTCGCACGCGAGGCGCGCAACCGCTTGAAGTTGCGCTCGTCGGTGGCGGGCGCACCGCCCAGCACGTAGATCACCGCTCGCATCACGGCTGCATGCGGGCCACCTTGGGTGATTTGCTTGCGCAGCTCATCCTGCTGATGCTGGATGAAGCGACGATGCTCCGGCTCGGCACCCGGACGGCGACGATGCACATGGGCATCACCATAAAGCCCGACGGCCGCCTGCAGCAGTGGCTGGCCATAGATATCCATGAACAGTCGCTCGGTGCTGCTGTCCCTGAAATCGCGCAAGGCATTGAGGCTGGCGACGATCTGATCCGAGGCCATGGTCTCGAACGCCTTGAACACGTTGTCCTGCCCTACCGGCTCACGATGCTTGCGCACGTAATCGGCCATCACCGGCAGCGGCACGCTCAGCGGGTTGCGGTCCGACAGCAGCTTGTAGCCCAGGCGAATGGGGTGCATGCGTCGGATCCAGCGTGCGGCCTCGGGCGTCATTACCGCCTGAAGCCAGGGCTGCATGTAAATCCGATACAGCCCCAGATTGATCTCCGAGATGCGTGCAACGGTGGCGAAACGGCGGTCATCTTCGGGCTTGTGCATGACATCCCGATCCAACTCCTCGAAGTTGCGCGGGTTGAATTCGAGCAGGTAGTCACGCTCGATCAGCTCGGCATCGGCTCGTTCACTGGCATGGGAAATCGTCGTTTCGTAAAGCCCTGGCGGCATCACGTCGATGTAATCCATATTGGCCGTGAATTCGGAGTGTTCCTTGCGGGAAACGCTGCCGGAAACGAAAATCCCCAGATGGCCCGTGGTGTCATGCAGGCAGTAGATGATGGTCTGGTCATTGGCGATGATATCCTCTTCGCCTTCGTACAGATCACGAATCCATCCCAGCGCCTGCGGCGGCGGGGTAATGTCGTCGCCACGGGAGCAGAACACCACCACCGGCGAACGCACGTTGCGCAGATCGATGCGGCGCCCGTCGCGGGTCACCAGCTGGGCCGTGGAGAGCCGGTTGCCCACGAACAGATTATCGACGATGTACTGGATTTCTTCTCCACCCAGCACCACGTGACCACCCCACCAGCGCTCGAACTCAAGATAACGCGAGGTTTCGGTGTCGATATTGGCATACAAGTGGTACTGCTTTTTCCAATAGGTGTTGGCCGGATTCAGGCGCTCGAAGTTCTGCACCAGCCAGGCGCCATCGAACAGACCATTGCCCATGTCACTGGTCAGCGCCGTGATCCAGCTACCGCCCACCATGCCGCCGGTATAGCGCATCGGCGCCTTGCCGTGCTCGCCCGCCCAGTAAGAGAGCGGCGCACCGGCAATCAGGATGGGCCCGAACACGTCGGGTTCCAGTGCCGCTGCCATCATGATCTGCCAGCCCGCCTGACAGTTGCCTACCACCATCGGCTTTTCAGTGGTTTCTGGGTGTAGCTCGATGACATGACGCAGGAAAGCGATTTCGGCTTCTACCACATCCTCGACCGTTTGGCCGGGCTCGGGAAAGGGCAGAAAGCCAATGAAATAGCACGGGTGACCCGCCTTGAGCGCCACGCCCAGTTCGCTGTCGGGCTTGAAGCCGCCGATGCCTGGGCCATGCCCGGCCCGTGGGTCGACCACCACGAACGGGCGCTTGCTGGGATCGGTGACCGTATCGCCCTTGGGCAATACGCGCAGCAGTTCGTAATTGGTCGGGTTGGGCAGCGTCCGCCCATCCATCAGCACTTCGGTATCGAACCCCAGCACGTTGGGCTTGGTCTGCTCCATATGGGCCAGGTACTGGTTGCCCCGTTCGCGCATCACATCCCAGTACAGCACGTTGCGCTCGACGCTGTCGCGCCAGTAGCTCAAGGCAGCACGGCCAAACCCGAACGGGTCCATCATGCTTGTCAGCGCGCTGTTGCCCAGAGTGGGGGAAAGCAAGGGATTAGCGAGAAAGTTCATAGAGTCTCCCGTGGGGTTGATGCGGGGCACCAAGCCCGAAGCCATGATGCTGCAATGCAATATAGTTTAGGCCACTCCTTGCCAGACGTCGATCATTACCCATGCATGAACCTGTGTAACAACCTATGCATGAACCATCGAGCGACAGCGATTCAAGGCGTTAGCGGGCAAAGGATGGTAGCATTTCGACATGGACCCACGCGCTTGGGAGTCGCTGACGCTGACCGAGCACGTTTACCTCGAGGTGGTTATGTCATCCCCGTCGCTGCTCAACCGCTTGACGTTTCGCCAACTGCAGGTGTTTCAGGCCGTACATCGCCAGCGCTCGTATTCGCGTGCCGCCGAACAGCTGGGCCTGACTCAACCCGCCGTGAGCGCCCAGATTCGCCAGCTGGAACAGGCGCTGGGGCAGCCGCTGTTTCGCTATGCCGGTAAAACCCTGCATGTACTGCCAGCCGCGGATACGCTGGCGCTCTCCACTCGGGAAATCTTCGGACAGCTCTCGCGCCTGCAGATGCACCTTTCAGATATTAACGGCAAGATCAGCGGCAAGTTGAGCATTGCAGCGGTTTCTTCTGCCCAATACGTGGTGCCCTACCTGCTGTCACGCTTTCGCGCCCGCTACCCCGATGTGCAGCTGCGTCTGAAAGTATGCAACCGCAGCCAGGCACTGGAGCGCCTCGCCGACCAGCAGGATGACGTGGTCATCATGGCCATGGTGCCAGAGGACGATGGCTTGGTGGTCATGCCGGTATTGGAAAATGAGCTGGTGGCCGTGGTATGGCCGGAGCATCCGCTGCTCCAACTGGCTAACCCTACCCTCTCGGACTTTGCCCGCCACTATGTATTGATGCGTGAGCCGGGGTCAGGCGTGCGCAGCGCCTTCGAGCAGCTGGCGGTCGATCAGGAAGTCGGGCTGCCCCACCGTATCGAGCTGGGCACCAACGAAGCGATCAAACAAGGCGTGATGGCGCATCTGGGCGTGGCGGTACTGCCGCGCATGGCCATTCAGCTGGAGCTGGAACAGGGGCTGCTGGCCACGCTGGCGCTGCCCCACTTTCCGATCCGCCGCGCTTGGTGCACCGTCTATCGCCGTGACCACTTTCCCACGCCGGTGGCGGAGCTGTTCTTGCGTTTCACCCGCGAACACCTCAGCGAGCTGCGTGCGCATTTCCAGGCGCCTCCCAGCCCCCTCCCCAGCCACGGCGTTTCCTGCCTGCCAGGCCTGAGCGTCGAACAGACCCCGTGATGCGCGACGGTGTCTTGTTGATTGCCAGATATGTTACATTATCTACCACCTACGTATCAGTTAGCGTGACTCGAGGCTCTCTCCTATGAGCAACACCCCTTCCCAGCGCGTGCCCAGCGGCGAAAAATTCCGCAACGAACACGGCATGACGGTGATCAAGGACGGCATGAAGCAGCGCAAGGCGCAGGCCGATGCGCCCGCCCTTGAACGCAAGCCCAAATGGCTGCGCGCCCAGATTCCAGGCGGCGAGCGTTTCGAAGCCGTCAAGAAAAACGTATCGACTCACCGGCTGAGTACGGTGTGCGCCGAATCCCACTGCCCCAACATGGGCGAGTGCTGGAGCAACGGCACCGCGACCATCATGCTGATGGGCTCCGTCTGTACCCGCGCCTGCCGCTTCTGCGCGGTGGACACCGGCAATCCCAAGGGTTGGCTGGACAAGGAAGAGCCCGAGAATACCGCCAAGTCCGTCGAGCTGATGGGCCTGCGCTATATCGTGCTGACCTCGGTCGACCGGGATGACCTGGAAGATGGCGGTGCCACGCACTACGCCTCGTGCATTCGCGCCATCAAGGCACGCACCCCCGAGGTCGTGGTGGAGGCTTTGACGCCGGATTTCGACGGCGATCAGGCCGCCATCGAGCGCGTGGTCGACTCCGGCCTGGAAGTGTTTGCCCAGAACGTGGAAACCGTGGAGCGGCTGACCTCCAAGGTACGCGACCCGCGTGCCGGTTACCGCAAGACGCTGGACGTATTGGCCCATGCCAAGCGCCACCGTCCGGACGTGATCACCAAGACCAGCCTGATGCTGGGGCTGGGTGAAACGGAAGAAGAGATTCTGCAGACGTTCGACGACCTGCGCGACATCGGTGTGGATATCGTCACGCTGGGGCAGTACCTGCGCCCCACCAAGAACCATCTGGCAGTAGAGCGCTATGTCACGCCGGAAGAGTTCGAGCGCTATCGCGTGCTGGGCCTCGAGAAAGGCTTCATGGAGGTTCCCTCCGGCCCGCTGGTGCGTTCGAGCTACCGCGCCGACCGCGTGTTCGAAAAGAACAACCTGGGCCTGGCCGCCCCTGCCGCAGTGCCTGGCCAGGAAACCGACAGTAACCGTATTCCGGCCTTCAACGTCGGCTGATACCCCGCACGAATGTCACCGGCATGCCCTTTCGGCATGCCGGTGAACCCGTCTTTTGCAGCACTTACTCGATCACGACGCCGAATCCACCAGCGATCGGCCTAGCTGCTCCGCCAGCGCCAGGGCCAGTTCCCCCCCGATATCTGCGCCATCGTCCAGCGTCACCAGATCGCCCAGACGCGTCACCTGCATGCCTGCATAGCCACAGGGGTTGATGCGCCCAAACGGCGACAGGTCGCCGTCCACGTTCAATGCAACACCGTGGTAACTGGCCCCTCGACGAATGCGCAGCCCCAGCGATGCAATCTTGGCCTCCCCCATCACCGTGCGGGTATACACGCCCGGCGCATCCGGCTTGGCCCAGGCATCGACACCATGGCGGGCCAGCACGTCGATCACCGCATTTTCCAGGGCGCTGACCAGCTCACGCACACCGATCTTGCCACGCCGCACGTCCAGCAACGGGTAAAGCACCACTTGCCCAGGCCCATGGTAGGTCACTTGACCGCCACGGTCGGTATTGACCACCGGGATATCGCCCGGCATCAGCAAATGTTCGGGTTTGCCCGCCTGCCCCTGAGTGAAGACCGAGTCGTGCTCGACCAGCCAGAACTGGTCGGGCGTATGCTCGTCACGGCAGTCGGTGAGCTCGCGCATGGCTTCCCAGACAGGCTGGTAGGGCCGACGCCCCAGGCGGTGCAGCTCGATGGGTGCGGGGCTCATGTCACACCACCATGTGCACGCGGCCCGTGGCTTTCAGCTCATCGAACAGGCTGGCCAGCTGTTGTTCACCGGTCGCCACGATGGTCACCCGTACCGATTGGAAGCGACCATTGCGACTATCCACCACCTGCAGGGTGGTTTCGTCGAAATCCGGCGCGTGCTTGACGATGACCTGGCATACACAAGCGGGAAAATCATCCGCCGCATCGCCTACCACCTTGAGCGAGTAGTCGCAGGGAAAAGTGATCTTGGGCGGCTTACTGGCCGTGGAGGGCTGGCGCAGGTCACGCAGCGGAGACTTGGTATCTTTTTTCATGAGTTGCCTATCTATGACGAATGCTAAAACGAATGAAACCCTGACGATGACGCCAGAGCTTCTGGTTGCGACCGGGAGGCTGGGGCATCGCAGGCAGGCCACGTCGGCCTGCCCAGCGTGCTCGAGGCTCGTCAGCTTCTGAAGTTGCCGATCAGGTTGCTGAAGAAGCGCTGCACCTGATCGAAGAAGCGCTTGAACAGGCCGCCCTCTTCGACGTTTTCCAGCGCCACCAGCTGGCGCTCGCCAACCATTTCGTCACCCAGGTAGACTTCCAGAGTACCGACTTCGTCGCCAACGGCGACGGGCGCACTCAGGTCGCTATCCAGATTCAGACGCGCGCGCAGCTCTTCGTTACGGTTGCGCGGCAGCGTCATGAAGACTTCACCATCGACACCCACGCGTAGTTCATTGGTGTCACCACCCCACACCCGCGGCGTGGCCAATACGGCACCGCGCTCATAGAGCTTCATGGTTTCATAGAAGCGGAAGCCGTAGCTGAGCAGCTTCTGGGTTTCCTGGGCGCGAGCCTCTTCGGAGCTGGTGCCCATGACCACGGAGATCAGGCGCATGCCATCACGCTCGGCAGACGACACCAGGCAGTAGCCCGCTTCGGTGGTCCAGCCGGTTTTCAGACCATCCACCGACGGGTCACGCCACAGCAGACGGTTGCGATTGGGCTGGTCGATGCCGCCAAAGGAGAAGTTGCGCTGTGAGTAGATGGCGTAGTGGTCAGGGTAGTCGTTGATGATGTACTGAGACAGGATGGCCATGTCTCGCGCCGTGGAGTAGTGCTGGTCACCCGGCAACCCGGTGGCGTTCTGGAAATTGGTGTTGTGCATGCCCAGGCGCGTGGCATGCTGGTTCATCAGGTCGGCGAACGGTGCTTCGCCGCCGGCCAGATGCTCGGCCATGGCCACGCTGGCATCGTTGCCGGACACGATGATGATACCGTGCAGCAGATTATCCACCGATACGCGGTCGCCCACCTCGATGAACATCTTGGAGCCACCGGTACGCCAGGCATTTTCGCTGATATTGACCATGTCGGTCAGGTTGATGGTGCCACGGTCCAGCTCCCGCTCGACCAGGTAGGCGGTCATCAGCTTGGTCAGGCTCGCCGGCGGCAGGCGCTCGTCGGAATTGTGCTCGGCGAGAATACGTCCGCTATTGGCATCCATCAAAATCCACGAGCTGGCCGCCAGCTGTGGAGGTGCCGGAATGATGGTCTGGGGTTGCGGCTGAGGAATCACCTGAGCCGAAGCAGGGATTGCCACGACGGTCATGGCAGCAAAAAGACACAGCTTGGCGGTCCGGCGAATCGATATCAATACATTCATCACACACGTCTCACTTACATTGGGTGGCAGCAGAGTGACGCTGCCGGGTGACTAAATTGGAACGCATTATCGCACTATAAACACTTGAGGAAAGCCCGCCCGGCGCAGATCTTCTCGGGCCTGGTTTTCCTGGGCAGGACTGACGGGCCCTACCTGAACACGATGCACCTCCGCCTCGCTTTTCACACGCACGCCATGGGCCAACTCCCCAGAAAGGCGCTGCTGCAATTGCTGGGCACCCTCTGCCGTGCCTAACGCGGCAATTTGCAGGAAGATGCCGTCGCCGCTTGCCTGAGCGGGCGCTGGCGAAGGGGAAGACGCTGGCGCAGCCGGGGCGCTCACGACACTCGGTGCCGACGCTGCGGGTACCGGTGCGCTTTCCGCCGTCGAGCGGGCCGACTCCCCACCTCGACCACGCTCTGCCAACCATTGCGCCGGGTCGATGGCCTCGACGCGAACAGGCCCCGTGCCATCGTCCAGAATGCCTAGTCGAGCCGCTGCGGCGTAGGAAAGGTCGATTTCGCGATCGCTGTGGAAAGGGCCACGGTCATTGACGCGCACGATCACCGAACGGCCATTGGCCAGACTGGTGACACGGGCAAAGGTCGGCAACGGCAGCGAGCGATGCGCCGCCGTCATCTTGTACATGTCGTAGATCTCACCGTTGGAGGTGGCGTAGCCGTGGAATTTTTCACCGTACCAGGAGGCCGTGCCCTGGCGAGCATAACCCCGCGAGTCCGGCAGTACACGGTAGGTTTCGCCCCACACCTCGTAGGTGGGGCGATTGCCTGCACGTGAGGGCTCCTCGATGCGCGGCTCGGCATCGGGCACCTGGCTGACGTCCGGCGGTGCTACCGGATAGGCATCGCCGGACATGGCATAGCGTTCGCCGCTGGGAGCGGCGCTGGCCACGGGCGAAGCGCTGGGCTGCGACGCGGCGCTGCCGCTGTCACGCTGCGGCGCTTGGCTGGCACAGCCGCTCACCAGCATCGCTAACACGAGAGAACCGCTCACATAACGGGCATTGGTCAACAGGTTAGTCATGCTCACTCTCAAACTGATGCTGGATCGCGTCCGCCAATTCGGCCACGGCCATGCCGTAAAGGTGGCTGTGATTGTAGCGAGTAATCACATAGAAGTTGAATTCACCCAGACGGTAGCCTTGCTCATCTTCTGAAAAATCCAGCAATAGCGGCACCACGGGGGCATCAGGGGCCAGCGGCGCCTCGCTAGTGATGCCCTGCTCCACCATGTCGGCGGCGGTCAAGGAGGGGCGCGAGGTCTGGTTGAAGGCGATGCCTTCGGGGGCTTCCTGTGGGCCGACGGCATCGTGGTAGATGGCGCCATCACGCTGCCAGCCATGCTCGGCAAAGTAGTTGGCTACGCTGCCGATGGCATCGACCGGGTTGTTCCACAGGTCGCGAATGCCGTCGTCATCGAAATCGACCGCGTAGGCTTGGTAACTGGTAGGAATGAACTGCGGATAGCCCATGGCCCCGGCGTAAGAGCCGTAGAGCGTTTCCGGCTCGACACCCTGCTCGTAGGCAATGGCCAGGAAAGCGGCCAGCTCGCCACGGAAGAAGCGCCCCCGCTGGGGGTGATGAAAGGCCAGCGTTGCCAGCGAATCGAGCACCTTGTGCGTGCCTTTGTGGCGCCCGTAATAGGTTTCCACGCCGATGATGGCGGTAATCACCTCAGGAGCAACACCAAAGACTTCTTCGGCACGAGCCAGCGTCTCGGCATGCTCGCGCATGAACTCGGCACCTTCTTCGATACGCTGCTGGTTCAGAAAAATATCGCGATATTCGAACCAGCGCAGACGCCGTTCTGCCGCCCCCGCCATGGCATCCAGCACGTTCTGGCGAAATGTCGCCTGCTCCAGCGCTTGCGTCAGCCACTGCTCGGGTACGCCCTGCTCCACCAGTTCACTGACCAATTGGCGCGTCTGCTCGTTGACGCGGGGGTCGAAATCGACCTCCTCGGCCGCCCAGGTGGCCGAGGCTGAACATGCCATCAGCGCCGCCAGTAAATACCCGCCCGCTCTTCTTCGCGCCCTGTTCATTTGCTTACCACTCCTGTGAAAAAGCGTCGACTGCACTTTGATCATTCAACGCGGCAATAGCCGCCGATGGGCGTGTATCGACATGAGAATACCGAACCCGGCCAGCAAGGTCACGCTGGAGGTGCCGCCGTAGCTCACCAGCGGCAGCGGTACCCCCACCACGGGCAGGATGCCGCTCACCATGCCGACATTGACAAACACATAAATGAAGAACGTCAGAATGATACTGCCCGCCACCAGGCGTCCAAAGGTGTCCTGGGACGCCGCCGCCAGCCACAGCCCACGACCGACGATCATGACGTACAGCAGTAGCAGCAGCAGCATACCGACCAGGCCGAACTCTTCGCCCAGCACGGCAATGATGAAATCGGTGTGGCGCTCGGGCAGGAATTCGAGCTGTGACTGCGTGCCCTCCAGCCAGCCCTTGCCCCACAGGCCACCGCTACCGATGGCGGTGGTGGACTGGATGATGTTCCAGCCGGAGCCGAGCGGGTCGCTCTCCGGGTCCAGAAAGGTCAGCACCCGCTGGCGCTGGTAGTTGTGCATGTTCATCCACAGTAGCGGCAGGCCCGCCGCCACCAGGGCCACTACCAGGCTAATCAAGCGCCAGGAGAGCCCCGCCAGCAGCACCACGATCAGCGCCGCGCTGGCCATCAAGAGCGAGGTTCCCAGGTCTGGCTGAATCGCCGTCAACACCACCGGCGCGCCAATGATCAGGGCACACACCGCGATGTCCCGCAGCCTCGGGGGGAGCTGACAGCGATTGAGGTATGCCGCCACCATCAGCGGTACGGCCAGCTTCATCATCTCAGAGGGCTGGAAGCGAATCACGCCGGGTATTTCCAGCCAGCGCTTGGCTCCCATGCCGATATCGCCAGCAATCTCCACGGCCACCAGCATGGCAAGCCCTACGCCATAAGCCAGCGGCGCCCAGCGCAGAAACGTGGTGGGGGAAAACTGTGCCAGCACGAACATGCCCACCAGGGCCAAGCCAAAGCGCATGGCCTGAGCAATCACGACTTCGATGCGCTGCCCAGAAGCGCTGTAGAGCACCAGCAGGCCGCCCGCCATCAGCGCCAGCAGCAGGCCCACGAGCCAAGGGTCGATGTGAATACGCTCCCAAATGCTCTTGCGCCTGGCGATGCCGCTATCGGGTGGGCGAACCGGGTGCCCTCGCCAAGAGCGTGTCAGCAGTTGCAGCGGCATCATCAGTTACCCTCCACGCGGCCGTTATCCTCTTCCAGCACTTCCTTGACCTCATCGGCTTCCGGCGCCGCCTCTTTCAGCAGCCAGGCATCGGTCATGGCGCGCGCCATGCGGGCAGCATGGGTACTGCCGCCCCCGGCATTCTCGACGATGACCGATACGGCGATTTCAGGCTCTTCCAGCGGGGCAAAGGCCATGAACAGCGAGTGGTCGCGCAGCCGCTCTTCCAGCTCTTCGGCGTTGTAGCGCTGATCCTGGCCCAGCGAAAACACCTGGGCCGTACCCGACTTGCCGCCCATGCGATACTCCAGGCCCACCCCGGTGCGCCTTGCCGTTCCTTCGCTGCCGGTCAGCACTTTCTCCATGCCGTTGAACACTCTGTCCCACCAGTTCTCATTGGCCAGGTCGATGTCGGGCAACGTGTCCGGCAGTTCCAGCGGGACGGGGTCTTCACCAATGCGCAGCGCCAGCCGAGGCTTGACCCAGTGACCACGGTTGGCCAAGGCCGCCGTGGCACTGGCCAGTTGCAGCGGGGTAATTTGCCAATACCCCTGACCGATACCGACCGAAAGGGTTTCCCCCGGGTACCAGGGCTGGTTGAAGCGTGCGCGCTTCCAATCACGAGAAGGCATCAAACCGGTGCTTTCTCCCTGAACGTCGTGAGCGACCCGCTGCCCGAAGCCAAAGTTGGACATCTGATCATGCAAGCGATCGATACCAAGGTCATGGGCCAGGGAGTAGTAGTAGGTGTTGTTCGACACGGCAATGGAGCGTTCCATGTCGACACGCCCATGCCCCCACCGCAACCAGTTACGGTAGCGACGGGAGTCATTGGGCAGCTGATAGAAGCCCGGGTCATTGATGGTGCTGTCCGGGGTGATCACCCCTTCCACCAGTCCTGCCAGCGCCAGAAACGGCTTGATGGTGGAACCAGGGGGGTAGTGGCCACGAATGGCGCGGTTGAACAGCGGCAGATCGATGTCTTCCTGCAGGGCGCGGTAAGACGCCACATCGATCCCGGTGACGAACTGGTTGCTATCGAAACCAGGCGTCGACACCATGGCCAGAATTTCTCCGGTGCGCGGCACGATGGCCACGATGGAGCCTCGCCGACCCTCCAGCAGCTCGTAGGCGAGCATCTGAAGCGAGCGGTCCAGGGTCAGGGTCAGGTTGGCACCGGGTACCGGGTCGGTGCGCCCCAGCTCGCGCAGCACCCGGCCACGGGCGTTGGTTTCGACCTTGCGAAGTCCCGCCTGGCCGTGCAATTCCGACTCGTAAAAACGCTCCACTCCGGTCTTGCCGATAAAGTGGGTGCCTGCGTAGCGGCCGGTGTCCAGGGTTTGCAGCTCTTCGGCATTGATCCGCCCCACATAGCCCAGCGCATGGGCCATCATTTCGGCGTCCGGGTAGTAACGCAGCAGCTGGGCTTCTACCTCGACCCCGGGCAGGCGGTGGCGATTGATGGCCAGGCGGGCAATCTGCTCTTCACTCAGATCGCTCATCAGCAGCGCGGGCTGAAACGGCCGCTGGCGCTGGCGAGAACGAACGTTGAAGGCCTCGATCTCTTCTTCCGGCAGCTCCAGAAGTTCCACCAGCAGCGCCAGGGTATCCTCCAGGCTATCGACACGCTCACGCACCAGCGTCAGGTTGTAGGTCGGCCGATTTTCTGCCAGCAGGGCGCCGTTACGGTCGTAGATCAACCCGCGATTGGGCGGCAGCGGCTCGACCCGCACGCGGTTTTTCTCGGAGCGGGTGCTGTAGAGGTCGTGCTGGACGATTTGCAGATACCCCAGTCGACCGACCAGCAAACCGGTCAAGACGATGACCACGAACACTGCCAGCAGCGACCGAACACGGAAGATACGCAGCTCTTGCTCAGGGTTCTTTAGCGTGTCACGGCGCTTGGGCATGGCAACAGACAACTCTCAATCAAACGATGAACGCAACGGCCACGGGGGTCGATAACAGATAACGTCTAACGGTGATAAGGGTGACCCACGAGCAGGGTCCATGCCCGATAGAGCTGTTCGGCGAGCATGATCCGCACCAGCGGGTGCGGCAGTGTCAGCGGCGACAGCGACCAGGCCTTGTCGGCCATGGCCGAGAGAGAAGGCTCCAGCCCATCGGGCCCGCCGACCAGCAGCACTACGTCCTGACCAGACATTCGCCAGGCATCGGCCTGCTGGGCAAGCTGCTCCGTGGTCCAGGGCTTGCCCTTGACTTCGAGAGCCACGACGATTTCATCGCCGCGCAGCTTGTCGCGGATCCGCTGGGCTTCTTGAGCTCGTGCTTTGGCGATGTCGGCATTCTTGCCACGCTGTCCCAGCGCGATCTCTTCGATTTCCAGGGCAAAATCACGCGGTAGCCGTTTGCGGTAGGTCTCCACGCCTTGTTCCACCCAGGCAGGCATTTTGGTTCCCACCGCCAACAGCCGAACCTTCATGACATGGAGGCTCGCTCTTCGACCTGACGCAGTGCATCGCCGATGGCGCCCGCATCGTTGGGCAGGTCTGCCCACAGACGCTCGAGGTCATACAGCGCGCGCGCTTCGGGAAGCATGACATGAACGACGATGTCACCCAGATCGACCAACACCCAATCCGCGTTCTCACCGCCTTCGACACCGCGAGGGTGCAGACCGGCAGCCTTGGCTTTCTCGACGAGATTCTGCGCCAGTGCTGCCACATGACGGGTAGACGTACCGCTGGCAATCAACATGAGGTCGGTGACCTCGGTCAATTTCGACACGTCCAACTGCGTAATATCACGAGCTTTAAGTTCTTCTAGCGCTTCGATGGCTAGGTTTTTCAATGTATCGATGTGCATGACTCCTGACGACAACCCCATTATTGACCTGACGATGATAGACGCCCGCCATTGGCAACGGGCGTTTGAGGCGGCCATTGTAACGGCTTCTTTCACGACTGCCAGCGCTATTCGCTGCTTTGATACCAGCCCTGTTGCAAAATGGCCGTTTCCACCGCGTGGGGCAGTAAATAGCGCACGCTTTCGCCTGCTTGCAGGCGCTGGCGAATGTAGGTCGCGGAGATGGCCATCAGGGAAGGCAACTCCAGCACCAACAGATGCCCTTGAGCCTGCTGCATCATCGTCTCGACGCTGTAGACTTCGCGATTGCCCACCAGTTCCTTCAGCGGTGCTGGCCAATCGTTGCTGTACCCGGGCCGAGCGATCACCACGACGTGCCCTAGCGCCCAAAGACGCTCGGCACGGTCCCACTGATGGAGCCGCAAAAAAGCATCCATGCCGATCACCATCACCAGTCGGGCCGAGGGGCCGTAGAGGTCGCGCAGCTCCGTCAGCGTATCCACACTATAAGAGGGGCCTGCTCGGCGTAGCTCACGGCCATCGGCCAGCAGGCCAGGGGTATCCGCGATGCCTGCTTCCAGCAGGGCCAAGCGCTGCTGCGGCGATACCTGCGGCACACCGCGCAGCGGTGGCTGCGGCGCAGGCACCATGTGCAGCACTTCCAGGCCCAGCGCGTCGCGCACTTCCAGGGCACTGCGTAGATGGCCGTTGTGCACCGGGTCGAAGGTGCCACCAAACATGCCGATACGCTGGCTCATTGGCGAACCTGGCCGTCTCCGAACACGATGTATTTCTGCGTGGTCAGGCCTTCCAGGCCGACTGGACCACGGGCGTGCAGCTTGTCGGTGGAAATACCGATCTCCGCCCCCAGGCCGTACTCGAACCCATCGGCAAAGCGCGTCGAGGCGTTGACGATCACCGAGCTGGAGTCCACTTCGGCCATGAAACGGCGCGCCAGCGTGTAATCCTGCGTGACGATGGCATCGGTGTGGTGGGAGCCGTATCGTTCGATGTGTTCGATTGCTTCGTCCACGCCATCTACCACCTTGATGGCCAGAACCGGGGCGAGGTACTCCGCGTGCCAGTCCTCCTCGGTTGCTGCCAGCGCCTGGGGCAATAGCGCCCGCGTCCGCTCGCAGCCGCGCAGCTCTATCTGGTGCTCGGCGTAGGCACGCGCCAGCTCCGGCAGCAGAAGATCGGCAACCGGGGCATCCACCAGCAGGGTTTCCATGGTGTTGCAGGTGCCGTAGCGGTGGGTCTTGGCGTTCAGTGCGATGGCCAGCGCCTTGGCAGGGTCGGCGGCGGTATCGATGTACACATGGCAAACGCCATCCAGGTGCTTGATCACCGGGACACGCGCTTCCCGCGAAATGCGCTCGATCAAGGACTTGCCGCCACGCGGGATGATCACATCGACATACTCGGGCATGCTGATCATCTCACCCACCGCGGCGCGATCCGTGGTAGCAACGACCTGAACGCTGCCCTCGGGCAGGCCCGCGTCTGCCAAGCCTGCCTGAATGCATCGGCTCAGGGCCGCATTGGATGCACTGGCTTCCGAGCCTCCACGCAATACACAGGCATTGCCGGACTTGAGACACAGGCTGGCGGCTTCCAGGGTGACGTTGGGGCGCGATTCGTAAATGATGCCGATCACCCCCAGCGGAACCCGCATCTTGCCGACCTGGATACCGCTGGGCCGGTAGCTCATGCCATCGATGGCACCGACCGGGTCCGGCAGCGCCGCCACTTGATGCAGCCCCTCGATCATGGCATCGATCCGCGCGTCATTGAGCGCCAGGCGATCCAGCAGCGCGCTGTCCAGGCCATTGTCCCGGCCCCGCTGCATGTCCTCCTGATTGGCCTTCATGATCTCGCCGCGCGACGCCTCAAGGCGCTTCGCCATGGCATACAGCGCCTGATTCTTGGCCTGGGTATCGGCACGGCGCAATACGCTGGCCGCCGCCCTGGCCCCCTGCCCCACGGCCACCATGTAACGAGCCACATCGCCGGCCGCCAGATGGTGTTGGGCGTCTTGTTGGAATGCGTCAGCGCTGCGCATGGGATCTCCCTGTGTAAGCAATACTGAAAGTAGGTAGGCTTATATTACGCCATGAGGGCATTATACTGAGGGATTGACAGGTTCGAGCCAAGCAATGCGTTATGCTACGGCCGAGTAACCCTCGTTTATCAGCCAGATAGTAAGCCACCATGCAAAGCAAATACAAAATCAGCCCGCTGAGGGCGACGTTGTTCGCTGCCGCCGTCGCGCTGGCCTTCTGGACACCCACCGCGCCGCTGGCAGCCGCCATTGCGCTATGGCTGGCCGTGGCCTGGCTGTTCATTACGGCGCTACTGCTCGACTTCAGCCATCGACGCTCGCGAGGGCTGCCTTGGCAGTTGCTGGCCGGTACGCTCCTGCTGTCGCTGATTGCCGTTGCCCCTGAGCGTCACCTGTTGCTGATATGGGCCTGGGGCGCAGTGTTCATGCTGCCACAACCCCGCTGGGTGGCCACCTTCAATGTCTGCGCTGCCCTGCTGGCCTGCCTGATCATCCAGCCACTGCTCACCCTGCCAGAGTGGTGCCTGCTGGTGGCATCCTTGGGGACGCTGTGCCTGCTGGCCATGGCACGGACTTACCTGCTGGTGCACTTGAGCGGCACCATGCGCCAGCGCCTGCGGCTGATTCCGGGGCTCAACCTATGGGCAGGGGAGCAACTGCTGCGTGATTTGACCAAGGAGCAGACACGCTCCGAACGAGAAGCCATTCACGCCGAAGTGCTGGTCATTCATCTCCGGCTCCACCAGCTCTGGCCTGCGGCCCACAAACTGTGCAGCCTGCTTTATAGCTTCGAAAACGTTTACCGCCTGAATGCCACTACGCTGGCCACGCTCATGTTGGCCAGAACGCCCCGCGAGGCCGCCCATCGTCGCCAATTGCTATGTGCGGCCCTGCCGGAGCACACCGTTTGCCAACCGCTTCCCCTGATAGAGCTTGAGCTGGAAGCGCTGACCCTCGAGGCTCTGGCCCAGATGGGTAAACAGCGGCCGAGCGTCATCACATGACGACGTCCGCGCCCCCCAAACGGCTGATGAGCCTGGCTTACAGTGCCAGCCTGATCGTTATCTGTGCTTACACCGCTTGGCTGTACGCCATGGGCAGCTACCGTGAACTGTTGGTTCCACTGTTCATGACCACCCTGATACTGGCCAGCCTGATGATGCACCTTGGGCGAGGCATCAAACCCTACCTGCCACGCTGCTTGCTGCTGGGCAGTCTGTTTCTGGTGGCGATGCACGGCGTACTGACCCACGCCAACCTGCCGCTGTATTGGTTAGGCCTGCCCCTTGCCGCCGCGTTCATTCTTCTGCCACTGTGGGGAGCGCTGGCCACCAATCTGGTCGCCATGGCCGTGATCATCTGGCAACTGCCCACGCTGAACGAGGAGTTTGCCCTGGGCTTTGCTGCCCTGACTCTACTGCTCGCACTGCCCCCCGTGGGAGCACGCCCGGCGCAAGGCGCTGTTGAGGGCAACCGACCCCAACGACAACGATTGCGATGCGTACCATATCGATACGCTGAAGGAGCGCCTCAGGAATGAGTTTCAGCGCGCCGCAATGCTCAACAAGCGGCTGGCCGTGCTGGTACTGCACTTGCCGCAGCTGGACATGGCAGAGGAGCAATTTGGCCAGCGCGCCAAGACCGCGCTGCTGGGCGCGTTGTGCAGCGAGGTCAATAGCCGCTGCCGTGATCACGACATTCTGGGCCGTGCGGGCAGTGCGACCTTCTGGCTGGTCTTGCCCGATACCAGTGAAAGCGGCGCGCTACTCGTGAAAGAGCGCCTTCAGCGCGCCCTGTCACGGCGCGTATTGGTAGAAACAGGCCAGTTGGAAGCACGGCTCGCCACTTGCCTGCCCATGCGCAAGGAGAGCTTCGAGCGCTACTTGCAGCGTCTGGAAGCACGCGCAGAATCCATTACCCATTTATAACCGCAGACGGAGTCACTCTTGGCGATTGTCGATACCCTGCTCTCTCTTACTCTTTCCCCTCCTTTGCTGCTGCTTCTGGTGTTGGGTATCGCCCTGGTCGAGTCGCTGGCACTCATTGGCCTGCTGGTCCCCGGGGTCGTATTGATGACCGCGGCTGCCACCTTGGCGGGCCACCAAGGGCTCGACCTGCCCTGGCTGATTGGCGCGGCGTTCATTGGCGCGATCATCGGCGACAGCGTCAGCTACTATCTGGGCTATCGGCATCGTGAGGCGGTGTTGTCCCGCTGGCCGCTGTCGCTTCACCCCGAGTGGGTGGGTCGTGGGGCACGCTTTTTCGAACGTTATGGGGTCTACTCGGTCTTCATTGGCCGCTTCGTCGGGCCTGTTCGCCCAGTGATTCCGTTGGTGGCTGGCATGATGCAGATGCCCGCACGCACTTTCGCCTGGGCCAACATTACCTCCGCAGCGCTCTGGGCTCCCGCCTATGTACTGCCTGGCTATCTGGTCGGCCATACCTGGCAGCAGCGGCTGAACCTGCCCACGAACGTGGAAATGGCCGTCATCCTGATTGCCGCCACGGTGGTGGTATTGGCCGTGGTGTTTTCATGGGGACGTGCCCAGGTGGACCGCCAGGGGCGCGTCTATTTTGCGCTGGCACGCATCGTGCGGCGCATTCCGGTCATGCGCCGCCCCTGGTTGGCCATGAGCCGTTCGGGGGAAGTGCCGCTGGGTTCCCTGCTGCTGCTCATTACCGCGCTTACCGGGGCCTCTGCCTGGACGCTGTACGTGATGCACCATGTGACGCCGTTGACGGTCGATCTGGAAGCTCAACGGCTATTCGACTGGCTCGACTCCCCCTGGCTTGCCCACGCCAGCCTGCTATTGGCCATGATCGGTGACAAGGCGGGCATCGTGGCCCTGGTCAGCCCGTGGGCGTGCTGGCTGCTGGTGGCCAAACGCTTCGATGCACTGCTGCATGGGGCTCTGGCCCTTGGCGGCATTGCCCTGATCAACACCGCGGGCAAGGCACTGTTCGCCCGGGCACGCCCCACTACCCCGGACCACTTGACCGGCTCATACGCCTACCCCAGCGCGCACACCTCTACCTGGGTGGTGATGATCGGGCTGGCGGCCGCCGTGATGGCCGCGCGCCTGCCTCGCCAGCGGCGTGCCTGGGTCTACTGGATGGCCATTGTCGTCACGCTGCCGATGGCGCTCTCGCGTTTGGCTCTGGGCGTGCACTGGCTAAGTGATCTGGTGGGAGGCGCGCTCATGGGGCTGGTGGTCTGCGCTCTGGTTCAGCTCAACTGGCAGCGGCGCTATCGCACGCCGCTACCCGCCATCCCTTGGGTGACGCTCACAGGAGCATCGCTGCTGCTGGTGAGCGCGAGAATGCTACTGTTCGGGCCGGTTTGATGGCGCCATCGCGTGGCTGGCTCGGGCTGGCGTGATCAGCCCAGCGCCAGCCACGCGCCCACGCCAAACATCAGCGTCCCGGCAATGCGGTTCAGCAGGCGTACGTTACCGCTTTTGCCCAGCACGCGACGCAGCGTCTTGCCTCCCGTGGCATACACCAGCATGCTGCCGAACTCGATGACCAGAATCAGGACAATCAACAGGCTGAGCTGGGGGACCAGCGGGCGGCTGCTGTCCAGAAACGGCGGCAGCAGCACCATGAAGAATGCCCAGCCCTTGGGGTTGGCCACGGCGGTCACCAGCCCCTGCATGGCCAACTGCCAGCGGCCTGCAGGCGGCCCTGTATCCAGCTCGCCAGGAATGGCCATGCGCCCCCGCGAGCGCCACATCATCACCCCCAGATACGCCAGGTAAGCCCCACCAATCCACTTGAACGCAGTGAACAGCTCAGGCTGGCGCAACATCAACGCGGCCACCCCTGCCCCTGCCGCCGCGGCCACCAGGCCCACGCCCATCAACTCACCGATCATCATCCAGAGCGTACGCTTCACCCCTTGGGTCATCCCCAGCACCATGGCCAGCGTCATGCACATGCCGGGGGTCAGCGATACGAACAGAAAGGTTGGCACGAAGACCGATAGAGTAGCCCAGGACATGGTGACGCTTCCTTGTGGTGAACGGTGGCGAAAGTCATTGATATGGCGAATCGTAGGCACAAAAGTGTGGCACCGCCGGGATTACCCTTCGCCCCAGCGTGGCATCAAGCGATGCTCGATGCCCAGCTGGTTGAGAATCCGCGCGACGATGAAATCGATCAGATCCTCCATGGACTGAGGGCGATGATAAAACCCCGGCGCGGCAGGCAGGATCACCACACCCAGGCGACTCAGAGTGAGCATGTGCTCCAGGTGAATGGGAGAAAAAGGACTCTCCCGGGGCACCATGACCAGCGTGCGCCGCTCCTTGATCGCCACATCGGCGGCACGCTCGATCAGGTTGTTGCTGGCCCCGGTGGCCACCGCAGAGAGGGTGCCGGTGGAACACGGGCAGATCACCATGGCGGAAGACGCGCCGGAGCCCGAGGCCACGGGGGCCATCCAGTCTTCACGCCCAAAGCAGCGAATTTGTCCGGGCCTGGCACCGCTTTGCGCCACCAGGGCCTCCTCCAGTCGCTGAGGCTGAGCAGGCAGCGATACCTCCGTTTCCGTGGCAATGACCATATGGGCCGCCTTGGAGATCATGACCCACACTTCATGGCCCGCCTCGACCAGCACGTCGATCAAGCGCAGGCCATACTGCGCCCCCGAAGCGCCCGTCAGCGCCACCGTCACAGGGGGGTTGAACTCACTCATCGGATACTCCTGTTGCAGGGTTTGCCGCTGTCAGCGCCGCCAACAGGCGCTCATGAACACCATCGAAACCACCGTTGGACATCACCACGATCCGGTCGAGCGGTGACGCCTGGGTGACCACTGCCTGTACCAATGCATCGATATCCCGATACAGCGACGCCCGCGACCCTTGCGCCTCTACCAGAGAGTCCATCGACCACTCCACGCCAGCAGGCTGGAACCAGAAGCTGTGATCCGCATCGGCAACGCTGTCGTTCAGACGTTCACGCAGCGCGCCCAGCCGCATGGTGTTGGAGCGCGGCTCGATCACGGCCAGCAGCCGCCCCCGCGGTGTGGCGGCACGCAAGCCCTGCAGCGTGGCGGCAATGGCGGTGGGATGGTGGGCAAAGTCGTCGATCACCTGAATGCCGTTGACCTCGCCACGCACCTCCTGGCGACGACGGGGCGTCTGGAAGCGTGCCAGCGCCGCGCAGGCACGCGGCAGGTTCACCCCGCACAGCCGTGCGGCCGCCAGGGCGGCCAAAGCATTGCGGGCGTTGTGCTCCCCCGTGAGCGACCACTCCACCACGCCGTCCTCCTCGTCCTGCTCACGGCTATACAGCACCTGAAAGCGGCTGGCGTCGGCATGCTCCAGACGCAGCTGCCACTGGCTGTCGGACTCGCTGCCAAAGCGGGTGACCGGGCTCCAGCTGCCCATGGCCAGCACACGATCCAGCGCGAGCTGCTGGTCAGCCACCAGCAGATGCCCCTTGCCTGGCACGGTACGCACCAGGTGGTGGAACTGGCGTTCGATGGCGGCCAGGTCGGGAAAGATATCGGCGTGGTCGAATTCGAGGTTGTTCATCACGGCGATCGTCGGGCGGTAGTGCACGAACTTGGAGCGCTTGTCGAAAAAGGCCGTATCGTACTCGTCCGCCTCGACCACGAACGGTGCTGCTGCGCCTCCTAGCCTGGCCGACACGCCAAAGTTGCGCGGCACACCGCCAATCAGAAAGCCGGGCTCCAGGCCTGCGCTCTCCAGCAGCCAGGCCAGCAGGCTGGCCGTGGTGGTCTTGCCGTGGGTGCCCGCCACGGCAATGACCCGGCGGCCCGGCAGCACGTACTCCGCCAGCCACTGGGCACCCGAGGTGTAGCGCAGGCCGCTATCAAGCAGCGCCTCGACTTCCGGGTTACCGCGTGAGAGAGCGTTGCCCACCACTACCAGGTCCAACGGGCCCTGCAGGTTGTCGGCGCGATACCCCTCCATCAGCGTGATGCCCGCCTCGGCGAGCTGAGTGCTCATGGGCGGATACACGTTCGCATCCGACCCACTCACCTCGTGCCCCAACTCACGGGCCAGCAGCGCAAGACTGCCCATAAAGGTGCCGCAGATACCAATCACATGTAAACGCATGGGCGAGCGCTCCTTCCATGACCCTGACAACGGACTGAAATATCAGCCTAAATGCATACATTAGGGGAAAGATTATCATGCCCGGGACGCCAGCTCATCTGGTTCCCTTCGCGACACCCGGTATCAGGGCAGGAAAGTGACAACGGGTGGCTTTTGATGCAGGATGCGGCACCTATCATGCCTTAAACACCCCGCTGCGCTGGCGAGAGGAGCTTTTATCATGCGCATTATCGTTCGTTACTTTTTCCGTGGCCTTCGCGTGCTGCTGGCCCCGGTGATGCTAGTGTCGGAAAAACTCTCCACGCCGCGCTCGGTGGAGCGCAGCGCCGAGGAGCAGGCTGAGGTCGACGCGGCCTGTGAGGCATTGGCGCTGTATCAGTTTCGTAGCTGCCCTTTCTGCATCAAGGTACGCAAGGAGATGGCGCGGCTTGGTTTGAAGATCGAACTGCGCGATGCCCAGTTGGACCCGGACCACAAGCAGGCCCTGCTGGAAGGCGGCGGCAAGGTCAAAGTGCCTTGCCTGCGCATCGCCCATGAAGACGGTCGTGAAGAGTGGCTGTATGAGTCCGATGAGATCAATCGCTGGCTACATCAGCGCTTTGGGGCCTGATTTGGTGCCTTAGTACCTGCCACGTCAAAACTCGACCTTGCGGGCCGTCACGTCGAACGTGACGGCCAGGCTAACACCCTCTTCCACAAGAGGGTCAGCCTCCGGGCTATGCTGTAGCGCCAGCGGCCCCTCGAGGGTGCCCTGAAGATGTAACCGGCTGCCTTCGCGCTCCACCCGAGCAAGCACCACGGTCAGCTCGTCATCGGTGGCCGTGTAATACGGCGGGTGAACGGCATCGCCGATCAGATGCAGTACTCGGGCATTGGTGAGCCGCTCATCAGTCAGCACCAACTGAATGAGCAACGCGTCTCGGGCCACCCATTTCTCCGGGTCCCGGTAGCCGGTCATCTCCACCACCCAACGGTCTCCCTCTTCGATGAACGTGGCACTGGGCTCGCTGCTGGGATCGAGGATAAACCACTGCTGGTCCTCTCCATCCAGCGTCCCTGTGATCCCTGCAGCTAGCTCGCTGGCAGCCGCCCAGCCTGTCATGGCCAGCAAAACAGTCATTAGTAACGGTTTAACACCTTGTATTTTCATTACCTTTCCCTTGTGGCTTACCTGCCGGGCACTTTTGCACGACCGCATGATCACGACTTTAGTCTTACAGCAGATGCCGTGGCGGCCGCGCCAGCCCCGATCATTCAGTAGATGAATGAGGCCTGTCATTATTTCGATTGTGTGTCACAACCACCTGTCTCTATGTTGTCAGGATAGCTTACGAGCTGACCGTGTCTGTTTTGTGGATGGGCCATCCGTCGACAAAACGAACAATAAACAATACACATGGGAACGATCATGACGCTGAAAAAGACACTACTGGCCACTGTCGTGGGTGCTGCCATGGCAGGCACCGCACTACTGCCGCTGACTGCCAGTGCAGAAACCCTGCGCATCGGCTACTCGGCCGACCCTGAAACCCTCGACCTGCACGAACAGCTTTCCGGCGGTGTCCTGCGCTTCTCGCATCTGGCCTTCGACCCCCTGGTGCGTTGGACCAAGGACTTCCAGTTCGAACCGCGTCTGGCCACCGAGTGGAAACAAGTAGACGACACCAATGTACGCATGACCCTGCGTGAAGGCGTTACCTTCCATTCCGGTAACCCGTTCACTGCCAAGGACGTGGTCTGGACCATCGAGCGCTTGAAAGAGAGCCCGGATTATCGCGCCATTTTCGAGCCGATCGCCAGCGCCGAAGCGGTCGATGACTACACCATCGAAATCACCACCACCGAGCCTTACCCGCTGCTGTTGAACCTGGCCACCTACATCTTCCCCATGGACAGCGAGTTCTACACGGGTGAGACCGACGACGGCAACGACAAGGCGGAAATCGTCAAGGCAGGCAACTCGTTTGCATCGCGTAACGTTTCCGGCACCGGGCCCTTCGTGGTCACCGACCGTCGCCAGGGCGTTCGCGTCGACTTCGAACGCTTTGAAGACTACTGGGACACCGAAAGCGAAGGTAACGTGACCAGCATCGTGCTGACGCCGATTGCCGAAAACGCCTCCCGCGTGGCGGCCCTGCTGTCCGGTGGCGTCGATTTCATCGATGCCGTACCGCCCAACGACCTGGACCGTGTGCGCGATGCACAAGGCGCCAATCTGGTTGAAATCCCCGGTACGCGTATCATCGGCTTCCAGCTGAATGAAGAGCGCGTCGAGGCTTTCCAGGATGCACGCGTGCGTCAGGCCGTCGACCTGGCCATCAACCAGGAAGGCATTGCCGACCGTCTGATGCGTGGCTTTGCAACGCCTGCAGGCCAGTTCTCACCGGAAGGCTACTCCGGCTATAACGCGGACCTGGTACCTCGCTACGATCTGGAGCGTGCTCAGGAGCTGATGGCGGAAGCGGGCTACGAAGAGGGCTTCAGCGTCGACATGATCGCTCCGAACAACCGCTACGTGAACGATGCGCAGATTGCCCAGGCCGTGGCCAACATGCTGGCGCGTATCAACATCAACGTTAACCTGCGCACCATGCCGCTGGCCCAGTACTGGCCGGAGTACGACACGCGTCAATCCGACATTGCCATGATCGGCTGGCACTCGGACACCGAAGACACCGCCAACTTCTTCCAGTACCTGTCGTTCTGCATCGACACCGAGAGCGGTGCCGGTCAGTACAACTACGGCAGCTACTGCAACGAGGAAATCGATGCGCTGGTAACCCAGGCCGACAGCGAAACCGACCTGGAAAAACGTGGTGAAATGCTGCGTGAAGCCGAAGCCATGCTGTACGAAGACGTTGGTTTCATCATGCTGCATTGGCAGAACCTGGCCTATGCCGCCGCTGACGGCATCGACATCGAGCCGGTGGTCAACGCCACCGACTTCCCCTACCTGGGCGATCTGGTGATTACGCGTTAATCACCCCTTAACGACATAACCCACGCAAGGACGCTTCGCTCTCCAGGATTCAGGAGGGCGAAGCGTCGTGCATGACGCGACCCGCCGGGCAGCGTCATGCCTTGCCCTGATGTTTAGTGAAACTTTCCACACAGGTGGCGTACGCCATGATTGCTTTTCTAATCAAGCGGCTGATGCACGCAATATTGGTGATGTTTGTCATCAGTGTACTGGCCTTCGCCATCCAGGATAACCTGGGTGACCCTGTACAGCAGATGGTCGGACAGTCGGTCCCCGAAAGTGAACGTGAAGCCATTCGCGAACGGCTGGGGCTCAACGACCCCTTCCTGGTGCAATACGCACGCTTCGCCAGAAACGCCCTTCAGGGCGATTTCGGCTACTCCTATTTCTACCGTGAACCGGCGCTGGAGGTGATTGCTCGCCACTTGCCTGCTACCCTCGAGCTGGTGTTCGCGGCCACGCTGATCATCGTATTGTTCTCTGTTCCCATCGGGGTATACAGCGCCATCAAACCGCGCTCGCCCATCTCGCGCTTTTTCATGGGGGCCTCGATCATCGGCATTTCGATACCGGTGTTCCTGACCGCCATCGTACTGATCCAGATTTTCTCCATTGGCATGACCGTTTCGCTGTTCCCGGAGGGCACCGCCTGGGGCGCCTGGCTGAACAGCGCGCTCTCTACCCAGGGCAACATGCCCTCCTTTGGCCGTGGCTATGATTTGGTCCACGTGGTCGGCCACTGGGATACCAACCTGGTCACCTGGGACGGCATCAAGCATCTGGTGCTGCCTGCAGTCTCGCTGGCCTCCATCATGCTGCCGCTGTTCATCCGCCTGATTCGCGCCGAAATGATGGAAGTACTGCAATCGGAGTACGTGAAGTATGCCCGCGCCAAGGGTATTTCCATGCGCCGGGTCTACTTCGTGCATGCGCTGAAAAACACCATGCTCCCGGTGATTACCGTGGGGGGCGTTCAGATCGGTACCATGGTGGCTTATACCATTCTGACCGAAACCGTGTTCCAGTGGCCGGGCATGGGACTGATGTTCCTGGATGCCATCAACCACGCCGACATTCCGCTGATCGTCACTTATCTGATGATCGTCGGGGTCATTTTCGTGGTGACCAACACCATCGTGGATTTGATCTACGGCTTCGTGAATCCCACCGTTAAACTGACTGGTAAGCCCGCATGACAACGTCCACTCCTCCCTCAGCCCCCAGCCGCTGGGAGCGCTTGCGCGACTCTTTCCTGTGGTACAGCTTCAAGCGCGACCGTACCGCTCAGCTCTGCCTGGCCGTGTTCATCTGCCTGGTGGTGGCGGCCTTCGCGGCGCCACTGCTGGCCCCTACCGACCCCTACGACCTGCGCCAGATCGACATCATCTCGTCGGAACTGCCGCCGTTCTGGATCGACGGAGCCGACGAGCGCTACACCCTGGGCACCGATGCCCAGGGGCGCGACCTGTGGTCGATCATTCTGTACGGCACGCGGGTATCGCTGCTGATCGGCTTTGGCGCGGTGGCACTGCAAGCCCTGCTGGGCGTGACCTTTGGCCTGATGGCCGGTTATCTGGGCGGGCGAGTCGATGCCTTCCTGATGCGCCTGGCAGACATTCAGCTGTCGTTCTCGACGCTGATGGTGGCCATCGTGGTCGGTGCCGTGGTGAAAGCCACCATGGGCAGCGCCTTCTACAGCCAGTACGCCGTGCTCATGCTGATTCTGATCATCGGACTCGCCGAATGGCCGCAGTATGCGCGTACCGTGCGCGCATCGGTACTGGCAGAGAAGAACAAGGAGTACGTGGACGCCGCCCGCGTCATGGGGCTGCGCAGCCGACGCATCATGTTCCGTCATGTGCTTCCCAATACGCTGTCGCCGATCTTCGTCATCTCCACCGTTCAGATCGCCAACGCGATCATCTCCGAAGCGGCGCTGTCGTTTCTGGGGCTGGGCATGCCGGAAACCCACCCGTCGCTGGGTTCGTTGATCAAGGCGGGCTTCGACTACATTCAATCCGGCTCCTGGTGGATCACCATGATGCCCGGCGCGGTATTGGTGGTGCTGGTGCTGTCGATCAATCTGCTGGGCGACTGGCTGCGCGATGTCATGAACCCACGACTGTATAAAGGCTGAAGACACCATGGCACTTCTTGAAGTCTCACAACTGGATGTTCGCTTTGCCCTGCGTCAGGGTGAAGTCCGCGCCTTACGGGATGTCAACTTCACCCTGGAGCGAGGCGAACGGCTAGGCATCGTCGGTGAATCCGGCGCGGGCAAATCGGTGGCAGCCTTTTCACTGCTCAACCTGATCGCACGGCCCGGATTCATTGCCGGTGGCAGCATCACCTTCGAGGGTAAAACCCTCAACACCATGTCCGAGCGGGGCCTGCGCAAGGTGCGCGGCAATCGTATCTCGATGATCTTCCAGGACCCGATGATGACCCTCAACCCGGTGCTCTCGATCGGTGAGCAGATGGTCGAGTGCCTGAAAGCGCACCGCCGCATCTCCACCCGCGAGGCCCGGGCCATTGCTCTGGACAAGCTCAAACAGGTGCAGATCCCGTCGCCGGAAAAGCGCCTGGACCAATACCCCCACGAGCTTTCCGGCGGCATGCGCCAGCGTATCATCATCGCCATTGCGCTCCTGTTGGACCCCGACATCATCATTGCCGATGAGCCGACCACCGCGCTGGATGTCACCATCCAGGCGGAAATCATGGCGCTGCTGCTGGAGCTTTGCGAGCAGCACAACGTGGGCCTGATCCTGATCACCCACGACTTGGGCGTCGTCAGCCAGGTCACCCAGCGCATGCTGGTCATGTACGCAGGCCGCGTGATCGAGCAGGGGCCGACCCGTGAAATCATCAATGACCCCCAGCACCCCTACACCCAGGGGCTGATCAACGCCCTGCCCCAGATGGCCACCCCCGGCGAAAAACTGAATCAGATTCGGGGCAGCATGCCGTCGCTTTCCAACTTGCCCACCGGCTGCGCGTTTCATCCCCGCTGCGACTTTATCCTGCGCAGCGACGGTCAGCCGCGCCCGGCGTGTACTCAGCAGGTGCCCACGTTCGTGGAGTCAGGCAACTGCCGCGTTGCCTGCCATATGGTGGCTGAAATGCTCGAAGATCGCCGCCTGAAGGAGGAGAGCCTATGAATGCCCAGGCCGACACACGCCCAACGACCGCTCCCGCTACGGCCAGCGATACGCTGCTGGAAATACGCGATCTGAAAAAGCGCTTTTCGCTATCGGGCGACTTTCTCGAGCAGCTGCGCTTCAAGGGCGGCAAGCTGGTTCGTCATCAGGAGTACGTGCACGCCATCAACGGGGTCAACCTGGAGATCAAGCGTGGCGAAGCGCTCTGCGTAGTCGGCGAATCCGGCTGCGGTAAATCCACCGTAGCACGCACGGTGATGGGGCTGATTACCCCCTCCGAAGGCGAAATTCGTTACGGCGGCGAGCGCATCGACCATCTCTCCACCCGTCAACTGCTGCCTTATCGCAAGCGCATGCAGATGATTTTCCAGAACCCCTACGCGTCGCTGAACCCGCGCATGACGATCCAGCAGACGCTGGAAGAGCCGCTGCGCCTGCACCACCCAGACTGGAACCGTCAGCAGATTCTCGACAAGGTGGAAGAAGTGATGCGCTCGGTGGGCATCGACCCGGACTGGGGCAAGCGCTTTGGCCATGAGTTTTCCGGTGGGCAGCGCCAACGCATCGCCATCGCCAGGGCGCTGGCCGTGGACCCGGAATTCATCGTGGCCGATGAGCCCATCTCGGCTCTGGACGTATCGATCCAGGCCCAGGTGCTGAACCTACTGATGGACGCCCAGCGTGACCGCCACCTCACCTACCTGTTCATCACCCACGACTTGGCGGTGGTCGAGCACTTCGGCACCCGCGTGGCGGTGATGTACCTGGGCACGGTGTGTGAAGTCGCCACCACGGCCACGCTGTTTGCCAAGCCGCGCCATCCCTATACGCAGGCGCTGCTGTCGGCCATTCCTCGGCTGGAAGATGACCGCCCCCAACACATTCGCCTCTCCGGTGAAGTGCCGACGCCGGTCAATCTGCCTAGCGGCTGTGTCTTTCATGGCCGCTGCCCCCATGCCAACGCCCGCTGCAAGCAGGAGATTCCGGCATTGCAAACACAGGATGACGGCACTCGCGTGGCGTGCCACGCTGTCGAGGAGGGGCGCTTGTAATGGCCCGCTTCATTCAGGCCTCACGCGAGGCCGTCTTGCGAGGTAAGGCATGGAAATTCGCTGGCTAGAAGACTTCATTGCCTTGGCCAGAACGCGACACTTCTCCCGCGCTGCCGACGAGCAGCACGTGACACAGCCTACTTTTTCACGGCGCATCAAGCTGCTGGAAGAGGAAATGGGCGTGACGTTGATCAACCGACAGACCCTGCCACTGTCGTTGACCCCAGCGGGAGAAGAGTTCCTGACGCTCTGCGAACAGGTCACCGAGCGCGTGCGCCTCACCAGAGAGCGCGTTCGGGCGATCAGCGCTGGCCAACAGCGCCGCATCATGGTGGCTGCCCCACAAAGTCTGCTGGCCCACTTTTTGCCCGAATGGCTGGCCCAACAGGGTTGGCAAGAGCGTGTGCAGCCCTACTTGCGCGCCACGGGCTGGGTGGCCAGCGACTATTTTCAGGCACTGGCCAGGGCCGAATGTGATCTGGCCATCTGCTACTGGCCCGTGGGCCGCTGCGATCTGGACATCGACACCAGCAGCAGTACCTATCGCGTCATTGGCCAGGAGCGGCTGATACCCGTGACGGGCCTGACCAGCGATGGGTCGCCCTGCACGCAGCTACCTGGCACGCGCCAGCAGCCGGTGCCCTGGCTTGCCTACCCCAAACGCGGGCTGTTGGGTTCGGCGGTCAAGGCACACCTTGCCCGCCTTCCCCATCCGACCTACCTGACCGCGCAGAGCGAGAACCTCTACGCCGCAGGCATCAAGGAACTGGTACTGTTGGGCTACGGCATGAGCTGGCTACCCGAACGCAACGTGGCCAGCGAACTGGCTAGCGGCCAACTGGTGCGCGCAGGCGACAGCCGCTGGGACGTGCCCATGGAGTTGAGGCTGTACCGTCACCACCAACACCACCACGCAGAGCTGGACAGCTTATGGAGCGAGCTCCCTCCCCTACGACCCTAAAGGAAACCCCATGTCTGCATCACTGAACGCACGACAGCGTGAGCATATCGCGCATCTTCGCCAGGCTTATAGCCAGTTGCTTGAGCACCATCAGCTGGATTGTCTGGCCATTTACAGCGGCCACGCCCGCTACCATTTTGCCGATGATCACACTACCACCTTTCAGGCCTACGGGCATTTCACCCACTGGGTAGGGTTGGCCGATGTTCAGCACAGCTGGATCGTGGTGCAGCCCGGTCAGCGGCCTCAGCTCTATATCTACGCGCCAGCCGATTTCTGGCACTTGCCCACCCAACTGCCGGAAGAGCCGTGGGTAGCCGAATTCGACGTGCATTTGTGCAGCGACAAGATCACCCCGCCGCTAGCGGGCAACGCAGCCGTGATTGGTGATATCGAGACCCTGGAGAGCGTTTCTGTGCTCGCCAACTCCGCACAGCTGCACCCCGCCGCCCTCGTCCGTGCGTTGGATGAGCTGCGCATGTACAAGACCGCCTATGAGATTGCCTGCCTGAGGGAAGCCAATCGTCTGGCCGTTGCCGGGCATCAGGCCGCCAAGGCGGCGTTTGTGGGCGCCGCCAGCGAGCTGGACATTCAGTTGGCCTACCTGCAAGCCAGCCGACAGCTCGAGTCGGACGTGCCCTACCAGAACATCATCGGGCTCAATCAGCACGCTGGCGTACTGCATTATCAGCATTATGACCTGAGCGCCCCCAGCCAGCGCCACAGCTTGTTGGTGGATGCCGGGCGGCGCTTTCGCGGCTACGCGGCGGACATCACCCGCACCCACGCAGGCCCCGATGCCCCGGCCGCCTTTGGCGAGCTGGTCACTGCCCTGCACCACCTGAAAGATCAATTGATCCAGCACGCCGCGCCCGGCGTGGAGTTTGTGTCGCTCCACGAGCAGATGCATCGCTATCTGGCCGAAATTCTGGTGCAGCACGGGCTGTACGAAGGCAGCGCGGAGAGCGCTATCGAGCTGGGCGTGACCCGAGCGTTCTGCCCCCATGGCTTGGGCCACTCGCTGGGCATCCAGGTGCATGACGTGGCGGGGCTGATGCACTCCGATGGCACGCCAGCGCCGCCGCCACCGCAACATCCGGCGCTACGCCTGACGCGCACGCTGCGCCCCGGCATGGTGGTCACCATCGAACCCGGGCTCTACTTCATTCCCATGCTGCTGGCACCGCTGCGCCAGCAGGGAATTGCCGTCAACTGGGCCACGGTGGACGCTTTGGCCGCCTGCGGTGGTATCCGCATCGAAGACAACATCGTGATCACGGAAAGCGGTTGCGACAACCTGACACAACTACATTAGTGCCAGGTAAGAAAACGCCCGGTTCCAATGAAGGAACCGGGCGTACCTTGGCGATTAACCGCCAGACTTGGAAACGTTAGGCTTAGAAACGGTAGGTAATACCACCGCCGACGGTGACGGGCTCGATATCCACTTCACCGACACGGCCTACGCCCTCCAGGTTGATGTCGGAATTGACGTCGGCGTAGCTCACATAGCCGTTCAGCATGATGTTTTCGGTGACAGCCAGATCAAGGCCTGCCTGACCGATGACGCCATAGCTGCTGTCCACGCTCAGGCCTTCCGGCTCACCCGAGAAGCGAGTGTAGTTCAGGCCCACGCCCACATAGGGCTGGACGCGAGAATCCAGGCCACCCATCGGGTAGTAATTGACCAACAGATTCACCGGCAGGCGATCAACGCTGCCTACGTCGCCACCCGGGCGCGTATTCAGGTCATGCTCGAATTTCTCGGAGCTGTTCAGCTCCATGCCGATCTTGTCGGTGAACAGGTAACCCGCACCAAAGGTAAAGCCACGGGCGCTTTGCACGTTCAGGTCCGCATCGCCCACGTTGCCGTTACCAGAGCCGGTATCTGTTTGGGCAACACCGCCACGCACGAACACATCACCCGCTTCGTAGGCCATGACGGCTTGGCTTGCCATGACAGCGCTGGCAGAAACAACGGCGGCAGTCATCAGTTTCAATTTGCTCATCAGGGTATCCTCTTGCGTCTTCCTTGGGGGGTAAGTGCCGGATCACACCAGCTATCCTATACAACATATACCATACGAACACTGTTTCCAAATTTCCTGTGAAATTTTATTATAGGTTTTTGGTCTCTGATAGCTTTTTTTAAAGAGGCATACCATCAGGCACGCAGGTGCCCTCACGGTGGGTATCTGGGCAAGTTGCCCCGATACCCATCGTAGCCAAACGACAGGATGACAAACGACAGGCATAAAAAAAGTCCCCCGAAGGGGACCCAGGTGGAGCACGCCAGCTCACTCGTTGTACCGTGCGACAGATCGCATCGGCATGGCAAAGAAGGGAGAGCTTCAATAATCCGCTGGTCAGGCTAACGGTGAAGACTCTATTCATTTGCCGCTTGCCTAATATATAGCGAGCAACGTGCCAATATTATATAAATAAATTAAAAACAACATCTTATAAAAATTTACACCTGTTTCTCGTAGGATCCTCAGCGCCAGGAAGCATGGTTCGCACCAATGGTGCGCAGGAACTCAGGTTTATGCTTCATAACGACGCTTGCCCCCCACGGTATCAGCTGCACACCTGATTGCGCCCACCGCGTTTGGCGCGATAGAGCGCTTCGTCGGCCAGCACCAGTAACCGCTCCCTGTCACTCTCTGCCACGTCCAGACTGCATACCATGCCCGCCGAAAGCGTACACGCAAACTCCTGCCCACCTTGGCTAAAACGCAAGCGCGAAAAGTATTCGCGGACATCCTCCAGACGTTTTCGACCATCTTCGGCACTGCAATGGGGCAGCACCAGCAGGAACTCCTCCCCCCCATAGCGACCAATCATGTCGGTTTGTCGCAGACGCTGACGCAGTAGAGTGGCTACCGAGGCAATCACCACATCGCCAATGGCATGCCCATGAGTGTCATTGACCGATTTGAAGTGATCAATATCGACCATGGCCACCACCACAGAGTAGGCCTGGCGATAACTTCGCGAGACCTCATTGATTGCGGCACTCTTGATGCTGGCGTGCTTCAGCAGCCCCGTCAGGCTGTCCTTGTTCAGCAAAGCCGATAGCGTACGCGAACGCGCCACGCGTACCCGAATCGAGGCCACCAGCTGCGCGGCCTGGATGGGCTTGGTCAGGAAGTCGTCAGCGCCATGGCTCAGGGCATCCACCTGCTTGCCCAGGTCGGTTTCCGCCGACAGGAAAACGATGGGCAGGCTGCTCCACTCATCGTACTGTCGTACCACCGATGCCAGGTCCGGGCCATCGTAGTCGGGCATGTGCACGTCCATCAGCAGCAGTTCGGGACGGAATGAATGCAGTTGGTCGAGGATATGGCGAGGGTTGTCGAGAATTCGCACCTCCATGCCCGCAGCTTCCAGCACCAGCTGGTAGTACGCCGCCAGCTGCTGGTCATCATCCACCACCAGAATGCGGGCAGGTGGCGCCTGGCGTTCTTGCAGCAGTTGCTCCAGCCGATTCACCAATTGAGGAATGTTGACCGGCTTCAGGAAGTAGCCACGGGCATTGAGCTGGGCAGCGCGCATGCGCGCATCGAAGGTATCACTGTCGCTGATGAACAGAACGGGACATGATAACGCCTGCAAGGGTGCCAATTGTCCGTCGTTGGTCATGGCATCTGCGATCACCATATCCGGAGTGCCCGTCGCCATCTCCTTGCAGGCATCCATGACATCGGTGAACAACCGCACCGAATAGCTGAAGTTGATCAACTGCTCCTGAATCCGCCGCCCCAGCTCGCGATCCTCTTCGATCAGCCAGATGGTGGCCGTGGCACTGACTTTTTCAGCGCTGACATCGACCGACATGCCTGGCTGCTTGTTAGGCATCAGCTCCATTTTCATGGCGTGGAGCTGATTATTGACCGCATCGATCAGCGGCAAATCCAGCGGCTGGTCATTCTCTTCCAGCCAGCGTTTGAGGCCGGCTTCCAGGGTGCGCGCCTGCTGGCCGATACCGTCAAACCCAAAGGTACCCGCCGAGCCTGCCAGCTTGTGCAAACGGCGATAGACGTTTTCCAGCACCTCTTCGTGCACCGCCCGCAGGTCAGCGTCGTTGGTCACCATGCCAGGGGTGAGCAGCTGCTGACGAACCTCCTGATGCAGCGCGCTCATGGCGTCACACAACGAGGTCAGTTCGTTTTTCAAGCTGTGCTGATAATTTTGCCGTAATAGTGTCAGCTTCTGTTCCAGCGTCTCGGAATCACTTTTCACCACACGCTTGCTCCCAGAGAGAACGCACCTGGGGTGCCAGGGTCATCGGGTCGAAGGGCTTGGCGATCACGCTTTCTGCCCCCAGGGCAATGAGCTGCTCGACTTCATGCGGTTGCACTTTGGCGGTCATGAAAGCGACCGGCACGTTCGCCAACGCCGGACGTTGCCGCAGCGCGGCCAGGGTGGATGGCCCATCCATGCCCGGCATCATCACATCCAGCAGGATCATGTCGGGGGCAAAGGCCTCGGCCTCAGCCAGCGCCTGCTCTCCCGACGAGCACACCTTTACCGTCAGCCCTCCCACGACCTCCAGCGCCAGCTTGGCCACTGTTTGGATATCGGGGTCATCCTCGACATATAAAACCCGTTCTAGAACATTCATTCCTTACCTTCCATCAGAGCCAGCTGCGTACGTTGTTGAACCGCCTCGAGCAATTGCTCAGAGGTGATACGCGATTTTAGAAATACCGCCTCGACCCGGTGTTGATCTGCCTCACTGATCGACTGTCCGGACAAAATGATGATGCTCGCCTCCGGTTGCTGCTGACGGATCTGCTCCAGCAGTTCCCAGCCATCCCCATCGGGCAACCCGATATCCAGAATCACGGCATCATAACGCCGCTGCCCCAGCGCCCGACGGGCCATGGCCACGTTGATCGCGTGCTCGCAATCCGCGTGAGGGCTCAACATCGTATTGATAACCGCATGGAGGTCCGAGTCGTCTTCGATATGCAACAGAGAGAGTCGCGTCGGCTGGGCATGCAGCTTTTCACTCAGCAACGCCAGCAGGTGGTGAACCTGGATAGGCTTGGCCAGCCAGGCAATATCTTCCAGATAGCCCTCCAACGCCACCTGCCCCCGCTCTACCGTGCCGGTCACGACCAATACCGGCGTGTGCTGGGTGGCGTGCTGTTCACGTAGCGCGTGGATGACCTCAAAGCCACTCATGTCAGGCAGCCCTAGATCGACAGTCACCGCACCGTAGCGATGCCGCGCCAGCTTTGCCAGCGCAGAAGCGCCGTCATAAGCTAGATCCACCCGGTATCCGGCCTCGGTGAGGGTGTCCTTGAGCACCCGAGCCACGGAAGGATCGTCTTCGATCACCAGCAGATTGGCCGTGGTATCGGGCTCACTTTCCCGCCCCACCCCTTCAGAGGGATGCAGCGGCAGTGTGAACCAGAAGCAGCTGCCCTGCCCCTCCTGCGACACAAAGCCAATCTCGCCCTCCATATGCTCGACCAGCTCGCGGGTAATGGCGAGCCCAAGGCCCGTTCCCCCCTTGGCACGGGAGTCGGAGGCGTCTACCTGGGCAAATTTAGTGAAGATCCTGGACTTGAAATTATCGGGTATCCCTGGCCCCTGGTCGGTCACGCTCACCCGGACCTTGTCCGACTGCTTTTCCACCACGATACGAACTTCTCCGCCCTCGGGGGAAAACTTGACGGCGTTCGACAGCAGGTTGGCCAGCACCTGCTGCAAACGCTGGCCATCCACGCGCACCTGACTGTCAGGGTACGGGTTATCCAGCGTCAGCGAGACATGGCGCTCGTGGCGATAATGACGATTCTCTTCGATGGCGCTTTCCAGCAGCCGGTGCAGCGGCTGCCATTGCATATCGAAGGCCAGCTTGCCTGCGGCAATTTTTTCGATGTCCAGCAGGTCATTGATCAGGTGGGTCAGACGCTGGCTGTTCTTGTGGGCAATGGTGACCATTTTCATGACCGTTTCCGGCACGCTACCCAGAGCCCCGGCCGTCACCATGCCCAAGGCGCCTGAAATCGAGGTCAGCGGTGTACGCAGTTCATGGCTCACCGTGGAGATGAACTCGTTCTTCATCTGTTCGATGCGCTTGGATTCGGAAATGTCTTCGGCAATGCCGAGGAACCCGGTAATACCGCCCTGCTGGTCACGTATGGCGGTCACCACCAGCTTCACCGGCAGGCGGTCTCCCGAGCGGGTGATATATAGCCACTCCTTACCGTCGCGCTTGTCCATGGCAGCGCGGTGCGTAAATACGTCAAAAGGTGCCAGTGAAATACCCAGGCTATGGCTGAGCTCCTGCAAGCGCTGTTCTACCTCGTCGGCGTCATGAAACAGCAGCGGCGTGTTCAGCCCCACTACCTCACTGGCTACGTAGCCCAGCATGTTTTCAGCACCACGGTTGAACAGCGTGATCTTGCCCTGGGGGTCCGTGGCAATGACAGCGAAATCTTCCGCGGCATCCAGCACCGAACTCAGCATGTCGTTGCTGCTCGCCAGCGCCTTCGTTCGCTGCTCTACTTCGGCTTCCAGGTTGCTTTGCGAATCTCGCAACTGCTTGAAGGCACCGCTCAGCTCTTGGCTCATCTCTCCCAGCAGTCTCGAAAGGGTGTGAAACTCATCGATACGACTGCGTGGCAGCGTCGGTACGTTGCCGCTGGCAATAGAGGAACTAAGGGTCTTGCCCGCCCTGGCCAGTTGCAGCAGTGGCTGACTGATCAAACGGCTGAGCAATTCGGCCAACACAACCCCCACGACGATGACCGCTCCCAGCATCATGAACAGCACGATACGGTAGGCCTCCATGACACGTACCGTGGGCAGTGCGGCGGTTTCGAGCACGACGCGATCGGCCTCTGTATCTCCCTGGAGTGGCACGTCCAGCACATAGTGGCCTTGCGAAAACCGCCACGCCGGCGTTTCCAACCGCCCCGGCAACCACATGGAGATACGCTCATTGATCGGCCTTAGCTCATCACCGAGCTGCAGGTCGAGTGACCTCAAGATACCCACTTGGCCAAGCAAACGCCCACTGGCATCCAGCACGCCGATGTCGACACCACTGGAGCCTCGCACCCGATTGAGATGGTAGGCGATGCGTTGCTCGGCCTCAGGCTCTGCCAACCTCTCCTGAAGCTCATTGGCATGGGAAGTCAGCGTCTGCTCGACGAACCCCTCCTGGGCCTGGCGCATCGAGTACCCTTCATACAGCACCAGTGGAATTCCCGTCAACAGGGTGACCGATAGCAAGGCGCAGAACAGTAGGTGGCGCAGCGCCAGCAGTGGCGCGGCCGTAGGCAGCCAAGGCCGTTTGGACAAGCCACTCAGGACCAGAATCACGCTGGCGATGACCGTGTTCAGAACACCATTGACGGCTTGCTTCAAATAGACCAGCTGCGTTAGCTCTTCGGACCAGCCCAACAGGTAGGGGAAAAAGATGAAACCGATAGGCGCCGCCACCACGGTCCAGAAAATCAGACTCGCAATGATCAGGTTTTTGACGACGTAACGATAAAGCAGTGACACCACGACGGCTTCGAGAATGAAAATCGCCACGGTGACCGGGTTTTCCCAGAACACATAGGTATAAGCCCCAGCCAGCGTGCCAATCAGAATAGCGGGCCAAGTGCCTAGCCAGGCAATGGCCAGCATCACGGCCACCGACCCGAACACGAAATATACGTTGAACAGCACCGACAGTTGCAGCATGTTGCCAATGATGCCCGCCATCAGAAGTGCCGCTAACAGTCCCAAACCTGCATTACGAGAAACACCGCTCGACCAGCTTAACTGATTAGTGAAGTGCACGATCTTGTTCCTCTACCCAAGGAAACGTGACATGAAACGTACTGCCCTGCCCCTGTTGAGAGGTGAAGCCAATACTGCCTCCCATGTGCTCGGTGATCGCCTTGCAAATTGAAAGTCCCAATCCCGTTCCTCCCTTCACGCGTCGGTCACTAGAATCTGCCTGGGAGAATTTTTGAAATACCCGAGGCTTGAACTCGTCCGGAATGCCACATCCTGTATCCCGGACATTGATTCGCACGTTTTTATCATGCTCCTTACAAAATATAGTGACGCGCCCCCCAGATAAAGAAAATTTAGCAGCATTGGAGAGTAAATTCGCCATGACCTGCTGAAACCGTAGAGTGTCCACATGGATCCAGCGCTCCTGCTCCAGGGGCTTCAATACAAAGGTCACATCATGTTCGGTGGCATAGGGCTGGTTCTCCTGAACGGCCGCGTTCAGCAGTGCCCCCAAGGGTTGCGGGTGACAAACGAAGTGCAGTTTACCTGCCAGCAGTTTCTCGATATCCAGCAGATCATTGACCAAACGTGCCAGGCGCTCGCCGTTTTTCAACGCCAAGGTCAGCATCTGCTGTGTGTGCTGGGGCACCGCACCCGTGGCACCCGCCATGACCAGCTTGATGCTGCCAGTCATGGCCGTCAGCGGCGTACGCAGCTCATGGCTCACGGTAGAGACGAATTCGCTTTTCATGGCATCGACACGCTGGCGGTCTAGGGCGGCCCCGACCCAGCGGCTGAGCAATTTCAGGAACAGCTCGTCACTCTTGGCAAATGCCTGTGCCCGCGGCGCTGCCGATGAAAAACTGATGGTGCCGAAAGGCTGATCCCCCAGGCGAATGGCACTACCAATGTAGGCTTCCAAGCCAAACGCGCTGTAACAAGGGTGGTGCCGAGCGTTACCTTCACTGGCGTGTTCGAAGGCCAGCACGCCCGGCTGCTGTAGCGTCATGTCACAGTAGGTATTGGCCAGCGGCAGGCATTGGCCAGCGTTCAGCGGTACGTCAAGAGGCGCCTGCACCGCCACGACCTCGAACACGCCCTGCTCGACGCGGCTGACGATACCGATCTGCATCCCCAGATAATCGCACCCCAACGTTAGGCTGGCATTGAGCTGTTCTGAAATGCTCAGGGCAGACGATGTGCTGATTTCGTTCAAGGCGGTCAGGGCGCTGACCAAGCGGCGCTGCTGCTGTTCGGCCTGTTGAAGCCGCTCACGGGCGCGCCGAATGGCGGCCAGTTCCTGCTCCAAGGCAGTGCGATTGATTTCTTCTTCGACACACGCCGCCAAATCGAGCAGTGCCTGACGTTCGGAGAGGGACAAATGGCGAGGTTCAGGGTGAATGATGCACAACGTACCCACGCGAAAGCCGTCTGACGTCGTCAGTGGCATACCAGCATAGAAACGTATTCCACCTCGCGTGGTCACCAGCACGTTCTGGCGAAAACGTGGATCCAGGCTGGCGTCTTCGACTTCGAAGATGCCATCGGTTTGAATGGCATGAGCGCAGAAAGACTCTTCTCGACAAGTCTGCGTCAAAACGAACCCCTGACGGGACTTGAACCACTGCCGCTCCTCATCCACCAGAGAAACCAGCGCGATATCGACCCCAAATAGCTGAACGGCGAGCCGTGTAAAGCGATCGAAGCGCTCTTCGGGTGGCGTATCCAATAGCGCCAGATCATGCAGTGCCTGAAGCCGCGCCTGTTCACTCTCCACCATGGTCAACCTCTCAATTGGCTTTCACACACCCTTGACCCGACGCTTACGGAGCGTTTGATATCCTTCAACATGTTTAACTCTATGCATTAAAGTAGGTGCTGTCTTTAGCTGTGTAGATATTTTACATTTGGCTCCGCGAACGCACGTTTCCCCTATTCACTTGGCCTTCAGGCGGTAAAATTGTCATGGTGCAGCGTAAAGCAGTGTATGTGACGGGCGGTGCCCAGGGGATTGGTCTGGGCATTGCGAATGAACTCCTCTCCAACGGCCACCAGGTGGCCATCGTCGATATCGATGCAGAGGCGCTGCGCGCTGCGGCGCAGCGGTTGAAACAGTACGACCAGCTACTGGTTCTGGAAGCTGACGTCAGCCAAGAGGAACACATTGCCCGCACGCTTGAACGTACCGTGCAACACTTTGGCAGGCTGGATGGTATCGTCCATAACGCGGGCATCGCCGATCCGTTTCATGGCACGATCGAACAGCTGACACTGGAAACCTGGCAAGCCTATTTGAATACCAACCTCACCGGCGCGTTCTTCTGCGCCAAGCATGGGGCGGCGCATTTGCGGCCCCATGGAGGCAGTATCGTGCTGATGGCCTCGTCCCGGGCCCTGCAATCCGAGCCCGACACCGAAGCGTATGCGGCCAGCAAAGGTGGCATCGTGGCCCTCACCCATGCGCTTGCCGTGAGCCTTGGCCCGGACATTCGCGTCAACGCCATCAGCCCAGGCTGGATCGAAGTGGGCGACTGGCAAAAGCCCAGCCGCCAGCAGCCGGTGGAGCACCGCGCCATCGATCGTGACCAGCACCCGGCTGGGCGCGTGGGCACGCCCCAAGACATCGCTGCCCTGACGCGCTTTCTGCTGTCCGACGAGGCCGGGTTCATCACCGGTCAGAACATCGTGGCCGACGGCGGCATGACCCGCAAAATGATCTACGCCGAGTAGCGACCCGCTCATGCCAAAAAAGGCCATCCGACGATGGCCTTTGCGGTTGACGAAAGGCGTCCCTAGGGCGTGACGATGATTTTCACCTGCGCCTTGTCGCTCAACAGCGCCTCGAAGCCCTCTTCGACGATGTTGGCCAGAGGAATACGCTGGGTGACCATGTCTTCGGCCCGGAAATAGCCCCGCTGCATCAACGCCATCACCGCCGGATAGACATGCCGATAGGCAATGATGCCTTTCATGGTGCGCTCCTTGATGACCAGGTCATTGGGCTGGAAGCTGGCGTCACCCTCCCATATGCTCACCACCACTACTTCGCCGCCTTCGTGGGTACTGTGCAGCGCCTGGTTGAGCACGGCGGGAATGCCGGTGACTTCGAACGCCACATCGACCCCACCCTCGCTCAATGCGTGCAGCTTCTCCACGGCGTCTTCTTGCTGTGGGTCGACCACAATGGCTCCCAACGCTTCGGCTTTGGCTTTGCGGGATGGCGCGACTTCTATTGCGTAGATCTGCGCAGCCCCGGCGGCCTTGAGGGCCTCGATGGTCATCAAGCCAATCGGCCCTGCACCGAACACCGCAGCACTATCCCCGGCCTTCAGGCAGCTCTGGCGCACCGCATGCAGCGCCACGGCGGCGGGTTCTACCAGGGCCCCCTGCTCGAAGCTCAGGTCATCCGGCAGTTTGTGCACCATGTGCTCGCCCATGACGGTGAACTCGGAAAAGCCACCACCGCCACCGGAAAGGCCGTGGAAGCCGAGCAGCGGCGTCAGGTTGTAGCGCTCCATCTGGTAAGCGCCATCCTTGTTGGGCGATAGGATCGGCTCGATGGCGACGCGATCCCCCACCTTCACGCGGGTGACTTTTTCACCGACCTCCACCACTTCCCCCGCAAACTCATGGCCCATGATGATCGGCGCCTGTTCGCCGCTGATGGGGTGCGGCTTGCCCACCGGGATGAAAATCGGCCCGGCGGCGTACTCATGCAAATCGCTGCCGCAGATCCCACAGGCGGCTACTTTCACCTTCACCGAGTGAGGGTCGTTAATGGCTGGCACAGGCACCTGCTCCACGCGAAGATCCCTGGCCGCATACCACACCGCTGCTTGCATATTGGTTTGACTCATGACTAGCCCTTCCTATCAAGACACATGATGTACCGGCTGAAGCCCGTACACGGGGGTTTCCAGGCCTTCCATACGCGCTTTCAACTGCAGCGCCAGGTAGTGCGAGTAGTGCCGGGACTGATGCAGGTTGCCACCGTGGAACCACAACGCCTCTTGCTGAGTGGGCTTCCACATGTTGCGCAGCTCGCCTTCCCAGGGCCCGGGGTCCTTGGTGGTGTCGGAGCCCAGCCCCCAGCACTTGCCCACCTTGTCTGCCACCTCCTGGGAGATGAGCCGTGCAGCCCAGCCATTCATCGAGCCATAGCCCGTGGCGTATACGATGAGGTCCGCCGGCAGTTCGCTGCCATCGGTCAAGGTAATGGAGCGAGGATTGATGCGCTCGATGCCGACGCCGCTGCGTAGTTTGATATCGCCATTGGCAACCAGATCACAGGCCCCCACATCGATGTAGTAGCCCGAGCCACGACGCAGGTACTTCAGGAACAGGCCTGAGTCGTCGTCACCGAAATCGAGCAGAAAGCCTGCGTCTTCCAGCTTCTGATAAAACGCCGCATCACGCTGCTTGATGGCGGCGAAGGCTGGCCGCTGGAAATCGGGCAGCACCTTGTAGGGAATCGACGCAAACAGCAGGTCAGCCTTGTCATGGGTCAGGCCACCCGCCACCGCATTTTCCGAATAGAGCGGCCCCAGCACCTCTTCCATCAACGAGTCCGACTTGACGATATGCGTCGAAGAGCGCTGAAGCATAGTGACATCGGCATCGTGCTCCCAGAGAGCCGCCGCAATGTCGTGGGCCGAGTTGTTCGACCCCACGATCACGCACTTTTTACCGGCGTAGGCGTCTGGCCCCGGATGCTGGCTGGAGTGCTGTTGCTCGCCTTCGAAATACTCCGCGCCCGGAAATTTGGGGATGTTAGGCATGCCCGACATGCCGGTGGCCATCACCAGCTGTTTCGGACGTAGCGTGATCTGCTCACCGTTGCGCTTGACGTTCACCACCCACTCGCCTGCAGCTTCATCGAAGCGTGCATTATCGCAGGTGGTGGAACTCCAATAGTTGAGCTCCATCACTTTTGTGTACATTTCCAGCCAGTCGCCCACTTTGTCTTTCGGGGCAAACACCGGCCAGTTGTCGGGAAACGGAATATAGGGCAGGTGGTCGTACCACACCGGGTCATGCAGGCAGAGGGATTTATAGCGCTTGCGCCAGGAGTCCCCCGCGCGTTCGTTACGCTCGATGATGAGGGTAGGCACGCCCATCTGCTTTAGCCGCGCCCCCAGGCCAATGCCGCCTTGTCCTCCTCCGATGATCACGCAGTAGGGCTGGCGCGTGTAACCCAGCTCAGCCTCTTCACGCTCGCGGGCTTCCAGCCAGGTTTCGCGCTGTTTGTTGGCGCCATGCTCGGCCCCTTTGGGGCGGTGGTGGTTACGCGGTTCGGGAAAATCATCCAGCGCCTGCAGGGTGGTGAGCAGCGTCCAACACTTGCCGTTCTTCAACCGCAGGTAGCCTTTGCCGCTGGCAATGGCCGTTTTAAACGTGAACCACCCCTCCACGGTATCGCCGTTCTCACTGGCGTCGCCGTCTATCTGCCACTGGCCAGGCCGGGTATTCGCCAGGGTGGCCTCGAGCATCGCCTGAATCTCCTGTTTGCCTTCGCAGGTTTTGAGATTCCAGGTAAAGGATAAAAAGTCGCGCCAATAGCACTCGTCGTTGAACAGCGTTAATACGCGCTGAATATCCTGCGCCTGCAGCGCGTCATCCAGGGCTTGCAACCATGCCTGCACGGAAATGGTGGCGTTAGAGGGTGTACTTGCCTCGGTGTGAGTCATCGCGGGTACTCCAGGGTCGTTGTTATTGTTGAGCTGTCGATAAGACACCCAACCCTAAGCACCCGCCGTGCCAAACGCTCAAAACCGGAAATAAATGACTGAAAAACATCATCAATCAAGCATGTTCGAAGCGCTATCAAACCGTGCCAACCGCGTACAGCTGTCACGCCTTGTGTACGCGCCACGTTACAGGTGTAACGCGCGACTAACGGCGTAATACGCCCTCGTTGACACCCACCACAAAGCGCATAGGCTGGAGACACAACAAGAATTTTGTGTGGATACGCCATGCCAACGCCATCACTGCCACCGACTCGCCTGGCCCCGATGCAGCGCCAGCACATCGAACACATCTTTCAGCTCGGCGAAGGGCTGGATGTGCCCCAGCTACCGGCGCAGGCCACTATCCGCCGCTCCTGGCTGCGCTGCTTGAACGAGTATCGGCTCGACCCCACGCAGCCCCGCCCTGCCCGAGTGGTGCCCCAGCAAACACTGCTCGAGCATCGCGAATCCGTCGATGAACTGCTGCACGTTGCCCGAGCCGGGGTCGACCAGCTCTACGGACAAATCGCCCAGCTCGGCTACGTGCTGCTGCTCACCGACCACCGGGGCATTACCGTCGAGTTTCGCGGCAACCCAAGCCAAGACCAGCAGCTACGCAAGGCGGGCCTCTATTTGGGTGCCGACTGGGACGAGCGCTTCGCGGGCACCTGTGCGGTGGGCACCTGCCTGCACGACCGCCAGGCGATCATTTGCCACCGCCAGGAGCACTTCGACGCCACGCATATTTCACTCACCTGCACCGCTGCCCCCATCGCCGACCCGCAGGGCAACGTCATGGCCGTGCTGGACATTTCAGCGCTCCACTCCCCGGCCCAGCACGAAAGCCAGAACTTCAGCCTCTCGCTGGTCACCCTTTACGCCCGCATGATCGAAGATGCCTACTTCTTGCAGCGCTACCGCGACTGCCTGATGGTGCGCCTGGATACCTCGCGAGAATTCGTGCATGTCAACGGGCGCGGTCTCATCGCCATGGAAGAGAACGGGCAAGTGATTGCCGCCAACGCCGTGGGCCGCGAGCTGATCAGTGCGCACCAGCGCCGCTGGCCGCCCTGGTCAAGCCATCACGCCCCCATGCTGGGTGAGCTGTTCGAGTGCGACATGGCCGACGTACTGAGCATCAATGGCGCCAGCGACGACCAACTGCGAGCGTTTCGTGCCCGTGCCAGCAATACCATCTATTTTCTCAGCCTGCTGGAGCCAAAACGGCCCCGCCGAGAGGCAGCAGAGCGTTCCCAGACTCCCTTGGCCGCGCCGTTGGCACGGCTGGGTGGCGACGACCCCGCCATGCGCAAAGTCCAGAAGCTCGCCGATAGGTTGCGCAATGAGGTCAGCGTCAACGTGTTGATCACCGGCGAAACAGGCACCGGCAAGGAAGTCGTGGCGAGAGCCCTGCACGACAGCGGCCACCGGGCCAACGGCCCCTTCGTGGCGGTGAACTGTGCGGCCATTCCCGAAGCTCTGATCGAAAGCGAGCTGTTTGGCTACGAACCCGGCGCCTTTACCGGTGGCCGGGCCAAAGGCATGCGCGGGCTGATCCCCCAGGCCCATGGCGGCACTCTGTTTCTGGATGAGATCGGCGACATGCCGCTGGCGCTGCAAACCCGCCTGCTGCGCGTACTGGCCGAGCGCGAAGTGATGCCGCTGGGGGCGAACAAACCCGAAAAAGTCGATATTCGGGTCATTTCCGCCACCCACCGCCATATCGACGCCATGATTGCCCAGGGCGAGTTCCGCGAAGACCTGTATTACCGCCTGAACGGCGCCCAGCTCAGCCTGCCAGCGCTGCGTGAGCGAGCCGACCGGCTCTTCGTGATTCGTCAGGTGTTCGATGAGGTCGTCAACGAGCGCCAAGGCGCGCACACGCCCCGCCTGAGAGCCGATGCCATCAGCGCCCTGCTGGCCTACACCTGGCCTGGTAATATCCGCCAACTAAAAAATGCACTGGCATTTGCCCTGGCCACTGCCGAAAGCGACGAGATTACCGTGCATGACCTGCCGGAGCAGTGCCTGGGCGCACGCATCACCCGCCGTCGTCTCGACCAGACCCAGCAGGCCAGCCCACAGCACCACCCGCTGGCCGAACTGCTCCACCAGCACCAGTGGAATGTCAGTGCCGTGGCTCGCCATCTGGACGTGTCACGCCCTACCGTGTACCGCCAGATGCATCGTCTTGGGCTGGTACCGCCCAACAAGACCTGAGCCGTGGGCGCTTGGCCGGGAGGGTCAGCCTCACGTACACTTGTTTGAATCTGATCACGCTTTCGACAAGCCGAGGCCCAGCATGGCGTTTGACTCTACCTCTTCGTATATCGCAACCGATGCACTCAAGCAGGCGGTGAATGCCGCCGTGGTACTCCAGCGCCCGCTGCTCATCAAGGGCGAGCCGGGCACCGGCAAGACGCTGCTGGCCGAAGAGCTGGCGGCTTCGCTGGGCACTCGGCTGATCACTTGGCATATCAAGTCCAGCACCAAGGCAGCCCAGGGGCTCTACGAGTACGATGCGGTGAGCCGCCTGCGCGATTCGCAGCTCGGCGTGGAAGGCGTCGAGAACGTCGGCAACTACATCAAGCCCGGCAAGCTCTGGGAAGCCTTCACCGCCGGTGAGCGTGTCGTACTGTTGATCGACGAAATCGACAAGGCAGACATCGAATTCCCCAATGACCTGCTCCAGGAGCTGGATCGCATGGAGTTTCACGTTTATGAAACCGGCGAGACCATCCGTGCCGAGCAGCGTCCGATCATCGTCATCACGTCCAACAATGAAAAAGAGCTGCCGGACGCCTTCCTGCGCCGCTGCTTCTTCCATTACATCGAGTTCCCCGACCGCGAGACCATGCAGGCCATCGTCGACGTTCACTTTCCCGACATTGCTCCCAGGCTCGCCAGCGAGGCGCTGGAGGTCTTTTTCGACCTGCGCAGTGCTCCAGGGCTGAAAAAGAAGCCTTCCACTTCCGAGCTGGTCGATTGGCTCAAGCTGTTGATGGCCGACGAGCTGGCTCAGGAAGCGCTGTATCATCGCGACCCCGCCAAGGCGCTACCGCCCATGGCCGGCGCGCTGGTCAAGAACGAGCAGGATACCCACCTGCTGGAACGCCTGGCGTTCATGATGCGTCGCCAGAAGAACAGCGGGCGCTAAGCCATGTTCATCGGCTTGTTCGAGACCCTGAAGCGCGCAGGCGTACCCGTTTCACTGCGGGAGCTTTTAGACCTTCACGCGGTGGTGGAGCGCGGCGTGGTGTTTGCCGATATGGAGGCGTTCTATCAGGTCGCGCGCACGGTCATGGTGAAGGATGAGCGCCACTTCGACCGCTTCGATCGCGCTTTTGCCGCCTGGTTCAAGGGCATCGAGGACATGGACGCCGCCATCGAAGCGCTGATTCCCGACGAGTGGCTGCGCCGCGAGTTCGAGAAACAGCTCACTGATGAAGAGAAAGCCAGGATCGAGTCGCTGGGCGGGTTGGAAGAGCTCATCGAGACCTTCAAGAAGCGCCTGGAAGAGCAGAAAGAGCGCCACGCGGGGGGCAACAAGTGGATTGGCACCGGCGGCACCAGCCCCTTTGGGGCCTACGGCTACAACCCGGAAGGCATTCGAATTGGGCAAGATGGCTCCCGCCACCGCCGCGCCACCAAAGTGTGGGACGAGCGACGCTTTCGCGATTACGACGACTCTCTGGAGCTGGGCACCCGCAACATCAAAATGGCCCTGCGACGGCTGCGCAAATTCGCCCGCCAGGGCGCCAGGGACGAGTTCGATGTGGACGGCACCATTCGCGAAACCGCCCGCGATGCCGGGCTGCTCAATATCCAGATGCGCCCGGAGCGCCACAATGCGGTCAAAGTGCTGCTGTTTCTGGACGTGGGCGGCTCCATGGACGACCACATCCGGGTATGCGAAGAGCTATTTTCTGCGGCACGTTCCGAGTTCAAGCACCTGGAGCACTACTACTTCCATAACTGCCTCTACGAAGGCGTCTGGAAAAACAACCTGCGCCGTGGCAACGAGCGTATCCCTACCATGGACGTACTGCACACCTACGGCGCAGACTATCAGGTGGTCATCGTCGGCGACGCCGCCATGTCGCCTTACGAGGTCACCCACCGTGGCGGTAGCGTGGAGCACTTCAACGACGAAGCGGGCGGAGTGTGGCTCAAACGGCTGGCCGATAAATTCCCCCGGTTGGCGTGGCTGAACCCCATGCCACCCCGCGCCTGGGAGTACACCTACTCGACCACCCTGATCCGCGAGCTGATCGACGACCGCATGTACCCCATGACCCTGGAGGGGCTGGAAAACGCCATGCGTGACCTGGCCAAGTAGCGGGCGTCTCTTCGCCACGACTGTTCACCAAAATTCTCCGCCACAACCATTCACCACAACTATCCGCCACAACTATTCACCACAACTGCAGCGCACAAAAAACGGCATGCCCAGGAGGCACGCCGTTTTTATGGACGCTATGCTGAACGGGCGCGCAGGCTATGCCATGCGGGTCATCAGGCTGTGGCCCGTCAAGCGGCGGTGCAGCACCGCCATGCCGATATGGCCCAGCACCAGTACCAGCAGCGCCCAGCCAAGCTCACCGTGCAGCAAGCCGCCCAGGTTGATCATCCACTCCACGCGCTCACCGCCTCCCGACATCAGCGGCACGCCGAATACCTCCAGCGGCCGCCCAGAGCCGTACTGACGAATCAGCGCAATGGTGGGTACTGCGATCATCACGCCATAGAGCGCCAGATGGCCCAGCTTGGCCATGACGCTCACGGCAGGCGGGCGGCGCGAGGCATTGGCCAGCGCCCAAAGCGCCCGCAGTACCACCAGCGTCATCAGCAGCACGCCAACGTCTCGATGAGTGCCCCACAAGAAGCTTTCAATGGCCGTATCTTCCAGCAGCACCCGAGCCCCAGCGCCACTGAATTGCCAAACGAACAGCAGTGCCATACCCCAGTGCAACGCACGACTCACCAGACCGTAACGAGACGTCGAATCCATGATCGCAAGCGCCATGATGCAAATTCCTCATAACCATCACTATTGAGGAAGCCATTTTACCCTGAACTTGACGACGCTTCGTGACAACAACGTGCAAACAGGTTCTCAAACGTGGAACACGCCGTTCCACCTGAAGGCTACAAAGACGCCGGGAACTGATTCAAGCCCGCCAGGAAGGCTTCCTTGGCCTGCCCGAAAGCGGCCGCGTCGTGCTTGAAACGACGCAGAATCAACGCCTCGTCCAGCTCCAGGGTGGGCGCCAGCTCATCCACATGGCTGGCAGGATGGCGCGCCACGAGCCCAACGCGCTGGCCCTGCGCCGTGGTCCACCAGCGCTTGAACCCGCACTGCTGGTAGAACGCCTCTTCCTGCTCACTGCTCACCTCGACACGTAGCGGCGCCTTCAGGCTCAGTTCGCTCAGCAGGCGGGCCTTGGCCCCTTCCACCAGCTCGCAGGCATGGGTGACGGTCATGCCCTGGCCTTTCTCGTCCAGCACCAGCAGCGCCAGGGCCAGCGGCTTGCCGTTGCCATCCACCCCCGCCAGCAAGCGCGCGCCTTCCTGGGCAAACAGCACGTTCCGAGTACCGGTGAAGACCACCAGCGGCGTCAACCCTGCCGCCTGGCCATAGACATCGGCACACAATCTGGCCAAACACGCATCCCGCTGGGCACGTTCACTTACATGGACTACCTTCATGACGCCCTCTCGTTGCGTTCGTTGACTCTATCGTTCTGGCCACATTCTACAGAAAGGCGCCAGAAAGGCAGAGCCCAAAGGCAGGCCGCGTAAAAGAGAAACACCAAAAGCCACCGCGTGGCTTTTGGTGCAACGAAGGCCGAGCAGGCTACAGGAATGCCAACATCCCGGTGGGATAGTTCAAGGTCAGCAGATTGGCCATGCCGACCAGGAACAGCGTGACCCCGGCTGCCAGCCCCACCGCCGCCACGGGCTTCATTCTTGCCACCGACAGCAAAAACCCAAGGCAGAACAGGCTGGCCATGACCAGAAAGCCGAATAGCATCACGCCACCGATCAGGCCAAAGAAGCCGAGAATCCACACCACCTGCTGGCGTAACGGCTGGTGCTGCCAGCGCATGGGCTTGATAACCGTTCTGACGATTTCCAGCAGGCACGCGGCCACGATGACCGCGATGGCCAGCCGAGGCATGATCCCCCCCAGCAGGGAAAGGTCGGCAAATGCGAACCAGACATACCCGGCCGTGGCCAACAGGCCAGCCAACAGCACGATATCGATGACGCCCAGTGCCAACGGGGCCTCCTCTTCCTGATGGGCATAGGCTTCCGGCACGCTTGCCTCACGGCGCTTTTGCAAGTAGCGGCGTAGCGGGGGCAGCAGTAACGAGGCGGCAATCAGCGCACCAATGATGATCACTCCCGGGCGCATGAAGGCATCGACGCCCTGGAACTGCGCGGCCTGATAAAAATAGGCCTCGGCCCCCGGCGCCAGCACGAACCCGATCAGAAACGCAGGGCGCGACCAGTTGGCCTGTTTGAACAGCACGCCAAGTGCACCAATCATGCCCAGGGCAAACAGGTCGCCCAGAGAGCGGGTGGCCTGGTATGCCGCAAAAAGAATCAGAATGGTGATCAGCGGCGCCAGAATCACGAAGGGCACGCGAGTCAAACTCGCCACGGGACGTGCCAGACCCAGACAGAACGCGGCCCCCAGAATGTTGGCCAAGGCCAAGGACCAGATGATGGTATAGGTCAGGTCCAGATTGGTCTCCAGCATGCTGACGCCCGGCTGCAGACCGAGCAGCAGCAGCCCGCCCAAAAATACCGCCGCCGTCCCCGACCCCGGGATCCCGAACAGCAGCGTGGGCACCATGGCCCCGCACGCGGTCGCGTTGTTGGCCGATTCTGGCGCAATGACACCGCGAATGTCGCCCTTGCCAAACTGCGACTTGCCCTTGGCGCTCTGTACCGCATGGCCATAGGTCAGCCAGTCCACCACCGAACCTGCCAACCCCGGAATGGTGCCCATAAGGCTGCCGATACCCGCACAGCGGGCCACCAGCCCCGGCCGTTTGGCCACATCCATGACGCCCTCTTTCCACCCTTTGCCAAGCTGGCAAGGCTGCTCGGCAATGGCCCCGCGCTTGACCAGCAGGTCGATGATTTCAGGCAGTGCAAAGATCCCCAGACCCACCACGACCAGCGGCAGGCCGTCATACAGATAGTCGATGTCCAGCGGCAGGCGGAATTCGCCCGTGGCCGGGGCCATGCCGATGGTGCCTACCAGCAACCCCACCCCGCAGGCCGCCAGCCCCTTGAACACGTCACGCCCGGACAGTACGGCCACCATGGAGAGCCCCAGCAGGGTCAACATGAAGAGTTCGGACGATGAAAACGACAGCACCACGGGCCTTGCCACCAGAATGAAGGCCGTCAGCACCATGGCACCGATCAAACCGCCAATCATGGAAGACAAAAACGCGCTGGACAGCGCTCTCGCCGCCTGACCTTTCTTGGCCAGAGCAAAGCCATCCACCACGGTGGCCTGGGAAGCGCTGGAGCCCGGAATACCCAGCAGCACCGACGCGAAGGTATCCCCGGTAGGAATCACGGCCACCAGCCCCATCAGCATCCCCAACGCAACGGAGGGTTCCATGCCATAGAGAAAAGGCAGCAGCAGCGACATGCCGGCAATACCGCCCAACCCCGGGATGATGCCGACCACGAGCCCAATCAGCACCCCGATGACCATGTACAGCATATGCGGGACAGTAAATAACTGCCCCACGCTGGAAAACAGAACGTCTAACATAGCGTTGGCTCTTTGAAAGTGGAAAGTAAAGGAGCCTGAAAGCGCTGCTCAGGCAGCGCTTTCAAGGGTGTATTGAAAGGGGCTCAGATGCGCGCCCCGTGCTGCTCCAACAGCCATTCCACCAGCCACTCGCGCGTGGCATCTTCCAACGCCATGGCATCCTGCAAATGCTGCTCCACGACCTCGCCCACCACTTGGGTATAGGGGCCAAGCTGTGCGTCGGCAGCCTGTTTGAACTCGTCGGTATCGATGAAGCGGCGCACCGCTTCACGATACTCAGCCACCAGCGCTTCGGGGGTATCCTTGGGCACCACGATCATCTTTTGCAGCGTGAAGCCCGATGCGAAGAACTTGTGGAAGGCGTCACCGGCCAGTCCACCGGGCTGCTCTCCATGAGCGGCTTCATACACCTCATTGAACGTCGGCAGTTCAGGGAAAGCAGGATCACGCACGATGTCGCCCTGATCGTCCAGCACGCCCAGTGAGAACAGCGGCACGGCACGGCCACTCTCCACCAGCGGCGCTACGCTGCTGAAATAGGCCGATGTGGTCTGGAAATCGATATCCGCCTCGCCGCGCTCGAAGGCCAACCGCCCCTCTCCTCGGCTGCGCATGCCCGACACGGCTTGTACGTCCGCTCCCAGCATATCCAGCGCGATCAAGACCGGTAACTCCAGGCCCGTGTGGCTCTGCACCGCAAACTTCACCCGCTGCTCGCTCAAGGCATCGAGCACTTCTTCCGGGCTGCTGCCCAGGCTGGGCTGGGCGTACACCACGCCGCCGGTGGGCGAAGCCAGTATCGGCGTCCAGTCGTTGTAGTCATAGCGTACGCGACGGTCCTGAAGCATGGCGGGATACTGGGTAGACGCCGACGTGCCCAGCCACTGGCTGCCATCGGAAGGCGCACGCATGGCATACAGGTTGCTGCCGTTGATGGAGCCTCCGCCCGGCACGTTGTCGATGACCAGCGTCGGAGCCCCTTGAATGTGATCGGTCATCCAGGTGGTCAAAAAGCGGGCCCATACATCCGTCCCGCCCCCCACGCCAAAGGGAATCGTCCAGCGGATGGTATCGGGCACGGCCACCTCGTCGGCCTGGGCATTCAGGCTGACGGCTCCCAGTGCCGAGCACGCCAGCACCAGCAGCGCTTTGCGATAGACATGGCGAGAGGCAGAGATCACGCTAGCGCGTGGTGAGTGAGTAAGAACGTTCATGGCGCTACTCCTGTTATTGATTATTGTCGGTCAATGCATTTATCGCGGTGGTTTACGTAGCGGCTTCCAGCGACGGAGCCGCGGGGGCCGCATAAAAAATCTGCCCGCTCATGATCTTGCGTGCGGTCCGCATGAGCGAGACACGGGCAATGTCGAAGGGGTCGTCATTGCGGTACTCGGCGGTCAGCGCAATGGTGCCAGAGGGGTGCTCCAGTACCAGATGGCAAAGCAGTTCATCAGGCGTTACTCGCCCGACGTCGCGGGCCAGCAGGTTGGCCACCGAGCCGGGCACGTTGATGGCGGCCACCACGGCCATCGCCCCGGTCACGGCAATGGCCTTATGGCAACGATGGGGCACAAAATAACGCACATTCAAGGTGCTTGCCCCCGCCGCTGGCGCCGACACCAGCACCACCTTGGGCAGCACGCTTTCACGCACGTCCCCCAGACCCATGCGCTTGCCCGCTTCACGGCGCAGCGCTTCCAGACGGTCGAGCAGGGGTTGATTGGCATCCAGCTCGGCGGGCGCTTCATGACCCGTCACGCCCAGCGACTCCGCGCGCAGCAGCATGATCGGCGTCGCCGCGTCGATGCAGCTCACCTCGACGCCCTCGATCATCTCGCTGGCGTGGCCAGTGGGCAGGAGCTGGCCCGTCTTGCTGCCCATGATATCCAGAAAGCTCAACTGGATGCCCGCCGCACTGCCGGGCACTCCGCTGATACACACATCGCCCTCGTACTGCACCTGCCTGGCCGGGGTAGGCACATGGCATTCGATCAACCGGCGCGTGTTCAGGTTGTACACCTTGACGACCGTGACGCCATCTTGCGGCTCTACCAGGCCGGTCTCCAGCGCGTAGGGGCCAACGGCCGAGAGCATGTTGCCGCAGTTGGGGTTGAAGTCGACTCGTTTGTTGAGCACGTCCACCTGTGCGAACAGGTAATCGACGTCGGCTTCCGGGTGGGAAGAGCGTTCGACGATGGCGACCTTGCTGGTCAGCGGGTCTCCCCCGCCGATGCCATCGATTTGCAGCGCATGGCCAGACCCCATCAAGCTCAGCAGAATGTCGGCCTGCTGCCCTTGATCTGCGGGCAGGTCCTTCATTCGCAAGAAAGGGCCTCGTGAGGTGCCTCCCCGCATAACGACACATGGAATACTGTTCATGGGCTCCACCGTGATGATCTTGACCCGTCGTGTCGACTGGTCGTTTTGACTGATAGGCGGAGAATGTCAGGCAATTTTTAATGCCTCAAATGCAAATATCCATTGCTATAAATCCATTTCTTGCATTAATGTGTTTTGCTTATCAAACCAGCTTTTTTGCGCAACAATCCGATGCTCCATAGACTCGAATTTCTCGACCTTCAGGCGTTCATTCTGGTGGCGGAACTGGGCACGTTTCATGAGGCTGCCCAGCGTCTTCACCTGTCCCAGCCCGCCCTCACTCGGCGCATCCAGAAACTGGAAGAACTCCTGGAAGTTGAACTACTTGAGCGCACCACACGGCGTACACGACTAACCCCCATCGGGGCCGATTTCCTGCCCCGCGCACGGCGCATGCTGGAAGAGTACGAGTCGTCGATTCTGGGTATCCGCGAGCTGGTGACCCACCAGAAAGGCACGGTGACCATTGCCTGCCTGCCCACGGCGGCCTTCTACTTTTTGCCTAGTGTGATTCGCGTGTTCAGCGAGGCCTGGCCAGGCATTCGGATCCGCATTCTGGACGTCAGCGCCAACGAAGGTCTGGAAAAGGTCATCAATGGAGAGGCCGACTTCGGGATCAACATGATCAGCGCGCAAAGCTCGGAAGTACGCTTCACCCCGCTGCTGCGTGACCCTTTCGTGCTGGCGCTGCGCTCTGATCACCCGCTGGCCAGCAAGCAGCAAATCGAGTGGAGCGACCTGGAAGATGTCCGCCTGATCACCGTCAGCCGGGACAGCGGCAACCGCACTCTGCTGGACAATGCCCTGTCGGCGGAAGGCGTGCACCTCAACAGCTTCTACGAGGTGCAACACCTTTCCACCTCGCTGGGGTTGGTGGAATCGGGGCTCGGCGTGGCCATCCTGCCGCGCATGACCATGCCCGGCCCCGACCACGATACGCTCTGCTCTCGGGCGCTACCGGAGCCGCGCATTCAGCGCTCGATCGGCCTGGTGCGCAGCAATTCCCACAGCCTATCCAGCACGGCGCAGCTGTTTATCGACCTGCTGCTGGAGCACTGGGGTAACGGCTCTACCTAGCGCCGCCTACGGGCGCCAGCAAGGCCAGTATTGCCTCGATATCCAGGTGCGCCTCCAGCGTATCGGCCAGGCGTTCCAGCGCCTGTTCACGGTGGGCGGTGTAATCGATGCGACTGGCGCTGGCCAGCCCCAAGCGTTCCAGCAAGGCCTGACAGGCATCGGGGTGGTCGAACAACCCGTGCAGGTAAGTCCCCAACACTTGCCCATCTTCGCTGATGGCCCCATCAAAATGGCCACCCAGGTCGAAGAGCGGGCGCTCCAGCGCCTTGCCCTCACTCACGCCGTGATGGATTTCGTAGCCGCTCACCGGCACCTGACTACCGGCCAGCACTCCATGCACGTTGCGCAGTTGCTTGGCCGGGGCCATGCGCGTCGAAAGCGCCAGCCAGCCCAGGCCCGCCACCCGCCCGGCGGCTCCCTCCAGCCCTTCGGGGTCGTCCACCCACTCCCCCAGCATCTGAAAACCGCCGCAAATGCCCAGCACCTTGCCCCCGTAACGCAAGTGCCTGGCGATGGCAGCCTCCCACCCTTGGCGCTTCAGCCAGGCCAGGTCGCTGGCGGTGCTTTTACTGCCCGGCAGGATGATCACGTCGGCTGCCGGTATCGGCTGGTCCGGCCCGATAAAGCTCAACGACACCTGCGGGTGCAGGCGCAAGGCATCGAAGTCGGTGTGATTACTGATGCGTGGCAAGGCAGGCACGATGACGTTCAGGGTGTCGCGCTGTTTTTCTGCCTGCACCGTGCCAATGCTGTCTTCGGCATCCAACAGCAGTCCGGGCAGATAGGGCAACGTACCCAGTACCGGTTTGCGGGTGCGCGCCGTCAGCCACTCGAGCCCCGGCTCCAGTAGCCCGATATCGCCCCGAAAACGGTTGATGATGAACCCCTTGGTCCGCGCCTGCTCGCTGTCGCTCAGCAGCGCCAGGGTACCCACCAGTTGGGCAAACACCCCCCCTCGATCGATATCGCCCACCAGCAGTACCGGGCAATCCACGGCTTCGGCAAAGCCCATGTTGGCGATATCGCCCTTGCGCAGATTGATTTCTGCCGGGCTTCCCGCCCCTTCGGCAATGATCACCTCATGGCGCTGGGACAACGCCTGCCAAGCGGCCATCACGCTCTCCTGGGCGGTACGCTTGAAGGCGTGATAATCCAGCGCATCCATATGGCCATGCACTTTGCCCCGCAGGATCACCTGGGCACCCCGGTCCGTTTCCGGCTTTAGCAGCACCGGGTTCATGTCGCTGTGCGGCATCACCCCCGCCGCCTGGGCCTGAAGCGCAGTGGAGCGGCCAATCTCTCCACCATCGGTGGTCACGGCGCTGTTGAGCGCCATGTTCTGGGGCTTGAACGGAGCCACCGAGAACCCCCGGCGCTGCAAAACACGGCACAGCCCCGCCACCACGGTACTTTTGCCTGCATCCGAGGTGGTGCCTTGAATCATCAGTGTGGTCATGGAAACTCATTGCAGTGGGCCAAAGGACGGCTTGCATTAAATAGCGCCCTGCCACCCCGTGCAAGAATCCCGACGCGCCGCGGGCCCTAGCGGTGCACCCGAAAACGCAAATGGAACGGGCTCAGCAAGCCCGGCATGGGGGCCTCTGCGGAGAGCTTTTCCGGGGGATGAAGTACGATGCGGGCCTGCCCCAACAGGGCAGCCAGGCAGTGGCTGGTCACCAGCAGCACCACATGCCTGCCGGGGCAGACACCCGGCCCACCGCTGAACGGCACCAGCGGCCAAGGCGTTTGGGTGTGGCTATGGCCTTCCGGCGTCAGCCAGAGCTCGGGGGTGAAGCGATGGGCGGCGTGCAGGTAGCGCTCGTCGCGATGAAAGTAGGGTGCGTGAATCAGTACCGAAGTGTTGGCGGGCATGGTGCCCGCCTGCCACTGGGTTGGCTGGGTGGTCTGGCGCAGCAGCAGCGGCGTGGTGGGCCACAGGCGTAGCGCTTCCAACAGGGTGGCCTTGAAATCGTCCAGCGGGTGGCCCTGCTGCGCTTTGGCCAGCGCCTGCGCCGCGAAATCCGAGTGCGCGCTGAGCAGCGCCAGGGCGCGGAAGGTCGCCATGCCCGCTGGCTCGAAGGCAAACAGCCATTGGGGCACCTGCTGCAACGGTGCCTGCTCCCGGCCAGGGCACTGCTGAGCCAGCGCAGACATCAGGCTGCCGGGTGCCGCTTCACGCAGGTAATACGCCAGGCGCTGCTCGAAGCGCTTGCGCAGGCGCTGGCGCTTGGGGCGCAAAAAGCCCCAGTTGGCCGCTTTGCGCAGAGCAGTCAGCTCCTCGGTCAGTACGCGGTCGTCAGCGGCGGCGTCGCCCAGCACCACGCGACGAACGATGCGGTCCCAGGTCAGCAGAAAGGTCGGCCAATCCAGCTCGTCATAGCGGGTGGCGACCCGCTCCAGCAGCGCCGTGACCTCTTCCTGCACTACCTGCACGAACGCCTCGGAAGCATCATGGTGAGGGCAATCGCTTTGCAGAACCCGCTCGTTCAGCGCCCTACGCTGCTCGCGGGCCTCTCCTTCAGAAATCAGCGAGAACCCCGGTTCGAAGTGGCTGAGGGCACTGTGCTTGGCTTGCTCATTGGGTGAAAAGGGGGTGGGCGTATGCTCCAGCACATCGTTGGCATCGGCGGGGTCCAGCACCACCGCCATGGACTTCATCGGCACCTTGAGCATCAACGGCCCGCGGCCATACTTCTCGCTCAGCGACTGCATGCGCTGTACGGCACGGGCGTCCAGCGACAACCGCTCGGCAACGCCGACCACATGGGGGCGACGAATGATCACCCCTTTGGCAATGTTGGGCGCCAGCACCTGGCACAGAATGGCCAGCGTATCGCGCAGTGACGCCGTGGGCAGCGGCCCCGCGTTGGATATCCTATCCATGAAAGCTCCTTTGACCGGGCAGGGTTCAGGCTGCAGTGTAGATGCCACCAGCCCCGCTGCAAGGGCTCCCACGGCAAACAGCATGTTTATCAACTCAAAGGGTTATCAAGGTTATTGCGCAGCGCCTCAGCGGGCTGCCGCCAGCAGACAGCCGGGCTTTTTTCCGCTAGGGTAGCGGCTCTTGAAGCGAGCGATGACCCCGAGATGCAAACGCTACTGAACGAGATTGCCGACGAGCTATCCCACGCCACCGAGCGCGGCAAGGTGGCCGACTACATTCCCCAACTGGCCCAGGTCGACCCCAACCAGTTTGCCATCAGCCTGGCCACCGTCGAGGGCGAGCGCTTCTCGGCGGGCTGCGCCGCCACGCCGTTCTCGATTCAGAGTATTTCCAAGGTCTTCACCCTGACCATTGCCCTGGGCAAGCTCGGCGATGCGCTGTGGTCCAACGTCGGCCGCGAACCCTCCGGCGACCCCTTCAACTCCATCGTGCAGCTGGAACACGAGAGCGGTAAACCGCGCAACCCGTTCATCAATGCCGGGGCCATTGCGGTGGTAGACGCCATCATGATGGGCCACGCCCCCAAGGAAACCCTGGCCGAAATATTGAGCTTCGTGCGCTATATCGCCGACGACAACAGCATCTGCTTCGACCATCAGGTCGCCGCCTCGGAAATGCAGCACAAGGACCGCAACGCCTCGCTGGCGCACTTCATGAAAGCCTTTGGGCGGCTGCGCCACGACGTGGACAAAGTGCTTGGCACCTACTTTCACCAGTGCGCCATCGCCATGAGCTGCGAGCAACTGGCCCACGCCGGGCTGTTTCTGGCTTCCGACGGCGTCAACCGCCCCAGCAACCTGCGGGTGGTGTCGCCCCAGCGGGCACGCCGAATCAACTCATTGATGATGATGTGTGGCCACTACGATGCCTCCGGAGAGTTTGCTTTCCGTGTGGGCTTGCCGGGCAAGAGCGGCGTGGGCGGCGGCATTCTGGCCATTGCGCCGGGGCGCGGCTCGCTGGCCGTCTGGTCGCCGGGGCTGGATAGCTACGGCAACAGCCTTCTGGGGGTGCGCGCCCTGGAGATGTTCGTGCAACGCACGGGCTGGTCCATATTTGGACATTAGCGTGCGCTAGCTGGGCACTAGCCGGTCACTCGCTTCAAGCGCTTTCCGAGGATTCCAGATGCTGGGCCGCTTCCCAGGCCTGCACCTGGCGTTTCACCTCCAGCCCCCAGCGGTAGCCACCCAGGGCGCCGCTTTGCTGAATCACCCGGTGGCAGGGAATCCATAGCGCCACGGGATTGGCGCCCACCGCGTTACCCACCGCCCGAGACGATTTCGGCGCCCCCAGCCACTGGGCGATGTGGGAGTAGCTGGCAAGCTGCCCGTCTGGGATCATCAGCAGCGCCCGCCACACGTTGAGCTGAAAGTTGGTGCCCCGCACATGCAGCGAAAGTGCCCCAGGCGCTGCGCGGCGCGGCGGTTCGAACAGCGCCTCGACGGCGTAACGCGTGGCGTCCGGCTGGTGGCGCAAGGTACAGCGCGGCCACTCGGCGGCCAGCTGCGCCAGAATCTCCGCTTCGGGTGTCGCTGCCAAAAAGCCCATGCGGCAAATGCCTCTCGGGGTGGTGGCGACCAGCACCTGGCCAAACGGCGTGGGGTGAACCCCATAAGCAATTTCCACGCCCTCCCCCTGGCGCTTGAACTCCCCCGGCGTGACCGCCTCCAGCGTCACGAAATGATCGTAAAGCCGCGAACCGCCGCTCAGTCCCAGCGCTTCGGCGGTGTCGGCAAGGCTCTGGGAAGAAGCAATCAACTGCTTGCCCCGCGCCAGCGTCAACGCTTGTAAAAAGCGCTTCGGACTCACCCCGACATAGCGGCTGAACAGCCGCTGAAAATGGAACGCACTCAAGTGTACCTGCTCGGCCACCGCCTCCAGGCTCGGCTGCTGGGCGGCGTGGGCCACCATGAAGGCCATGGCTTTTTCGATACGGGCGTAGTCGTTCATCGCGTCCATCTCACGGGCAAAGGGGCAAAAAGAGGCTGATGCTCGCTAAAGCTTACCCAGTGAAAGGCCCGACACATACCCGAATCTTGCGCACTACACATGCCGGTAAATCACCCGCAAGGGTTGCCCCAGGTGGCGTTGCAGCGACTCGGTCTGTTGGGGGCTCATGGCCCCTGTTCTGGGGTTGATGGCCGTGATCGAAAACCGAGCGAACCCTTGGGGGAAGGAGTAGTCGAGCTGGTGCACGCTGGCAACGCTGCCGCAGCACGGTAGCGTCTGGGGAAGGAGCGCAAAGCCACGCTGCGCGTCGTAATCCTGATCCATCAGGAGATGCCACTCAGGAAGGGTCAGCTCTTGCGCGCACAGGTGACAGCGCACGTACTCGAAGTTGCTGCCACAGTCATGAAACATCACATGCTCTGATACCTGCTCGTCTATACTCTCTGCCTCGGGCATCCACTGCCACAACGCAGCCTTGGCCTGGGCTACCTGCTGCGCAGAGGGCAGATAGTGAGGCTCTGCCGGAATGATGACGATATGATGATCACTCATGTGAGTCGGTCCACGTGCGTCGGTCAATGAATACGCAACAGTCTACTCTACACGACAACCCCGCACATTCATCATGTGCGCCGCCGCCAGTCGGCCATGCCATTTACGTCAGGAGGACACGATGGCGCTGATCTCTACCCGTACCCAGCACTGGCTGGAGCGTTTGAACGGCTCCAAACACATGCTCTGGCTGATCGCCACCCTCTCGTTTCTGGAAACCATCATACTGCCCGTGCCCATCGAGCTGGTACTGATCCCGTTGATGGCGGTGAATAAACAGCGGATCTGGGCGATTGCCACGGCCACCACGCTGGGCTGCCTGGTGGCGTCGCTGGTGGGCTATAGCGTGGGCATGGTGCTCTACCAATCGCTGGGGACCTGGTTTATCGAGTTCATGGGCATGGAGGAGAGCTATCAGGCGTTTCAGGGCTTCTTCAACCGCTACGGGTTTGCCGCGATTCTGGCCATCGGCATTCTTCCCATCCCCTTCCAGGTGGCCATGATTACCGCCGGGCTCTCCGGTTACCCCATCCTGCTATTCGTGCTGGCGGCGCTGCTCTCACGCGGGCTGCGCTACTACGGGCTGGCCTGGCTGGTGAAACGCTATGGCAAACGGGTTGAAACTCTGTGGAAGCGTCATGCGCTGATGACCAGCCTCGCACTCGGCAGCGCGGTGCTGGTCATCGTGTTGGTCATGCAGGCATTGGCGGGGATGATCGCATGATGGGCTAGCAGCTGATTGGCCCAGCCGTCACTCGATATAGTAACCACTGACCCGCCAGGTGCCGTTTTCCAGATGTGGGGTTACTACCTCGACCACTCGGGGGCGGTTGGCAAACTGGGTCTGGAAGGTAACGACCTTGAAGTCGCCCCGTTCAGCGCCGGGCATGGAGGTGTACTGCGAAACGCGCACTCGGCGGCGCGATTGCACCGAGCCAAAGTCCTTGCGCGACAGCGCAACGGTGCGTTCAAGCATAGTGGCAGAAAGCGGTGTGCTCAGCAGTGGCGAAGCGGCTTCCCATGCCTGTTCATACTCGCTGTTATCGATCTTCGCCAACCACGCCAGCGCCGCCTCCTCTGCCGCCTGCACAGATGCCTGAGCCGTTGCGGTAAGCATCAACAGGGCAGCGGACAACAACAGAGCACGTAATTTGGGCATGGCAGACTCGTTAGTGGCTAAGAAAAGACGTACCTTTCTATTATCGGAAAATCGCCAGGATTCTTTAGCCCTCCGTCAGGCATAGCCGCATGAAACAGCTATTGGGATCAAGCCGGTAGCTGCCGAACGGCCCGCAATACTCGAACCCGAACCGAGCATATAGACGGCGAGCGGGCTCGAAGAAGGCCATCGAACCCGTCTCCAGATAGACGGTGTGATAGTCCCGAGCGCGGGCCTCTTCCAGCACGTGCGTCAACAGCCGGGCGCCCACGCCCTGCTGGCGGGCAGCGGGCGTGGTACGCATGGACTTCAGCTCCGCCTGGCCCTCCCCTAGCGCCTTGATTGCCGCACAGCCCAACAGCTGGCCGTTCTGGCGGGCGCTGTAAAAGGTGATGTTGGCTGCCTTGAGCGCGGTCACATCCAGCGCATGCACGCTTTCCGGCGGCGAGGTGGCGTGCATGTCAGCCAGGTGCTCTTCCAATAGCGCCACCACATCCTGCGCTTCCAGCGTTTCAATTCCGATATGCATCATTGCCCTCTCCGTTGGCTAGCCAAACCCGGCTTCTCAAATACGAAGCGCTCGTATACCATGCGCCACCTCTTTCCTTTAGCGTTCACCGTTAGGCCACCATGTCCGTCAACGCGCTCTACACCGACCTTTCCGGCTATTACGATCTGATGTGCGTCGACATCGACTACCGCGCGCAAAGTAACGCCATTCATCGCCTGCATCAGCTGTTTGGCAACGCGGGCAGCCAGCACCTGGACCTGGCCTGCGGCACCGGCCCCCACGTGCGCCATTTTCTGGATGTGGGTTACACCAGCAGCGGGCTGGACATTCACCAGCCGATGCTGGACCTGGCAGCCACCCGCTGCCCGGAAGCTCACTTTTCGCTGCAAGACATGGGCCAATTCCAGGTGGATGAGCCGGTGGATTTGATCACCTGCTTTTTATACTCCATCCACTACAACGCCAACCTGGAAAAGCTGAGCGCCTGCATCGCCAGCGCCCACCGCGCCCTGCGCACCGGCGGCGTACTGTGCTTCAACAGCGTGGACAAGGAGCGCATCGACAACGCGCTGTTCGTCAAGCACACCGCCCAACAGGGCGAGGATCGCTTCACGTTTCGTTCGGGGTGGCACTATGCGGGGCAAGGGGAACGGCAAACGCTGCGGCTCAGTATCGAAAAAAGCACGCCTGCGGTCACCCAGGTATGGAATGACGAGCACCCCATGGTGGCGGTCAGCTTTGGCGAACTCATCGCCCTGCTGACGCCCTACTTCGAGGTGCACGTGTTCGAACACGACTACCAGACCATCACCCCGTGGGACAACGCGTCTGGCAATGCCATCTTCGTGTGCGTGAAGCGCGACGGCTAAGGTGCCATCTAAGGCGTCAGCTCTCCTGGCTGGGGCGCTGCTGTTGCTGCACACCCATCAGGAAGTTGCGCAGCATCTGGTCCTTGCACTCGCGGTAATTCTTGTGGCTTGGCTTGCGGAAGAACGCGCTCAGCTCGTGGGGGCTGAGCGGTAGCCCCACCTGCTCGAACACCGCCAGCACGTCTTCGGCCTTCATGTTCAGCGCAATACGCAGCTTCTGGAACACCATGTTGTTGTTCAACTGGGTTTCCGGCGCAGGCACCGGGCCTTCGCGCTTGCCGCGCTTGAAGCTGATGAAGCCATTCAAAAACGCCGCCAGCTCACGATTCTTCATGGGCACCAGCGCTTCATCCTCATCCTTCTTCAGCCAGGCCGTTACCTGGGCAGGCGTCACGTCCACCTCTGCCAGGGCGAAGATATTGACGATGGTGGCCTCCTTCAAATCGAAGGCATAGCGAATACGGCGAAAAATATCGTTATTGGTCAAGGGGACTCCTAACCGTTGGTAAGCGTGGCCAGCAGCTCGTCGATCTCTGCTTTCAGCTCGTTGTCTTCAATCGTTTGGGCGCTGGCCTGGGCGCGCTGCAAGCTTTCGATGGCGGCGTGGGGCTCGCCCAGCTCCACCTGCAGGGTGGCCATGGAAAAGCCAATCGAGGCCAGATGGTCGTTCAACTGCTTGGCCACCGCCTTGTCCAGCGCCTTTTGGTAGATCGGCAGCGCGTCTTCCAGCTCTTCGGTGAAGTCGGCCAGGGTTTCCCACTGCTCGGGGTGGTCTTTCTCGGTGTTCTCATGCTCGGTGCAGATCGCCTGCAGCTCGGCGTAAAGCGCTTCAAAGGTGGCGCGGTCATCCTTGGACGCGGCCTTCATCAGCTTTTCAGCCAGCTCGTACACCGCCTTGTAAATTTTGGTATTGATCATCAAACCACGACCTTATCGACGTAAAACAGCAGGCTAAAGCACACAGGCTTCGCCGGGAAGGGGGCATTATACCTTGTGTGAGGCGAGGTACGGTGACGCGGCGGGCAATATTCGAGCAACGGCGGGCCGATTTTACGCTATGCTGCACCACTTTTTACGTTCGACCCACCTACGACTCGCTGTCAGGGCCCCTTATGCCTTTTTCTACACTCGGTTTATCCACTCCCCTCGTTCAGGCGATCACCGAACTCGGTTACCAGACGCCTACGCCCATCCAGGAACAGGCCATTCCCGCCATTCTCTCGGGCAAGGACCTCATCGCCACCGCCCAAACCGGCACCGGCAAAACCGCCGCCTTCGTGCTGCCGCTGCTGGAGCGCTTCAGCAAGGCAGAAGCGCTGCGGGCCAAGCGCATCCGCGCGCTGATTCTGGTGCCCACTCGCGAGCTGGCGGTACAGGTCAACGCCAGCGTGGCGCAATACGCCAAGCATACCCAGCTCACCTCGATGGCCGCGTATGGCGGTGTGGATACCGCGCCCCAAAAGGAGCGTTTGATCGAAGGCGTGGACATTCTGGTGGCCACACCGGGCAGGCTGCTGGACCTGGCGCATCAGCGCGCCCTGCACTTCGACGAGCTGCAGGTCATGGTGCTGGACGAAGCGGACAGAATGGTCGACATGGGCTTTGTGGATGATATTCACAAGATCATCGTGCGCCTGCCGGAACAGCGCCAGAACCTGCTGTTCACAGCCACCATGACCCAGGACGTTCGCGCCCTCGCCCGCAGTTTTTCAGACAGCAAGATGACCGACCTGGCTGCCAACATCGCCATCACCCCCAACGTTCGCGCCGCCGACACCATCGAACAGTGGCTGATCACGGTCGATAAGGACACCAAATCCGCCCTGCTCAGCCACCTGATCAACGAACAGGCCTGGGATCAGGCGCTGATCTTCGTCGAGAAGAAGCACAGCGCGGCCAAGCTGGTGGCCCAGCTGGAGAAACGCGGCATCGTCGCGGACTCCATCCATGGCGGCAGAAGCCAGGCCATGCGCGAAAAGATTCTGGCCCAGTTCAAAACCGGTGAGCTCAAGTACCTGGTGGCCACCGGTGTCGCCGCGCGGGGGCTGGATATCGGCGAGCTGAGCCGAGTGGTGAACTACGACCTACCCTTCCAGCCGGAAGAGTACATCCACCGCATTGGCCGCACCGGCCGCGCCGGGGCCTCCGGGGAAGCCATCTCGCTGGTGGACATCAGCGACTTCAAGAACCTGTGTGCCATCGAACGGCGCATGAACCAGCTCATCGAGCGCCGGGAAGTGGCAGAGTTTCCGGTCAAGAAGGCCGTCCCGGCCTCCAACCTGAAGCATGTGAAGAAAGGCAGCCGCTAGGCGTTGTAGGCAACGTTGGCGAGCGAGGGCCCCAGGCAGGCGCAGTCCTTACCCCTGAGCGGGTGAAAACGCCGCCAGCAGCTCGGCGTTGGTGGGGTACTTCTCCAGCAGCGCCAGCAGCTTCTGCGCGCCGTCGGTTGGCTTGAGCGGCGTCAAGGCTCTGCGCAAGCTGCGTACCTTTTCGATCTCGTGGGCCTCGATCAATAGCTCTTCTCGGCGGGTACTGCTTTTGGCAATATCGAGCGCCGGGAAGATGCGCTGGCTGGCCACCTCCCGCGACAGCACCAGCTCCATGTTGCCGGTGCCCTTGAACTCCTCGAAGATCACCTGATCCATGCGGCTTCCTGTCTCCACCAGCACGGTGGCCAGAATGGTCAGCGAGCCGCCGTTTTCGATGTTCCGTGCCGCCCCGAACAGTTTGCGGGGGATTTCCAACGCCCGGGTATCCAACCCGCCCGACATGGTACGCCCACTGCCCCGCTGCCCCGCGTTGTGCACCCGGGAAAGCCGCGTCAGTGAGTCGATCACGATCATCGCATCGTGCCCTTCCCCGGCTTGCCTGCGCGCCGTTTGCAGCAGGTTATCGGCCACGCGCACATGGTGGGCGTAGCTTTCGTCAGACGACGAAGCGTGCACCTCGGCGGTCACGCTGCGCTTGAAATCGGTCACTTCCTCCGGGCGCTCATCGATCAGCAAGGCATACAGCTTGATCTCTGAATACGCCGCCGCCACGGCCTGGCAGATATGCTTCAAGAGCGTGGTTTTCCCCGCCCCCGGCGGCGCCACGATCAGCCCGCGCTGCCCCATGCCAATGGGCGCGATCAAATCCATCGCCCGCACGCTGTGCTCACGAACGCCATTGGCGAGATAAAGGCGCGGGGAAGGATGAATGGCGGTGCCGTTGAGAAAGCGCTTTTCGGGGTCGGTGTGTGATTGCTCTTCGGGTGAGGAATCGGCCACTGTCTCGGCGGGCTTGGCCTCTGGGGGCCGTTTCGTTTTGAGGCTTAGGGTTTTGCGGGTCATGGTTGGAGCCGTCTTTTCAAAGTGGGAATTCGTGGTTGGCCGTGTTCGTGGTGACTCGACGGCGGATGTTAAACGTAGGCATGGTATTCAACGACCTCCCTGACGGTACACAGCGCTTTTTCGAGCTGCTGAATATCTACCGATGCTAGCGCAAGACGGATGGCATGGGGCACCTGGGCTGCCGTTGAAAAGGGCGCAGCGGTCGATACACTGATGCCTTGTTGCAAAAGCGCCACCGTTCCCTCTTACGCCCATTGGCGTGCCATCGCCGTCACCAGTGCTGGCGTATTTCAGGTCGTCGCACGAATCGTGTGCTCTATCTCGGCGACGTCGGGCCGTGAATAAAGGCTAGTACATTCGCAACAGCCGTTGGTTATGCATTATTCGTAGTGACTCCAGAGCCTGAGCACTTTCACCACTCGCTCGTCATCGAGCACTTGATAGACCAGGCGATGCTGAATATTGATGCGGCATGAATAGGCCCCCGCAAGATCACCCACGAGCTTCTCAAACGGAGGCGGCTTGCGGTATGGGTCTTCCGCTACCAGGGCTAGCCGTTCCTGCGCTTTTGGTTTGAGGCCGCGGGAGGCTAGCTTCGCAGCGGCGCGACTTTATCGCGTCGGCCTGCCTTGCCTTGTTATGGGTGCTTTGCCATGATATACCAATATTTGGTACAGGAGTCTCCCCCATGGCTAGAAATACCAGCATTACGCTCGGCCCCCACTTTGACGAGTTTATAGCCACTCAGGTTGAAAAGGGCCGCTATGGCTCGGTGAGCGAGGTGGTACGTGCCGGACTGCGCCTGCTTGAAGAAACGGAAAGTAAGCTTGAACGGCTCCAACGCCTCCTGGATGAAGGCGAGCAGAGTGGAATCGCAGAGTATTCCCTTGAAAGCGTTATTACCGAACTGGACAACGAAGCTCACTGATGCGTCCATACCTGCTCACTGCCTCTGCCCGAAAAGACGTTGTCGAGATAGGCCGCTTCACCACCGAAAAGTGGGGAAAGCGCCAACGTGATACGTACCTCAGGCAGCTTGACGATGCTTTCAAGCTGCTCGCTCGCCAACCGGATATTGGCCGCGACGCGGGTGTCATAAAACCAGGGTACAAAAAGTTCAGTCAGGGCAGTCATGTTATCTTTTACAGAGCCGGTACGGAATCCAGGATCGTTGTCATCCGAATTCTCCATAACAGTATGGATGTGGAGCAGCATCTTTAACGCCCGCAATAAACGGCGCGAGGAACGAGCGTCCGGCGACCGCAGGGAGCGAATTTAATTGCTTTGTTAGGTGCATATCAATGAGGCTAAATCTGACGTCCAAACGCCAGGTCTCAACTGTAGTCTATTTGAGTATCTATCAGGATACCGCTCATGCCTGTCAAAGTTTTCCGCCTTGGCATATAGAAACTTCCATTCCATGGTTCTTGAAAACAAACAAGCTCCGACTAGATCTATTTCACCAACCCTATAAAACCTATTCCTCCGAGTATCACCATCACCATCCGTTGAATTCCTGGTCCGCTGGAAGTCTATTGTGATCGGAAACTCGTCGAATTGCTGCAAAAACTCTTCGTCAGAGATTTCACCCAACTTGGAAAATTCTACACGGGAAGCGCTATACTCATACTTAGCCATTCCTGATTCTCTGAATTTTTGAGGAAGCCGCTTAAATAACTCATTTATACGCTGCGTTGGCAAAGAATGTAGGTCAGAGTCAGTTGAGCCAACCTCTCTCAAAAATTCATCGATGACTGCACTGGCAATAAAGCCTTCTTGAGCGAGGTAATCTATGTAACCAGACCTCACCGTCTTGCTTGTCGTTTTAATTACCTCAACATTTTTACACTCAAGAGAGATTAGGGACGCCCCACTTTCCAAATAAAAGTCTTTATCCATATCTCCGGAAGCTGTCCTATATCCGTCTATCACGCCCTCTTGTCGAAGAGCATCAACCACCTTGGCTAAATGCTTCTCAGAAACTGCACCTCGAACCGCCATGTACGCTCGCGGGTTGTTCTGGAATACTTCGGACAACTCTTGGGGAGTCAACCCTGTGGCTTGGTACAAATCAAAATCGGTCACTAATAATCCTCTCGATAGACAACGAGGTCTGACACCTCGCATTGCAGGTGTTTACATAAAGTGTCAAGCACATGGAGGGTTGTGTTGTAGTCTGGCCTAGAGCCCAAGGCCTCCAATGTAGCTTTCGAGATGCCGGTTAGCTCAGCAAGCCCTTGATATGTAAGCCTTTTCCCGTTTTTTTGGGAGTACTCTGCCATTACCTCTCTTAGTCTCACCTCAATCACTTGTATCCTCAATACAATTTCAGTATCATTGGGTTGACGATGCCAATAGTTCGCGTAGCTTGGCACTAAAATAACCTTTCAAGGTACTTTAAAGCGGCCATATGCACAAGACGATTAGTTTATATACCGGCACCGGCGGCCTAGACCTAGGCCTAGAAGCCGCTGGATTCGACACCACCGTTGCCATAGAAATGGACAAATGGGCTTGCGAGACCGTTCGTCTCAATCGTCCTGAATGGAATCCCATCCAAGACGATATTCATAATGTAAGTAGTGAAGATATTTTAGCGACCGGCGACCTTACCGAAGGAGACGCATCTCTGCTTATCGGGGGGCCACCATGCCAACCATTTTCTAAGTCAGCGTACTGGTCTAAAGGTGAGACAAAGCGCCTAGATGACCCCCGAGCAGATACTTTGACTGCCTATCTTCGGGTGCTTAGAGACTTAAAACCAAGAGCATTCCTGATGGAGAATGTATTTGGGATAACTTACAAGGGAAAGGATGAAGCAATTACCCTTCTAAGGAATATCATCAATCAGATCAACAAGGAAGAGGGTACGAATTACAACTTTAATGTAGGTGTTTTAAACGCTGCTGACTACGGAGTCCCCCAAATTAGGGAGCGTGTTTTTATTATTGGTTCAAGAGAAGGGCTGGATTTCACTTTTCCCGCTCCGACTCACAGAAATCCAGAGATTGGACAAGATGATCTGTTCCACGTTGAACCTTGGAGAACAGCTTGGGATGCAATCGGTGACCTCGAAGGGATGTCCCATGATGCCCTACGCGCAACAGGAAAGTGGGCGGACCTATTGCCTAGCATTCCCGAAGGCAAAAACTACCTCCACCATACCAACCGGGGAGAAGGGATGCCTTTGTTTGGTTGGAGAACCCGTTATTGGAGTTTTCTTCTCAAGTTAGCAAAAAACAAACCTTCTTGGACTATCCAAGCGCAACCGGGAAGCGCAATTGGTCCTTTTCACTGGAAAAATAGACGCCTTTCAACGAGAGAACTATGCCGCCTTCAAACTTTTCCGGACGATTACGAAATAGCTGGCGGCAGAACAGAAGTTCAGAGACAGCTAGGCAACGCAGTTCCGAGCCTCATCGGTGAAGTTCTTGGCAGAGAAATTAAGAGACAATTTTTTGGCCAAGCAACCAATTCACCTTTAAAACTGTTGCAGAACGTCAACACAAAACCGTTTCAAAAGGAGCCGGTTCGGCCCGTTGAAAAAAAGTACCTCCAATTACTTGGCGATCATGAAGACCACCCAGGCACCGGAAAGGGCCCCAGAGCCGTCGGAGCATCTAGCACCTAACGCCTTGCTCACCGGAAAATTAGGAGCGCAGCGAGTAATTTTTCCGTGTGCAGCAACTTGTTAGATGGCAAATAGTATTATGTTGCGAGTTGCTGCAGGTCTTTCTCACGATGAAGAAATCGCATATGTATTAGGCTATAGATACAATCCTTCTAATCCAGGCAACGAAAAGAATTGAGACGGATTTCCTGTTTTGGTTTCATAGTCTCGATTGAGACGACTATTGCTTGTAACTAGAACACAATAATTTTTCGCTCTAGTTATCCCAACAAAGTGTAAATTCAACTCCTGCTCCCAATTATCATATATTACATCGAAGCAACCTCGAACAAACTTTCTTTTAGGGTGAATCCAATCGTATAGATCCAAGTGATACACAAGCTCAAATTCTAGCCCTTTAGATTTATGAAGTGTCATAACTTGGACTTCATTCTCATTTATCGGCTTATAATGCTGAAGTAACCTAGACTCCAAGCATATTGTATTGATCAACTCTTTGTCTGAAGCACTGATATCGACATTTAAGATTTGACCAGTGATATCCACAATCGTACGTGATAGTTCATCTTGAACTTTATCACCAATAGTTGATATCGTTTTACGCAATACAGATAAACTATTCTTCGAAACTGAAGTAAATGACTGTATATACTCAACAACATCATTTAAACGATGATGCTCGTCAAATCGAAACCTTAAAAGCTGAGAAAATAAATTACAAACCCTTGTATTTCTAACTGCCAATGGGTCTTCGTCAAAGATTCGAAACGGTACATTCAATCCATTACTAAGAAATTCTAGAGATATGTTATTTCTTACAAGTATCCCTATTTGCGAATAGGATTCAACTAGGTTGTTCTTAAACGCGAGTTCAATTGACTCATTTATTTTTCCAGTAACATCTACTTGAGTGCCTGTGTAGTGGCGCCTATATACTCTGATATCACTAGCTGGCAATAAATCACATTCAGCGTCGTAAAGCCGGTTAGAATAATTAGTGATTGATGGGTGACAGCGATGATTGATGTTTACGATATGATGTTCGAAGACATCAGGTTTGTTTGTTAATTCTTTAATAAACTCAGGATCACTCCCACGCCAAGCATAGATAGATTGTTGTACATCACCAACTGCAACACCTACAAGCCCCAGTTCTAGTAACTTGAGAAAGAGTACATGCTGTGGCTCAGAGGAGTCTTGATATTCATCTATGTATACCGAGTTGTATTTTGCTGCAATATATCTTTGACAAGCATGAGATACCGTTATGACATGATTGGCTATCACACCAAGTAGCTCGAGCAAGACAAAACCATGATCGAATAATATGACAATATCATCTTCTAAGCATTTAAAAGAGGTTGAGTTTATCTCATCGCTGTAATGAGGCATTACACTCAATCTATCCAAAACATATTTAGGCATTTCATCAGATTTAATGCACTCTAACTGGTGCTTTTTCCTATCAAGAACTCTCGCCAAAAAAGGATGTATAATCTCACTCAAACAAAAATGGTCAATAGTGCCAAAAAAGCTCATTTTAGTATCGCAAGCATTTTTCTTACATCGCTTTCTTAATTCCTTACTGGCCTTTACAGTAAAAGTAATTCCAATAACACCACGATAGGGCGGAAGGTCTTTAACTTCATTTCTGATCTTTTCTGCAACAACAGTGGTCTTTCCACTTCCAGGGCAAGCAGTAATAACCATATTTGAATTTGAGCTTATCGCTGCTTTTTGATCTGGAGTATACTCAAAATCACTCATGTTATTGGCCTACCAACTTAACAGCATGATGCAATGGTTTAGCTAACTCACCCCCACTTACTCCTGCAAGCTCCTTATGATTTTGAGACAAAAATTCTCGCATTCTAATGGCTTTCTTACTCTGCAAGTATTTTACTGCATCATTGATATCGGTCTTTCCAGAATAAGTTAACAATTCATCCGGAAGCTCTAAAGCCAAATCAGCTTCTAGATCAATCTTTGAAAGAAATATTCCGTGTGGATTTATTTGATCTGAAGTCGCTTTCCAAACTCCAGAATCAACTAAGCCTTGCGATGTTGTTGTTGGTGTATAGTCAGGTCCACTAGCTAGGCCAGCCAATGATAAGCATCTATTAATACCGACTGCTCTTTTGTTAACACTATTTTTAATACCTGAAACGTCATTATCTGTTCTCAAAACCCAAGGTATTTCCATAGCATCCAAAATTGTGCTGTAAACTTTAAATTGAATTCCATCAACACTAAGGATTGAGATATTATGAAAATCCAAATCTATTCCTAGCTGTATTGCCAATTCCTCATAGAAGAGTTTTTCTGATGGCCCTTCAACCAAAAAAACACAGCTAGAAAAAAAGGCCTCAGCAGGAAGAATACTCATCCTATAACCTAAGTCGTCCCAAGCATCGGAAATGCATGCAGAACAGCCACCTTTGGCCGCCAAACTTCCATTTTCAGCCAAGAGAATTCGAACTATTGAATCCGGCTTATATCGTTCTGTTATTTGAGGGGAATGGCTTGTAATTATAGTCTGTCCGGGAAGATCATGAATTAAGTAATCTGCCAGCTTTCGTTGTTGATGTGGATGTAAATGAGCTTCAGGTTCTTCAACACAATAAAATGTAACCTCGTGGTCAGGATCAAACTCTCTTTGACTTTTTGCCTTCCATAGGGCTAATAATATTTGATTGTTTCGACCATCACCACCAAGCATTAGTTTTGAACCAGATGTAGATGCACCTAATTCCAAGTTTTCAATAAACTGGTTTACTTTTATAGCCCCAGTATCTAAATGAACACTATAGTTATCATTTTTATATGATAGCTTTTTCAGCTCCTCATTAACTACTGAGGTAGCATCTTTTACATAGTTAAGCTCCGCAATCTTTTCGTTAACTTCGTTTAACTTGGCTGATATGGCTACCATTTCAACTTGGTCATGCACAAGCTCTTCATCTTCAAGGCTGTCTTGAGATTGTTTTAGTAACTTTCTTTTTTCTATTTGAATGAACTTTTGAAGGTCTCTTCGGGATTTTACATATCGCAAATTTAACTGTTTCAAATAGAATCGTGATGGAATAATCTCAAGCTCATCATCCGAACACCCGATAGATATCTCGTAATCAAGTGTCTTTCTATCTGCTGTAATAGAAATCACGGTCTTACTTTCATCACTCACACTTCCCTTTAGCGCAGAAAGAACAGCATCCTCATTGATATCAGAAAAATAGATTTTAATAGAGAAAGATTCTTCCTGAAGTCCATCGTTATCTATGAAGAAATCCGTAGCTTCCGGCTCAATATCCCTATCTGACAACGACTTATCAAGTAGCAAGCGGATGCCATAGAGTAAATTTGTTTTACCAACATCATTGCCTCCAATAATTAGCGTCTTATCTGTAAAGCGAATAGTAGCTTCTCGAAAGTTCCTAAAGCCTTCAAGACTCACTTTTTCAATTATCAATTTAAGTATCCTTTTAAAAAGTCTGAAAGTTCAGGTTTGATGGCAAGCAACTTTTCTCATCAAATTTTTTATGGTTGCAATGAACTACGGTTGCCCTCTAACGCAGCGCTCACCGGTAAATTATGCGCGAAGCGAATAATTTATCCGTGTGCAGCGCTTTGTTAACCATCTTCTTCAATTGCATCAGATTTAGCATATTTTCTAAGGTCAACATCAATTAACCATGCGTCAATTTCAGCATCAGTCACATGTTTGTTTTTCCTCATTGCGTTTATGACTGTCCCAACTTCAAAACTATTTTTAATTTCATAGTTTTCACCGCAAGCCTTAATAACTTTTTCAACTTGAGCTTTCGTGAAATCCGATGCGTATCTAGTAACTGTTGATGAAAAGCTGTTTGCCTGATCGAAAGACCCTGAGTTAACGTAAAGTTCTACGATTCTATCCCCAACTGGAATTGGCAAATCAAAGAATAATGGATCATCTATCTCTGCTCGTGTTGTTTTACGAAGTCGCCTATTTGCAGATGGAGACAAGCCTACATGTGAAAGCAAAAAATCTAGTTCATCTAGTTTTTCTTTCGGCAAATTCTCAACATAAGCTTCAAGTTTCTGCTTTACATCTGGTTCCAAGCACTCCCAACTATCTGTTAGTCTTTTGAGCACTGGAAATGTTTTATCAAGATTATCATCAGAGAGTGTTTTGATAAGGCTCGACAGTTTCGATTTTAATGTATCGGTGTAGTTTTCTTTGTGTATTTGTTCAACGGCATTCAGTGCAGAAGAAATCCTCAACCCCTCTTTGTAGTCGATTGCTTCTTTCAAGAGCTTCTTCAAAAGAACAACTATAAAGTTTCTGACTAGGCTTTCTCTAGCTTTAAACAACGGACTATTTTTAAATGCTGTTACTGCCTTACTTAAATTTGTTGGAAAGTACTCAGAGCCGACTTCGTTGACAAGGCTTTCAAGAGCATACTTTCCTTGCGCAGGTGGAAACTGTAGCAAATACTCAACAGCGGAACGAATATGTACTCTTGCGAGCTCAGCAGAAGGATTAAATATTTCACCATCTGATGTCATTGAAGGATGTGCACACCTGTTCCTATCTTGCTGCAATCTTTCTAGATCTATAAATTCGATATGTGAAATTAGTTCAAGCTTATCCCTAGCTATTTGCAAAATATCTCTTTCAAATTTTAGTGAGCTAGCAATATCACCAGCTTTCCTTGCCTTTTCAAACTCTTCTAATTGCTTCTCTGCTTCCTTGTCACCTGCAAGAGATAAATCCTTTAATTTATCAATAATGTCAAATGAGACAGCTATCCATGTAGAAACTATGGCTGATCTAAATGCACCAGATTTATAGCACGAAACAGATTCTTTGATGTAACTCTTCGCCTTCTCATCCCTGCATCTAAGAACGAGCTCGTCTAAATCTGATAAGGGTGATGCCACGAACTACTCCTTAAGATGGTTAACGCCGCGCTCTGCGGCAAATTTGAAGCGCAGCGGAGAATTTGTCCGACAGCAGCGCCTTGTTAGGCGAGAGAATGCACCGCCAGAAAATCATACGGCCACACCGAAGAGCGCACCGACCCCAGCCGTCAAAGCCATTGCCAGAGCCCCCCAAAACGTGACCCGAGAGGCGGCCTTAAGAACAGGAGCGCCGCCGACTTTCGCTGCTAATGAGCCTAGTAAGGCAAGGAACACCAATGAACTGCCAGGGACGACCCACATAAGTAACCACTCCGGAAACGATAGGACGACACATAAGGGAAGGGCCGCACCTACCGAGAATGTGCCTGCCGACGCCAATGCAGCCTGAATTGGACGGGCCGTAGAGACCTCTGAGATGCCAAGTTCATCGCGTGCATGTGCCCCAAGTGCATCCTGCTTCATCAGTTGACTTGCTACGCTGTCTGCGAGCGCCCGGTCTAACCCGCGCCTGACGTAAATCTCGGCAAGCTCCGCATGCTCTTGTTCAGGCGCATCAGCCAGCTCGGCTTTCTCTCTGGCAAGGTCGGCCCCCTCCGTATCGGCTTGAGAGCTGACTGACACGTACTCACCTGCTGCCATCGACATAGCACCTGCAACGAGACCAGCTACGCCTGCGACTAACAAAGCCTTGGAGTCCGCCCCTGCTGCTGCCACCCCCAAGACCAGGCTCGCAGTAGATACAATCCCGTCGTTTGCACCAAGAACCGCAGCACGAAGCCAACCGATTCGATCTGTTTTGTGTCTTTCAGAGTGTCTCATGCGAAGTCCAAATATAAGGTGAGCAGTAGCGCCTAACAGTGATTATACGCCCTTCCACATAACACTTTTGAACGCGCCAGCATGACCATTGATGTTATATCGCCACTCAAGCAAGCATAAACCACTGTTTCTAATAGTCTATGCCTAGCACATGGCAGCATAACCAAAATTCGCGTGCCCGCTGCTTTTTGCGATTTCATCATACTCTATTGATAAATTTGGCTTTGGTCACGTAGATTTTTGGAAAAATTGCGTTGGGTCAAGGGGTGGAGTGGTTTTAGGAGTGTGGTTGAGGGGATGTGGCGGGGTCGGGGCGGCTGGGCGCCGCCTCCGCGGGTGCCTTCCTCGCTCGTTGCTCTCGCTCGGGCGTTACGCCGCGCTACGGGGTTGGTGGCGCTTTGGGGGATGTGGCGGGGGCGGGGCGGCTGGCGCCGCCTTCGCGGGTGCCTTCTTCGCTCGTTGCTCTCGCTCGGGCGTTACGCCGCGCTACGGGGGCCGAACGTCTAACACTCACGGGTCACCAGCCACTCCTCTCCCCTTCCATTTTTCTCCTCACTTCAAAGCTCGATGCCTTTTTGGGCTTTGATGCCTTGGTCTTTGAAGGCGTGTTTGACGACTTTCATTTCGGTGACGGTGTCGGCGAGGTCGATGAGGGGTTGGGGGGCGTAGCGGCCGGTGACGATGGCGTGTTGCATGTCGGGGCGAGCTTGCAGGTCGTCGAGGACCTGGTCCAGGTCGAGGTACTCGTAGCGCAGGGCGATGTTGAGTTCGTCGAGCAGTACCATGTGGTAGCTGTCGTCTTGCAGCATGCGCTTGGCTTGTGCCCAGGCGGCGTTGGCGGCGGCGACGTCGCGTTCGCGGTCCTGGGTGTCCCAGGTGTAGCCTTCGCCCATGACGTGGTAGTCCACGTTGGGCAGGTTGCGGAAGAAGGCTTCTTCACCGGTGCTGAACGCGCCCTTGATGAACTGTACCACGCCGACCTTCATGCCGTGGCCCAGGGCGCGGGCGAGCATGCCAAAACCGGAGCTGCTTTTGCCTTTGCCGGGGCCGGTGAGCACCAGCAAGATGCCCTGCTCTTTGTCGGCGCGGGCGATGCGCTCGTTCATGATTTTTTGCTTGGCCGCCATGCGCTGAGCATGGCGTTCCGGGGTTTTGGCATTTTCGCGCATGGGGGCTCCTTGGGATGTTTTACGAGCTACGTTTTACGCTTTCAGTACGTAGCGCAGGGTTTCCACGACCTGATCGGTGGTGGTGCACCAGGCTTGGGCCTGGGCGTCGACTTCTTTCAGCGGGTGAACGATCTCTTCGCTGTGCAGCGTGATGTAGGGCTTGGCCAAGGCTGCGCAGTAGCCTGCATCGAAGGCGGCGTTCCACTGTTTGTACTTGTCGCCGAAGCGCACCACCACCAGATCGGCTTGTTCGATCAGGGTGCGGGTGCGGATGGCGTTCACTTTGGAGGACTGGTGGTCGCGCCAGAAGCCGTTGTCCGGCTTGCCCAGGTGGTCGCCAGCGGCATCGGAGGCGTCGTGGTCGGTCACCGGGGCGGTAAAGACCACGTCCAGGCCTGCGGCTTCTGCGCCGCGCTGGATCTCTTCGCGCCAGTCGGTGTGAATCTCGCCGGAAAGGTAGACGTAAAAGCTCATGGTGGCTCCTTGGGGTTGGGGAGTGTGTGTCGCTCTATCATAGCCCACTGGGCTTTTTTGGAAAAACCTTCCATATTTGATTTGCGGCGACCCGCCTCCCCTGCTCGTTACACGGTGGGCTGCAGTGCCTGGCCGGTGAAAATATCCGCCACCAGCCTGGGCGCGGAGGGAAAGTAGCCGTGGAAGTAGCTGGCCACCAGCGCGCCCTCGATGTAAATCGGTTCGGCTTCGCTGCCTGCCAGCTTGCGGGTGCGGGCCAGCGGCTTCAGGGAGGTGTCCAGCAGCGAGTGGTGGTAGGTGTGGCCGCGCAGTTCGCCGCGTTGGGTGTGCAGGCTTTGCAGCCCTAGCGCGGTGAGCTTTCCGGCCATTCTGGCGGTGCCGGGCAGTAGCCCCAGCATGGCGTGGCCGTTGCCGTCGCCATCTACCAGCTGCTCTACGCAGCTCATCAGCCCGCCGCACTCGGCCAGTATGGGCTTGCCTGCCCAGTGATGGGCGCGAATGGCGTCGTGCATGGGCTGGTTGGCGCTGAAGCGGGCGGCGTGGAGTTCCGGGTAGCCGCCGGGCAGCCACAGGGCATCGCACTCTGGCAGGGCTGCGTCATCGAGCGGCGAGAAGAAGCGCAGAATGGCACCCATCTCTTCGAGCACGTCGAGATTGGCGCGGTAGAGAAACGCGAAGGCGTCGTCTTTGGCGATGGCGATACGCACGCCGCGCAGATGTGCCGGGGCAGGTGTGGGGGCCTCAGCGCTGAGCGTGACCCGCTTGAGCAGGCGGCCCAGCCCGGCCTCTTCCAGTACTTTCGCAGCGGCATCCAGCTGGGCATCCAGGCCGCCCAGTTCGCTGGCTTGCACCAGGCCCAGGTGGCGGTCGGGGATCTGCATGGCCTCGTGGCGGGGAATGGCCCCCAGCAGGGCAATGCCTTCCGGCATGCTCTCGGCCAGCAGTTTGCCGTGGCCGGGGCTGCCCACGCGGTTGGCGATCACTTCGTGAATGGCGAGATCCGGGTGGTAGTTGGCTAGGCCCTGGGCCACCGCGCCGAAGGTTTGCGCCATGCCCCAGGCATCGATAACCGGCAGCGCGGGAATACCCGCCAGCATGGCCAGGTCCGCGCTGGAGGGCGAGCCATCGAACAGCCCCATGGAGCCTTCCACCAGAATCACATCGGCTTCCTGGGCGGCTTTGGCCAGCCGCCAGCGGCACTCGTGCTCGCCGGTCATCCAGGGGTGAAGCTGGTACACCGGCTGGCCAGAAGCGACCTCTTGCACCATGGGGTCCAGGTAGTCGGGGCCGTGCTTGAACACCCGCACGGTGCGCCCGGCATTGCGGTGCAGCCGGGCCAGTGCCGCCGTCACCATGGATTTGCCCTGGCCGGAACCGGGGGCGCTGATCAACGCGGCGTGTGCTTCACCTTGCAACATGTGGCTTCCTTGAATCATTCATGATCGATCAATGGCGCTTGAATGGGCACGAACACCGGCGCGCCGTCCACCTCTACCGTGGCCAGCCGCTGGCGGTAGAGCCGCTCCAGCGCGCTGGGCACCAGCATGGTGTCCCGGGGGCCCCAGCAGGCTTCGCCGCTGGGGTAAAGCAGCAGAATGTGGTCACACCAGCGGGCGGCCAGGTTGAGGTCGTGCAGGCACATCATCACCGCGCTGCCCTGGGCGGCCTGTTCGGCCATCAGCGCCATCACCGCACTTTGATGGTGTAAATCCAGATGATTGGTGGGTTCATCGGCCAGCCAGAGGCTGGGGGCCTGGGTCAGTACCGTGGCCATGGCCACCCGCTGGCGTTCGCCGCCGGAAAGCGTATTCACCAGGCGGTCGCGCAGGTGGGCCACGTCCAGCGCGGCCAGCGCGGCCTCGGCGCGGGCGTAGTCGTCGGCACCTTCCCGCTGCCACAGGGAAAGGTAGGGGTGGCGGCCTATCAGCGCGGTCTCCAGTACCGTGGCGGGAAAGCCGTCCAGCCGCTCCTGAAACACCAGCCCCAGCCGCTGGGCCACTTGTCGCCTGCGCAGCTGGCCAAGCGGCGTGTCGCCCAGCAGCACCTGCCCCGAGCGGGGGGCGTGAAGCCCGGCCAAAGTGTGCAGCAGCGTGGTCTTGCCCGCGCCGTTGGGGCCCAGCACGCCCCATACCTGCCCCGGCTCGATGGTGAGGTTCAGCGCGGTGCCTGAACGGCGCCCCGGCACGTCGATGATCAACTCCTGGGTGGCCAAGCGGGTCATCAGCGGCTCCGGTAGAGCAGAAAGAGGAACGTGGGCACGCCCAGCAGCGCGGTGATTACCCCCACGGGCAGCTGCTCCGGGGCAATCAAGGTGCGGGCCAGAGTGTCGGCCAGCACCAGCAGCGTGCCCCCGGCCAGGGCGCAGGCGGGCAGAATCAGCCGCTGGTCGTTGCCCAGCACCAGGCGCAGCATGTGCGGCACGATCAGCCCCACAAAGCCGATGCTGCCCGCGCTGGTCACGGCGGCGGCCGTGAGCAGGCTGGCGGCGATGTAGATGCTCCACTCCAGCGGGCGCACATCGACCCCCAGCGCGGCCGCCTGCTGGGGGCCTCGGGCCAGTACGTTCAGGCTGCGCCCCAGCGGCACCAGCACCAAGCAGGTCATCAGCAGCAGGAGCAGCGGCGGCCAGGGGGTGCGGGAGTAGGAAAGGTCGCCCATCAGCCAGTAGAGCATGCCGGGCAGCCGCTCGGCGGGGCTCAGCGCCAGCATCAGGGTAATCACCGCGCCCCAACCGGCGGCCACCACCACGCCGGTCAGCAGCAACCGGGAAGGAGTCCAGCCGCCCCGGCCATGGGCCAGGCCAAACACCAGCAGCGTCGATACCAGCGCCCCCACGAATGCAGAACCGGAGACCAACAGGCCGCCCAGGCCCGCCAACATGGCCGCCAAGGCACCAATCGAGGCGCCGCCGGAAAGCCCAAGCACGTAGGGGTCGGCCAGCGGGTTACGCAGCAGCACCTGCATCAGCGCCCCGGCCACGGCCAGCAGCCCGCCCACCGCAAAGGCCGAGAGCGCCCTTGGCAGGCGCAGCTCCACCACCAGGGTGCGCGCCAGCGCATCGCCCTGCCCCTGAACCACGCCCCAGAGCTGAGCCATGGAAAGCGAGGCGCTGCCCACCGTCAGCGAAAACAGCAGCGCCGCCACGGCCATCAGGGCCAGCAGGCCAAGGGGTGTCCTGCGGCGCAGCGGCATCAGGCGTCCTCGCGCTTCTGGCGCGCCTGGTCGAGTTTGTCGCACAGCAGCTGTGTGCCTTCCAGCAGTCGCGGGGTGGGCCGCTGGATCAGTGAAGGCGGTACAAAGTAGAGGTTCTCCTTGGCCACCGCGTCCAGGTGGGGGTATTGCTCCCAGTGGGTCAGCCAGTGGCGGTTCTCTTCGCCCATGCCGCCCGCGATGATGGCTTCCGGGTTGGCGGCCAGCACGGCTTCGTCATCCAGTCTGGGCACCAGCCGTTCCAGCCCGCCAAACACGTTCTCGCCGCCGCACAGGGTCACCACCTGGCCAATCAGATGTTCGTCACTGACGCCCATCAGCGGTTCGTCCCACACCTGGTAAAAGGTGGGTACCGGGTCGCGTTCGCGGTAGCGCGCGGTGAGCGCGGCCATGCCGTCTCGGAACTCGCTGGCCGCCTGTCGCCCTATTGGCTCGGTACCGGCCAGCCGGGCGAGTCGTTCGATGGTGTGGGCGACGGCTTCCACGCTGCGCGGCTCGATGTAGAACACCGGCATGCCCAGCGCTTCCAGGGTCTCCATCTGCTCGGCGGGGTTGCCGGTCACCCAGCCGATGACCAGGTCCGGCGCTAGCCCCACCAGCGCTTCCAGATCGATGCGCGTGTGGCTGCCTACCGAGGCCACCTGTTTGGCTTCCGGGGGGTAGTCGCTGTAGCTCACCACCGCCACCACCTGATCCCCCGCCCCGGCGGCCCAGGTCAGCTCAGTGGCCCCCGGCGAGAGCGTGGCGATACGGTTGGCAGAGGCGTGCAGGCACACCTCTCGGTCGCGATCATCCACCGCGCAGCGTGAATGGTCATGCCCCTGGGCGGCGGCCGCCATGAACGAAAACGCGAGGCCCAGGGCCCCGCGTGTCAGTGTGTCATTGGCCAAAGTGAACACTCAGGAACCCTGCCCGGCCAGCGTTGATGTAGTCGGCACCGTCGAAGGAGCGCGTGGTGGTGTACTCCTGGTCCAGCACGTTCTCCAACGTCACCCGGGCGCTCCACAGCGGCGCAAACTGCCAACCGGCGCGCAGGTTCACCAGGCCGTAGCCACTCAGGCGGTCCTGATTGGCGGCATCCCGATAGCGGTGGTTCTGGGCCAGCCAGGAGCCGCCCACCGACCACTCGCCCAGCTCACGGTCGATGTCCAGACGCAGGCTTTGGGAAGCGCGGTTTTGCAGGCGCATGCCGGTCAGGCGATTCTCCGGGTCGGTGTAGGTGAGCGCCGCCGCCAGCGTCCAGGCGTCGAGTTCGAGCCCAGCGCTCAGCTCGGCTCCCCGAATACGGCTTTCCGGCACGTTGAACTGCAGCCCCTGCCCCGCAATCAGGTTGTCGATGTCGGTCTGGTACAGCGCCGCATCCCAGAACCACTGGGCATACTGGCCGCGTAGCCCAGCCTCGACGGTATGTGACGTTTCCGCTTCCAGATCGGGATTGCCGAAGCCAGGGAAGTAGAGCTGGTTGTAGGTGGGCGCATTGAACGCCGTGCCGTAGCTGGCGCGCAGGGTGTGGTGGTCGTCCAGCTGGTAGCCCAGCCCCAGGCTGCCGGTCACTTCCTCGCCGTAGGATTCGTTATCGTCGAAGCGCAGGCTCGCCTGTACCAGCAGCGGGGAGAAGTCCAGCAGGGCCTGGGTGAACACGGCGGCATTGCTGCAGCTGGTTTCATCGTAGGCGGTGGTGCTGTCTACCCGGTCTTCGCTGTACTCGGCTCCGGCCACCAGCTCATGGGCCCCTGCGGTGAAAGTGTTTTCCCAGCGGGCAGCGCGGATCCTGGTATTAAAGGCAGACTCGCTGAAGCCATCGAAGTTATCGCTCTCATCGCGGGATTCGCTGAGCGTCAGGCGGCTACGCCAGCTGTCTGTCAGCGGCAGCTCGCCATATACCCCGGCCACCTGCTGCACGAAGTCGTTCTCGCCGCCGTCGTATTCGTTATGGCCACGGGCACGCAGGGCCAGCACGCCCGCTTCGGCACCGTTATCGAAGGTATGCGATACCCGCGCCAGCGCCGAGGTGTTGTCGTACCCCTTGTCGTCGCCATCGCGGCGCACGGGCTGGCCATCGGTGGTGAAGTGGCTACCGGCAAAGCTGTAGCGGGTGCCGCCTTCTCGGCCGCTGATACCCGCGCTGAGCCGCTGGGTGTTGAACGAGCCACCGCCTGCGGAAATACGCGGCTGCGGGCCTTCCTCACGCCCTTCGGGGGTAAACAGTTGAATGACGCCACCCATGGCATCGGCACCGTAGAGGCTGCCACGGGGGCCGCGCACGACTTCGACGCGGTCGAACATGCGTGGTTCCAGGTACTGCCAGGCCGCGCCGCCGCTGGTGGCCGAACGTAAGCGAATGCCGTCGATCAGCAGCACGTTCTGGGCGCTGCCGGTGCCGCGCAGAAAGACGCTGCTGTTCTTGCCGAAGCTGCCGTTGCTGGAAACGTCCACGCCCGGCTGGCCGCGCAGCAGGTCCGTGATGCTCACCGGGTCCTGGCGGCGAAGCGTCGCTTCATCCAGAACGGTGACCGAAGAGAGACTTTCGTTGGCAGTACGCGGTGCCAGCGCCGCCGTCACGACGACAGGATTGAGCGTATCGTGACTGGCCGAGGCCTGCTGCTGCGCCTGCGCATGAACGGCCATGGGCACGGCGGCCATGGCAAATGCCGCCAGCGTGGCGGTAGAAGATAAACGTTGCATGATGGATCCCTTGCGCACTGTGCTCACCCGCACAGCGTGTTTTTTAGTGGCCGGCGCAGGCGCACACGCAAGGCAGGCAAGCTGCGTTGGCAGCCCACCCTACACCCTGCACATGCCCACCGCATGCCGGTAATCCGTGGCTTTTTCAGCCGTCACTCCTGGGCCGGTCTCCGGGCTGACGAGCGAAAGGAGACGCTTTTTTCAAGCGCCGACCCTTTCCGAACGACCACCTTCCCATGCCTGAGCACAGTGGCGTCCTGGCCGTTCTTGTCTCGATCACCGTTGCGGGGGCAGCGTTGGATTGACGCAGTCGCGTTCACCAACTTCCCGTTTAACTGAGGGCGAAGGGTCGCCATCAGCACCTAAGAGTGCGCGTAAACTAGCAACTTGCGCTAATCAGGTCAATTTTGGCCAGGCGGGGCGTGCTGCACTATGTCGGACTTTATGCCGTGCTTTATGCCGTGCTTTATGCCGTGCTTTTCAGCGCTTGCACGAGCCCATGGCGCACGTACCACACCTGGCTTGCCTGGGCGGCGGCGTCCTGGGTGAACCAACCGCTGAGGTCCCTCAGGCGGCGCTGGTCCCGGGCCATGGGCACCAGGCCTCGGCCCAGCTCGTTGGCAATCACCACCAGGGTGGCCTGCTGGCCTGCCGCTGCCTCGTCCAGGCGCTGCAGATCTTCGCGCCAGTGGGCGCGCCATTCGTCGCTGCTGAAGTCGGAGTGAATGGCCGCCGAGAGCCATTCGAACAGGCCATGCAGCACCAGCGGAGTGCCGGGGTGCATGACGTGGGACACTTCCTGCAAGCGCTGGCCCGGCGCCAGGCGCCACCACACCGCGCCGGGAAAGCGCTGTTTTACTGCGTCTCGCTTGCCTGCGCTGGCACCGCCGATGAACAGTTGCATTGCCACTCTCCTTTGCCTGCATCGTTGGGCTGATAGGTCAGCTGCCAGCGACGGCCCTGGGCCTGATGGACGATGCCCGCCCAGAAATCCAGCGTTTCGAACCGGCGGCGCAGCTCACGAATCACCCCGCCGTGGGTCACCACCAGCACCTTGCGATGGCCCTGTTCGCGCGCCTGTTGCGCCACCTCTTCCAGCCAGGCATCGAGGCGCTCGCGCAGCTGGCCAGACGACTCACCGCCGGGTATCTGCAGCTCGCCCGCGCTGTCTATCCAGGCGCGGTAGTGCGGCAGCTCCTTGAGTTCATCGTAAACCTTTCCTTCGTACTCGCCAAAATCCAGCTCTCGCAAGCGCGGCTCCCGGTACACCGGCATGCCGGGCCTGGCCGCCTGTGACCACGCCAGGGTTTCCTGGCAGCGGCCCAGGTCACTGGCATGAATGGCATCGAAACGCTCGCTTGCCAAGGCGTCACGCAGGGCCAGCAGGCCCGCTTCCGCGTCCGGGAACAGCAGTGGAATGTCGCGCTGCCCCTGGTACCGACGCTCCAGATTCCAGGACGTTATACCGTGGCGAACTGCCACCAGCTCCACATCAAGACCAGTAGCCAAAGCTCTCCTCCTTCGATAGTGGCACCCACCATGTCACCGTTGATGCCGTGAAATAAGCGCAGCAGCGCCTGACGCATCAGCACGACCCACAAGGCCGTGGCCACCAGCCAGACCCACAGCCCCGGCATGAACAGTGCCCCGACCAGCAGCGGCAGCAGGGCCAGCACCACGTCCCTTCGGCCCAGCGACTGCTGCCAGCTAAAGGCCAGGCCGCTGGGCTGGGCACAGGGCGTCAGCACCAGCAGGGCCACCCCCGCCAGCCGACCCAGCGCGGGGGCCACCGCCAGCCAGCCAAGCGGCGCCTGATAGTGCACCAGCGCCCATAGCAGCACCCCTTTCCAGGCCAGCAGAAACACCAGCGCCAGCATGCCAAAACTACCCACCACCGGGTCTTTCATGATCTCCCATCGGCGGGCCACGGGCTGGTTGCTGCCCAGCGCATCGGCCAGGTCCATCACGCCATCCAGGTGCAGGCCACCGGAAATGGCCACCCACAGGCTAAGCAGCACCAGCGCCGTGATGGGCGATGGGGTTTGCCACTGGCCCAACAGCAGGGCGACACAGGCTAGCAGCGCTCCCACCATCAGGCCCACCAGCGGGTAGGCGCGAATGGCCCAGCGCCGGGTGGCCGGTGTCCAGGGGCAGGCAACGGGGATCGGCAGGCGCGTCAGAAACTGCAGCGCCAGCAGCATGCCGTACAGGGCGTGTTTCATGGTGCGCCAGCCGCCTTCCATTCGATGGACTGCCCGGCCACCACCTCCACCACCCGGTCGGCCTGAGCCGCCAGCCAGCGGTGCAACCTTTGCAGGAATTCCACGTAGCGCCACACCTCTGCCGAGGCAGGCAAGGGCGCTTCGTTGAGATCGTTGGAGACCACCACCAGCGTCACCCCCCGGCGGCGGGCATCGTGAAGCGCACGCACCAACAGTGCAAAGGCTTCCGTTTCACTGACCGGGGCGGCGTCCTCCTGGGTATTGAACATCACCTGGCTGGCCCAGAGGGTCAGGCAGTCCAACAGGGCGGCATGGCCGTTGGGCACCTGGGCCACGGCCTGTTCGATGTTGAGCGGGGCTTCCAGGGTGACCCAGTGGTTGGCGCGGCGGGCCTGATGATGGCCTACCCGTTCGGCCATTTCGCTGTCGTAGATATCGGCGGTGGCCACGTAGTAACACGTCTTGCCGTCGGCGTATTGCTGAACACACTGCTCCGCCACCAGGCTCTTGCCCGACCGAGCCCCTCCACTAACAAAGACAATCATTCAGCACCTTTAACAACCGATCATTGGTCACACCATCGCGCAGTGCCAGCCTTAGCCAACCACCCTTCAAGCCAGCAAAACCATGGGTATGTCGCGCCAGCATACCTTGGTGAAGCAGGCGTTCAAGCAGCACGATACTGGAAATGCCCCGCTGCCGCTGGGCGGCCCCAGGCCGCAACAGATGAAAGCAGCTGTGGCTGGGCACCACCTCCAGCCCCAGCGCGGCCAGGGCAGCGCCCATGCGCGGCTGCTCACCGGCCAACCACTGGTGGGTACGCCGGGCAAAGCCCTCATCCGCCAGTAGCGGCGGCACCAGTTCGGCGGCCAGATGATTGACGCTCCAGGGCGGTTGCTGCGCCTGAAGCTGGCCGATACGCCCCTCATCGGCCAGCACGTAGCCCAGCCGCAGGCCCGGCAGGGTAAAGAATTTGGTCATGGAGCGCAGCAGGATCAACGCCGGGTAGCGTTGGAGCAGCGGGGTCAGCGGTGTAGCTTCCAGCGCCAGGTCGATAAAGGCTTCATCCACCACCAGCGAGGCCCCCGGTTTCAAGGCGTCCAGCAGCGCCTCGATAAGCGCCACGGGCAGCAGCGTGCCGGTGGGGTTGTTGGGGCGACAGACGAACACAACATCAGCGCTGGCCGCCGCCTGCAGCAACGCGGCCTCGGGCGGGTCGAAGGTGCCCGGCAACAGGCCAAGCTCGCTGATGCGCACACCGTGGGCGTTGCAGGCCCGGGCGTACTCGCCAAAGGTGGGGGTGACGATCAGCGCCTGCTGGCCAGCGTGGTGCGCCGCCGCCAGAAAGATGGCTTCCGCGCCGCCATTGGTGAGCAGTACCTGCCCCGGCTCCACGCCTGCGTGTTCGGCAATCGCCTGCCTGGCGGCGCGGTAGTCCGGTTCGGGGTAGCGGCCCAGCCCAGCCAGGCGTTGGGCCAGGTAGCCGGTTACCCAGTCGGGCGGGCCCAGCGGGTTCAGGTTGGCGCTGATATCTTCCAGCGGGTGGTCGGCAGGCAGGCCAAAGCGCTGCAGCAGCGCGGCGGCCTGGCCACCGTGGCTTGGCCAATGGTCGAGGGGAAGGTTGCCGGGCTGGTCGCGCATCACCCGGCCACCGTAGCCATCACGAGGCACAGCTGCAGGAAGAACAGCAGCAGGAAGAACATCAACCAGGCCCCGTGCATCAGCCAAATCGTGGTAGTGATGTGGCTGGCTTTCAGTAAATCATGGGCGGTGCCCAGCGTGGCCCGGTGTGATACTTGCCCCTGGTAGACGTTGGTGCCGCCCAACTGGACGCCCAGCAAATTCGCCACCATTGCCTCGGGCCAGCCCGCGTTGGGGCTTGGGTGGCGGGGTGCTTCGCGCCAGGTGGCCGCCAGGGCGCCCCGCCAGCGCAGAGGTGAGCGGTGAAACACCCCATACAGCACGCCCGCCAGCCACAGGCACAGGGCGGTCAGCCGGGCAGGCAGCCAGTTGGCCAGGTCGTCCAGCCTGGCCGAGGCGTAGCCGAAGTCGCCGTAGCGCTCGTTCCGGTAGCCCACCATGGAGTCCAGCGTATTGACGGCCTTGTAGGCCAGCGCCAGCGGCGCGCCCCCCAGCAGCGCAAACAGCAGCGGCGAGGTAATGCCATCGACGGTGTTTTCCGCCACGGTTTCCACCGCGCCTCGGGTAATCTCGGCTTCATCCAGGGCCTGGGTATCACGCCCCACCACTCTGGAAAGCGCCTGCCGCGCGCCGGGCAAGTCGCCCTGCCGCAACGGGGCGGCAATGGCCCGCCCGGCATCCGCTAGCCCCTTGATGGCCAGCGTGGTGGCCAGCAGCCAAAGCTCGGCGGCCAGCCCCAGCCAGGGGTGCACCCACGACAACAGCGCAAGCCCCAGCCAGGCCACCGAAAAGGTGCCCAGCACCACCACCAGGGTAAGGCACCCGCCCAACAGGCGCCGCCGCTGGGGGCTGCCGTGGTTACAGCGGTGCTCCAGGGCGCTAATCGCCTTGCCGATGATCACCACCGGGTGGGGCAGCGCGCGCGGGTCCCCCACGATCAAATCGATGACGATGGCCAGCGCGACCCATCCGGCCAGAGCGGGCAGGCTCAGCAAGTCGAGGCTCATGGTGCCTTGCCACTCACCCCCGCCTGGGAGAACGTGGCCATGTCACTGAGCATGGCGGCAGCAGCCTGTAGCAGCGGGTAAGCTAGCGCCGCCCCGCTGCCCTCGCCCAGGCGCATTTCCAGGGCCAGCAGCGGCTGCGCCGCCAGGGCTTCCAGCGCCAGGGCGTGGCCCGGCTCCGCCGAACGGTGGCCAAACACCAGGTAGTCGCGCAGTGCTGGGGCCATGCGGCAGGCGGTCAGGGCCGCCACCGTGGCAATGAAGCCATCCACCACCGCGGGCAGGCGGTAGGCCGCCGCCGCCAGGTACGCGCCCGCCATGGCGGCGATTTCCAGGCCGCCCAGCTTGCACAACACCTCCAGAGGGTCATCAGGATTCGCCTGGCGATTGGCCAGCGCCCGTTCGATGACCGCCGCCTTGTGGGCCTGCTGGGTGCTGTCGATGCCGGTGCCCGCCCCCACCACCTGGGCGGCAGGCACCCCTAGCAAGGCCGCCAGCATGGCGCTGCTGGCGGTGGTGTTGGCGATACCCATTTCGCCCACGATGAGCCCATTGGCCCCCGCCTTTACGGCCCGCTCGACCGCTGCCATGCCGGCCTGCAGGGCCTGGCGCGCGTCGTCCAGCGGCATGGCGTCGTGGTGCAGCATGTTGGCCGTGCCCGAACGCACGCGGGCATCGGTGGCTCCCGGCAGCGGTCGCGGCGACGCCACCCCGACATCCACCACGTCCACCCGAGCGCCCAGCTGGCGGGCAAACACGTTGATGGCCGCGCCCTGCTGAACGAAGTTGGCGACCATCTGCGCGGTCACCTCCTGGGGAAACGCCGACACGCCTTCAGCGGCCACGCCGTGGTCGGCGGCAAACACCACCACGGTGGGGCTATCCACCCGAGGGCGGGCGCTGCCTGTGATAGCGCTGAGCTGAATCGCCAGCGCTTCGAGCCTGCCCAGGCTGCCGGGCGGCTTGGTCAAAGTGTCAAGGTAGGCACGGGTGCGCTCAGCGGCGGCGGCATCGACGGGGCCGATGTCGGGCAGCCAGGGGTAAGCGGCAAGGGACTCAGAAGCGGCAGCAGAGGACGCGCAGGGAGGCATGGCAGCTCCAGTGGCAGCAAAACCAGAGATGAAGTGATCGCAAGCGCAGCATGGTAACAGATGCGGGCGGCCAACGGAGCCGCCCGGGCTGTGGTTACCTTACCGGCAATCAGTAAACGGGGGTTTCCTGCCAGCCACCGCCCAGCGCCTTGAACAGCGTGGCCGTGGCCGCCAGCTGTTCACGGCGCGCATCGGCCTGGGCCAAACGGGCCGAGAGCAGGTTGCGTTCGGCGTCCAAGCGCTCCAGCTGGCTCACCTGCCCCTGGTCGTACATCAGCACGGCCAGCTCCCGGGTACGGGCAACGGCCTCCAGCTGTTCGTCGATGGCGGCCAGCCGTCGCTCGCTGAAGTCGTAGCTGTAGAGCGCATCGCGCACTTCGTTGAAAGCGGTCAGCACGGTCAGGCGATACTGCGCTTCGGCCTGTTCGGCCAGCGCTTCGGCGCTTTCCACCCCGGACTGGCTACGGCCGAAGTCGAACAGCGGCCCCATCACCGAGGCCCCGACGCCCCAAGTGCGGGCCACATCGCTGAACAGATCACTGGTGCTGGCGGCCGTAGTGCCCAAAAAGGAACTGAGATTGAGCGACGGCAGGCGGTTGGCCTCGGCCACGCCGATCTGGGCGGTGGCCGCAATCAGCGCCGCTTCTGCCGAGCGAATATCGGGCCTGCGCTGGAGCATCGCCGACGGCATCACGGCAGGTATGCCCACCGGCTGGGCCAGGTCATCCAGCCGCGACGTGCCGGTGTCCAGGGTAGTCAGCAGCTCATCAGGGGACATGCCCACCAGCGTGCCCAGGGCCCCGCGCAGGGTTTCCACCTGCTGCTTGAGCGACGGCAGCTCTGCCTGCAGGTTGCGCCACTCGGCTTCGGCCTGGCGCAGTTCCAGTTCGCTGATGTCGCCATGCTCGAAGCGCAGCGCCTGAAGGCGATAGGTCTCCTGGTACGCGGCCAGGGTCTCTTCCATCAGCGCTTGCTGGGCTTCGGCACTTTTCAGGCTGACGTAGGTGGTGACCACGTCACCGATCACGCCCAGCTCGGCGGCGTCTCTGGCAAACAGGCTCTCCTGCAGGGCGGCCATGGCCGCAGCACGCTGGTTGGCCAGCCGCCCCCACAGGTCGATTTCATACTCCAGGCTGGCGGCCAGGGAGTACTGATTATTGGTGGAGGTCAGCAGCTCCTGCACGGGCTGAACATCGATGGGCAGCGCCGCCCCCGGGGTGCGCTCACGGTTGGCTTCGGCCTGATAACCCACGGTGGGAAAGCGCTCCGCATCGGCAAACCCCAGCTGAGCACGGGCCTCGCGGATGCGCCCCAACTGAATCGCCAGTTCGAGATTGTCTTCGCTGGCGCGCTCGACCAGCCGGTTCAACGCCGGGTCTTCGAAGCGCTGCCACCAGCGGTGCCAGTCGTCACGGGCCTGCTGCTCCAGGGTGATATGGGCAGGCCAGCTCTCCGGCAGCTCGATGTCGGGCGCTTGATACTCCGGGCCGACCGCACAGCCTGCCAGCAGCAAGGCCAGCGCCGAGGCAGTGGTGAACGGTTTGAGGCGGGGGCTCCACGGGCGATTCCTGTGCACGCTGATCATCCTTGCAGTTCGGGTGAATACCGATTTAGGGCGGCGTTTAACCAAACACCTGTTCGAAGTGGCTAAGAGTACCTATTATAGGAGACTAACGAAACAGGGGATACATCACACCACCGTGATCCCCCATTGACTTGCAGGGAGGCATTGAATGAGGTTCATCCGCAAGGGGAAGTGGCTACCCACTCTGGCCGGGTTGCTGGCATGCGTGACGTTATTGGCAGGTTGCAGAGACGCCGAAGAGCCCCCCGAGCCTCCGGCTCAGGTGGTCAAACTGTTTGAGACCGGCCAGCAGCAGGCCTTTTCGGGCCGTCGTTTCGTGGGTCGCGTCGATGCCGTGAGCACCGTCAATCTGGCCTTTCAGGTGGGCGGGCGCCTGACCACCTTTCCAGCCGTACAGGGCACCACGTTGGCCAAAGGCGAGCTGATCGCCCAGCTCGATCAAACCGATTACGCCTTGCAGGTGCGCGCCGCGGAAGCGGAATTGACCCAGGCCCGTCAGCATCTGCAGCGGCAGGAAAATCTGTATCGCCATAACGCCGTCTCCGCCTCGGTGCTGGAAGCGGCCCGCACTGATGCCGAGCTGGCCGCTACCCAGCTGGAGAGCGCCCGCCAGGAGCTGGCCTACACCTCATTGTACGCGCCCTTTGATGCGCTGATTGCCCGCCGCCTGGTGGAAAACCACACCACGCTGCCGCCCAATGCCGAAGTCGTCCGTATTCAGGACATCTCGGAGCTGCGCATTCGCATCAACGTGCCCGAAGCGCTGATGCAGCATCTCGATGGCGAACACGGTTTCAACGCCGAAGCCGAGATCGCCACGCTGCCCGGCGAGCGCATTGCGCTGGAGTACCGCGAACACATCACCGAGCCCGACGAGGTCGCCCAGACCTATCAGGTGGAGTTCGCGCCCGCCCAAGGCGAGCACCTGGTGGCGCTGCCCGGCACCACGGCCACCGTGTTCATCGAACCCGCCGAGCGGCTGGTGTCCGGGGTGATGATGATTCCAGCCAGCGCCCTGGACACCACCGAGAGCGGTGATTTTCGCGTGTGGGTCTACGACCCCGACGAGGGCACGGTATCGCCCCGGGAGGTCACCGTGGGTGAGCTGAGCGACGACGCCGTGATGCTGGTGGCAGGCGTTCAGCCTGGCGAGTCGATTGCGGCGGCCGGGGTACACCTGCTGCGCGACGGCATGCGCGTCAAACCGCTCAAAGCCGCGCTCTAGGAGGCCTTATGAATATCGCAAAGCTGTCCATAGAACGGCCTTTAAACACGTGGCTAATCGTCTTAATTTGCTTATTTGGTGGTTTGTGGGGATATAACGCCGTCGGCAAACTCGAAGACCCATCCTTCACCATCCCTAACGCGATTATTAATACGCCCTATCCTGGCGCCACCGCGACAGAAGTAGAAAATGAGGTCACCGAACGCCTTGAGCGCGCTATCCAGAAAATGGAGCAGATCGACGTCATCAAGTCGAAGTCGCTACCTGGGCGCTCGGAAATCCAGGTGGAAGTCCACTCCAGCTACAGCAGCCACGAACTGCCGCAAATCTGGGATGAGCTGCGCAACAAGATCAACGATGCCCAGGGCGACCTGCCCGAGGGGGTGCTGGGCTCCCAGGTCAACGACGATTTCGGTGAAGTGTACGGCCTTTTCTATGCGGTCACGGCCGATGGGCTCACCACGCGGGAGATCCGCGACATTTCGACGTTTCTTCAGCGCGAGCTGCTGGCAGTACCCGGCGTGGCCAGGGTGACCACCGCAGGCGAGCGGGAAGAGACCATCTACATCGACATCTCCAACGAGCGCCTGACCACCCTGGGCATTCCCATCAATCAGGTCATCAACACCATCCAGACCGAAAACGCCGTGGAAAACGCGGGCAGCCTGCGGGTAGGGGAACGCCAGGTGCGGCTGGTGGCGCGTAGCGACATCGACAGCACCGCGCTGATCGAAGCCATCCGCATCGGCCGCCCCGGCACCACCGAACAGGTGTCGCTGATGGATATCGCCACCGTCTACCGCGAGCCCAGCGACCAGCCCAACCAGCTGATTCGCTATAACGGCGAGGATGCCTTCACACTCGGCATTGCGGGCGCCGCCAACGACAACATCATCGAAGTGGGCGAAGCCGTCGAAGCCCGCATGGAAGAGCTGAAAAGCCGCCTGCCGCTGGGCGTAGAGCTACATCCTCTCTACGAACAGCACCATGTGGTCAACGATGCCATCAACGACTTCCTGCTCAACCTGGCCATGTCGGTGGCCATCGTGATCGGGGTGCTGTGCCTGGCCATGGGCTGGCGCATCGGCGTGGTGGTCGGCAGTACCCTGCTGCTCACCGTGCTGGGCACCCTGCTGTTCATGGGGCTGTTAAACATCGAGATGGAGCGTATCTCGCTGGGGGCGCTGATCATCGCCATGGGCATGCTGGTGGATAACGCCATCGTGGTCGCCGAAGGCATGGTCACCAACATCAAGCGCGGCCAGCGCGCCAAGGAGGCAGCCGGCAGCGCCGCCAAGCGTGCCCAGCTGCCGCTGCTGGGCGCCACGGTGATCGGCATCATGGCCTTTGCCGGTATTGGCCTGTCGGACGATGTCACCGGCGAATTTCTCTACTCGCTGTTCATGGTCATTCTGGTGTCCCTGATGCTGAGCTGGCTGCTGGCGATCACCGTCACCCCGCTGTTTGGCTACTACCTGCTGCGCCAAAAAGGCGACGACGAGGATCAGTCCGCTGACGAGCAGCAAGCAGGCGAGCGCCAGCACGAGAACGAGGAGAACGACGACGAGCCCAGCAAGCGCGAGCTGTACGGCGGCCTGCTCTATCGCGCCTATCGCCGGGTGCTGCTGTTGGCACTGCGCATACGCATCGTCACCGTCAGCGCGCTGGTGCTGATCACCGCCGTGTGCCTGTGGGCCTTCAGCCTGATACCCCAGTCGTTCTTTCCGGACTCCAACACGCCGCTGTTCTTCGTCAATGTGGAGCTGCCCCAGGGCACCGACATTCGCTCGACCGCCGACTACGCCGCCGATATCGAGGCGTATATCCTGGAGCAGGAGGACGTGGTATCGGTGGCCAGCTTCATCGGCCAGGGCGCTACCCGCTTCATGCTCACCTACGCTCCGGAGCAACCCAACACCGCCTATGCCCAGTTCATCGTGCGCACCGAAGACCTGGACGCCATTCCCGCGCTGGACCAGCGCTTCTACCGAGAGCTGAACGAAGCGTTTCCCAGCGCGCAGGTACGCACCCAGCGGCTGCAATTTGGCCCAGGCGATGGCGCGGACATCGAGGCGCGCTTTCAGGGGCCCTCCCCGGAAGTGCTGCGCTCGCTGGCCGACCAGGCCCAGCGCATCATGGCCGACAGCCCCTACCTGATCGACCAGCGCACCGACTGGCGTCAGCAGGAGTTGGTGGTGCGGCCGCGCATCAACGAGGAGCGCGCCCGCATTGCCGGGGTCAGCCGTGAAGACATCACCCAGACCCTGCAGTTTGCCTCGTCGGGCATTCGGGCAGGCACCTACCGTGAGGGCGAGCACCTGCTGCCCATCGTCGCCCGCCCCCCGGCGGCCGAGCGGGACGATGTGGCGCTGCTGGAAAACCGCAACGTGTGGAGCGCCGCGCAGCAGCGCTTCGTGCCCATCAGCCAGGTGGTCTCCTCCTTCGATACCGATAGCGAGGAAGCGCTGATTCAACGCCGCAACCGGGTGCGCACGCTAACCGTCGGGGCCGACCCCGCCGAGGGCTATACCGCCGCCCAGGCGTTCGACGGCATTCGCCAAGAGATCGAGGGCATGACGCTGCCACCGGGCTACCAGCTGAGCTGGGGAGGTGAACACGAGGATTCCGGCGATGCCCAGGAGGCGCTGGCCCAGCAGCTGCCCATCAGCCTGCTGGTGATGCTGCTGACCTCGATTTTGCTGTTTGGCAAGCTCAAGCAGCCGCTGATCATCTGGCTGGTGGTGCCCATGTCGGTGTGTGGCGTGGTGATTGGCCTACTGGTAACCGGCCTGCCCTTCTCGTTTACCGCGCTGCTGGGCATGCTCAGCCTGTCGGGCATGCTGATGAAAAACGCCATCGTGCTGGTGGATGAGATCGACGGGCAGATCAAGGAGGGCAAGGCGCGCTTTTCTGCACTGGTGGACGCCAGCGTCAGCCGCTTGCGGCCGGTCTTCCTGGCCGCTGGCACCACCATCCTTGGCATGCTGCCGCTGCTGGCCGACGCCTTCTTCAACAGCATGGCCGTGACCATCATGGGCGGCCTGGCGTTTGCCTCGCTGCTGACGCTGATTGCCGTGCCCACCCTGTATGCCATGCTGTTCCATATCAGCAGCGATGAGGTCGAGTCCTGAGCAGGCGCGTTCGGCCCATGAGCGCTTTTTGGCTATCATGGGCTGGACGCCGGGATCATCCGGCTCATCCTTTCGGGTAATAAAACTACAACTTAAGCTATAAATCGGCTTTTTATTGCCGTAAGGTCTCTATTATTGGCGCCATAAAATGTAAAATAACTACAAGATACTTTCACCGTCTCTACTCATGCAGAGGTTTCTATGCCTGGTTCAACGTCTGGTTCTACCCCCGCAGCCCTTCACCCCAAGGTCGCGGAAGTCACCCAACGCATTCGTGAACGCTCTGCCGAGCGCCGCGCCCTCTACGAGCGCCGCATGGCCGACCAGCACAAGCGTGGCGTGCATCGTGCCGAGCTCTCCTGCGGCAACCTGGCCCACGGCTTTGCTGCCTGTAGCCCCCAGGAAAAAGATGCCCTGAAGCTGATGAACAGCGCCAACCTGGGCATCATCTCGTCTTACAACGACATGCTGTCGGCCCACCAGCCGTTTGAAACCTTCCCGGAAACCATCAAGGCAGCGGCGCGGGCCATGGGTTCCACCGCGCAATTTGCGGGCGGCGTACCGGCCATGTGTGACGGCGTAACCCAGGGCCAGCCGGGCATGGAACTATCGCTGTTCTCCCGGGACCTGATTGCCATGGCCACGGCGGTGGGGCTGTCACACAACATGTTCGACGCCGCCATTTACCTGGGCGTGTGCGACAAGATCGTCCCGGGCCTGTTCATCGGTGCCGCGCGTTTCGGCCATCTGCCCGCCATGTTCGTACCCGCAGGCCCCATGCCCAGCGGCCTGCCGAACAAGGAGAAAGCGCGCATTCGCCAGCTGTATGCCGAAGGCAAGGTGGGCCGCGAAGAGCTGCTGCAGGCAGAGTCCGACTCTTACCACAGCCCCGGCACCTGCACCTTCTACGGCACCGCCAACTCCAACCAGCTGATGATGGAAGTGATGGGCCTGCACCTGCCGGGCACGTCGTTCGTGAACCCCGGCACCGAGATGCGCGAAGCGCTGACCCGCTACGCCACCGAACAGACCATTCGCAATACTGAAGCAGGCGGCGAGTACCGTCCGTTCTACAAGCAGATCGACGAGCGCGCCATCGTCAATGCCGTGGTCGGCCTGCTGGCCTCCGGCGGCTCGACCAACCACACCATGCACCTGATTGCCATGGCCGCGGCGGCGGGCATCACCCTGAACTGGGACGACTTCACCGACCTCTCGGCGGTGACCCCCAGCCTGATGAAGGTGTACCCCAACGGCCAGGCGGACATCAACCACTTCCAGGCCGCAGGCGGCATGAGCTACCTGTTCCGTGAACTGCTGGGCGCGGGCCTGCTCCACGGTGACATTCCCACCGTCTTCGGCACCGACCTGACCGCCTACACCCAGGAGCCCTTCCTGGAAGAGGGCAAAGTGGTCTGGCGCGAAGGCCCGGAGAAGAGCCTGGACGAAGAAGTGCTGCGCCCGGTCGCTACGCCCTTTGCCGCTACCGGCGGCCTGACCGTCATGAAAGGCAACCTGGGCCGTGGCGTGATCAAGGTCTCGGCGGTGGCCGAAGAGCACCGGGTGGTCGAAGCGCCGGTCAAGATCTTCGAAGACCAGAACGAAATGAAAGCCGCCTTCGAATCCGGCGAGCTGGACCGTGACGTGATTGTGGTGGTGCGCTTCCAGGGGCCCAAAGCCAACGGCATGCCCGAGCTGCACAAGCTCACCCCGTTTTTGGGGGTGTTGCAGGACCGTGGCTTCAAGGTCGCGCTGGTCACCGATGGCCGCATGTCCGGTGCGTCGGGCAAAGTGCCTGCGTCCATTCACATGAGCCCGGAAGCGCTGGACGGCGGCCCGCTGGCCAAGCTGCGCGACGGCGACGTGGTGCGCCTGGATGCCAATGCCGGCACCCTGGAAGCCAAGGTGGATGCCGCTACCTGGGCCGAGCGCCCGCTGGCCGTTGCCAATCTCGACCACTACCACGTCGGCCTGGGCCGCGAGCTGTTTGCAGGCTTCCGTCATCTCGCCATGCGCGGTGAAGAGGGAGCCGGTTCGCTGGGGGGATTCGAAGCCGATGACCTGGCCCGCCAGGAAGGTCAGATCTTTCAAGAGGACGCCTGATGCGACCGGCACTGATCGGTGATATTGGCGGCACCAACGCTCGCCTGGCGCTGGTAGCGCCTGGCGAGGTGACGCCCCACGATATCCTCAACCTGCCCTGCGCAGACTACCCCGGCGTGGTCGAGGCGATTCAGGATTACCTCGCCCGCGTGGGCGCGACCGGGGATAACGCCCCCGAGGAGGCCTGCCTGGCCTTCGCCTGCCCGGTGCACGCCGAGCGGGTGAAAATGACCAACAACCACTGGGACTTCATGAAAAGCGACGTCCAGCAGGCGCTGAACCTGTCGCTGTTCAAGGTCATCAATGACTTCACCGCCCAGGCGCTGGGCGTACCCCACGTGGGCGAAGACAACCTCGTCGAAGTGCAGCCCGGCGTCGCCCAGTCGCACTCGACCCGTCTGGTCATCGGCCCGGGCACCGGGCTAGGCGTGGCCGGGGTGTTTCCCGGCCAGCACGCCTGGATTCCGCTGCCCACCGAAGGCGGCCACGTCACCTTTGCGCCCACCGACACCACCGAGCGGGCGCTGCTGGATGTTTTCCTGCAGCGCCACCAGCGGGTCAGCGTCGAGCGCATCCTGTGCGGCCAGGGGCTGCTGGAACTCTATCAGGCCCACTGCACGCTGGAAGGCCAAGCGCCACGTTGCGAAACCCCAGCCGAGGTGACCCAGGCGGCCAATCAGGGTGACGCCCTGGCCACAGCCACCCTGCTGCGCTTTTTGAAAATCCTCGGCGACGTCTGCGGTGACGCCACCCTGACCATGGGCGCACGCGGCGGCGTGTATCTGTGCGGCGGCATTCTGCCCCGGCTGCTGGCGTGGCTACCTAAATGCGAGCTGCACGCCAGCTTCGTCAACAAGGGGCGCATGGGGGCGTACAACGCCGATATTCCGGTGTGGATCGTGACCCACCCGTGGACCGGCCTGCTGGGTGCCGCCGAAGCGCTGCATAACGAAGAAGTCTTTTAAACTGACGGAAACACGCCATGGCTGCTGTGACCTTTGACGTGCCGTTCGTACTCGGCATGATGCGCCTGCATGAAGCGCAAGAGATGCACCAGGCGAGCCAGCTGGCCGACTGGATCGAAGCCCGCCTGGAACAAGGCCTGCACTGGTTCGACCATGCCGATATTTACGGCAGCGGAGCTTGCGAAACGCTATTCGGCCAGGCGCTGCGTGCCCGCCCGGCGCTGGCCAAGCGGCTCCACGTGGTCACCAAAGCCAGCATTGCCAACGACAACCCGAGCGCGGGCGGTCAGTTGATGCAGGGCGAGGTCAGCCGCGTGCTGAACCGTTTGGCAGGCGAGCTCGTCAGCACCCCCGGCGCCGGTGGTGGGCAGCGTGAAAGCGGAGCGCATTGCCGATATGCTCAATGGCCCGGAAGCCCTGCCCCGAGAAGCCTGGTACGAACTGCTGGAGGCGGCCCGCGGCCACTGCGTCGCTTGACGCGCTTATTTCACATCCAATGCCAATAATGACAAGGAAAGACCTATGACGCCGGTGATTGCTTTCGGTGAAGCCCTGATTGACATGCTCTCCAGCCGCCTGGGCGACGACACGGGGCCAGAGACCTTCACCCCCTACGCAGGCGGCGCGCCAGCCAACGTGGCGGTGGCCTGCGCCCGGTTGAACGTACCCAGCCAGTTTCTGGGCATGGTCGGTGACGATACCTTTGGGCACTTCCTGATCCGTGAGCTACAAAGCCACGGCGTGGACACCCAAGGCGTGGTGCTGACCCGAGAGGCCCGCACGGCGCTGGCCTTCGTTTCCCGAGACAGCCATGGCGAGCGCACTTTCGACTTCTACCGCCCACCCGCCGCCGACCTGCTCTACCGCCTGGAGCACCTGCCCCACGGCGTGTTCGAGCAGCCTGCCATCGTGCACCTGTGCAGCAACAGCCTGACCGACCCGGAAATCGCCGACACCACCCTGGCCATTGCCGCCATGGCCAAGCGAGCGGGCTGCCTGGTAAGCGTGGATGCCAACCTGCGCCACAACCTGTGGGCGGACGGCTCGGCGGATGTGTGGCGGGTCACCGAGCTGATCGATAGCGCCGAACTGGTGAAGGTCTCGCTGGAAGAGCTGGACTACCTGCGCGGCAACCATCTCAGGGAGGCGTGGCTCGCCGAGCGTATGGCCGCCGGTGTGAAAGTCATCGTGATCACTGACGGCCCCCATGACGTGGTGCTGAAAGGCGTTGGTATCGAGCAGACCATCGCTCCACCCAGCGTGACGGCCGTAGACACCACCGCCGGCGGTGATGCCTTCATTGGCGGCCTGCTGGCGGAGCTTTCCCGGTTCGGCATCCGCGCCAACTGGCATCAGGACAGCGCGTTTCTCAGCCGCGCGGTGGATATTGCCTGCCGCTGTGGCGCCCATGCCGTGACCCGACCCGGCGCGTATGCCGCCCTGCCCACCCACGCCGATATCGAAGCCCTGCGCGGCTCCGCAGGCTAGCCCTCAGCGTCGCCGAGCAGTCTACTCGGCGACGCTCTGAGTGAGGCCTTCCATGATCGCCACCCGACCGCTGACCAGGTTCAGTGCGATCGGCTGACGGCGATGATCCACCAGGCTCACCTGGCTGATGCTGCGCTGCTCGGTGGCGCCCTCGATCAACATTTCCAGCGTTCCGTGATCGCACCACCAGAGGATCTTGACGGTCAATCCATCGACGCTGCCCGCCGCATGGTCGCAGGCGAAGTGCTCATCGAAGGCGGCCTGGCCGTTACTGCCCTGGCGCGCATAGTGCAGCGCCGTCTGCGTTTCGCCTGCCGACAGCCATAACTGCTGCTGGTAGCCCTGCTGCAGCGAGAGCGCCAGCCGCGTCCCCGGCTTCAGCGTCAGGGTCATCTGCCCTTGCACGGCCGTGCCTTCCGGCAGGGCGATACAGTGCTCCCCCACCGTTTGCAGCGAGCGAGGCGAGAGATGGCGGGGGGCGCCGAGCGCTCGAGCCGCCTCACGGGTGAAGCGCTGATATAAGCGCACGCCACGATGCGTTGCGCGCAGCGCAAGCTCCCTGGGCAGACTCATGGTGCCCCGCCAGCCCGCTTCAGAGGCATGGTTGGCGTACTGCCAATTGTTCAGCCACGCCAGCGCCAGCCGCCGCCCAGGGGTATTCGACCAGCTCTGCACCGCGTAGAAGTCCCGCCCTTCGTCCATCATCAGCACGCTATCCGGGGCGTTGTCATTGGTGAAACGCTGGCCGTCGAAATCACCCACGAAGTACTGGGTAAACGAGCCAAACGGGTTATCCGGCGTAGCACCAATGCCTACCACCAGCACCCAACGCGACGCGGGCTCATGGGGCTCGGCGCCTTCCACCGGTAGCTCGAACAGGTCCGGGCACTCCCAGGGGTGCTGGGTGTGCGCGCCCTCGCCCGCCCCAAAAGCGCTGGCAAACTGCCACGCCAGCAGGTTGGTCGAGGTATAAAAGTGAATCTCCTGCCCGCAGGCCAGCGCCATCACCCAGCGCTGGCGGGGGGCATGCCACACCACCTTGGGGTCGCGGAAATCCTTGAAACCGGGCGGCGGCAGGACGGGATCCCCCGCATAGCGCTGCCAGGTACGCCCCTTGTCGCGGCTGTACGCCAGGCACTGGGACTGCTGGTAATCCTGCGGGTCATCGGAGAGCACCTTGTGGCAGGTATAGAACGCCAACAGCCCAGGCTTGCCATCGAACAGCCCCGTGACATCGTGCTCATCCACCACGGCGCTGCCGGAAAAGCAGGCCCCTTCTTCATCGGGCGCCAGCGCAATGGGCAAATGCTGCCACCGGCACAGGTCACGGCTGACCGCATGCCCCCAGTGCATCGGCCCCCACTCGGTTCCCAAGGGGTGGTACTGATAAAACAGATGGTACTCGCCTTCGAAAAACACCAGCCCATTGGGATCGTTCATCCATCCCATCGGGGGAGTAAAATGCACCACAGGCCGCTGAGGCTCAAAATCCGCTAACGTCATGCTTAAACCTTAACTTAATCGTTTAAGTTAGCGTATCACGATGCTTGCTCTTAATCTTTCATCCAATAGCCTTACTGGCGACTATTGGCTGACTTGTTAAAATGTCAGACATTTAATAGACTTTTTCAAACTATTTCAAAGAGAGTTATCCATGTCGCTGAATGCTTTACCGCCTCACTCCGGCGGAGCCATCAATTTAGCGCGCCTGCTAGGGAGCGTTAACAATTAGGCCAGCCATATGACGGCGGATACAAGGTTGAGTAGCGACTGGTAGTTTCTCGCCAGTCGCTCATAGCGTGTTGCCAGCCGCCTG
>NZ_BMXO01000012.1:0-132478 GCF_014651795.1 Vreelandella hamiltonii | reverse complement strand
GGCGATTGCCCACGGCGACAAGCAGTCTTCCAAGGTGGTGGGCCGCACCATCGATGAGATCGAGCTTCCCGAAGGCACCACCATCGGTGCCGTGGTGCGCGGCAAGGAAGTGATGATTGCCCACGGCGACGTGCGCGTGGAGAGCGGTGATCACCTGATTCTGTTCGTGATCGACAAACGGCGTATCCGCGACGTCGAGCGGCTTTTCCAGGTGGGATTGACGTTTTTCTAGGAACCAGCCAGCAATGAGACCATCCCTGCCATGAGCCTGCGGATTATTCTACGTATCTTGGGCCTGCTGCTGATGCTGTTCAGCCTCACCATGCTGCCTCCCATGCTGATGTCGCTGTGGTTTCGCGACGGCGTTTGGCATGCGTTCATGAGCGGCATTGCGATTTCCGTCATCACCGGCCTGCTGATCTACCTGCCGAACCGCCGGGCGCGCAAGGAGCTGCGCATTCGGGACGGTTTCATCATCGCGGCCATGTTCTGGACCGTGCTGGCACTGTTCGGCTCGCTGCCGCTGATGCTGTTTGGCGAGGACTCCCTGAGCATTACCGATGCCGTCTTCGAATCCTTTTCGGGCCTGACCACCACCGGGGCCACGGTCATTACCGGCATCGATTTTCTGCCCGAGTCGATCCGCTACTACCGCCAGCAGCTGCAGTGGCTGGGCGGTATGGGCATCGTGGTACTGGCGGTGGCCATCCTGCCGACCTTGGGGGTCGGGGGCATGGCCCTGTACCGCACGGAAATTCCGGGGCCGCTGAAAGACTCCAAGCTGACGCCGCGCATCACCGAAACCGCCAAGGCACTGTGGTATATCTACGCCACCTTGACCTTTGCCTGCTTCGTGGCTTACATGGTCGCGGGCATGGATTGGTTCGATGCGCTGGGCCACAGCTTTTCCACGGTCGCCATCGGCGGATTTTCGACTCATGACCTGAGCATCGGCTATTTCGATAGCGCCGCCATCGAGCTGATCTGCATCAGCTTCATGCTGATTTCGGCGGTGAGCTTCAGCCTCCACTTCGTGGCCTGGCGCGAGAAGCGCCTGACCCACTATTTTCAGGACCCGGAAGCCCGGTTTCTGCTGCTGTTCCTGACGGGTCTGACCGTGATTACCGTCATTACCCTGTGGCTGACCAAGACCTATGACGACATCACCGGCCTGCGGCATGCGCTGTTCGAGGTCGTCTCCGTGGCTACCACGGCGGGATTCGCCGTGGCCGACTTCTCAGGCTGGCCTGGGGCAATTCCGTTTCTGCTGTTCATTGCCGCCTTCGTAGGGGGCTGCTCGGGCTCCACCGCTGGCGGCATGAAAGTGATCCGCATCATCCTGATTCTCAAGCAGGGCATGCGCGAAGTCATGCGCCTGATTCACCCCAACGCGGTGATTGCGGTGAAGGTCGGCAAGGTCAGCGTACCCGACAGCATCGCGCAGGCGGTATGGGGCTTTTTTTCGGCCTATGTCATGCTGTTCTTCCTGATGCTGGTGGGTGTGATGGCCACCGGCGTGGATCAAGTGACCGCCTGGTCGGCGGTGGGCTCGGCGCTCAACAACCTGGGCCCTGCGCTGGGCGAAGCCAGCAGCCACTATGGCGACTTACCCAGCCTGGCCAAATGGATTCTGGTACTGGCCATGCTGATGGGGCGCCTGGAAATTTTCACCGTCCTGGTGCTCTTTACTCCGGCCTTCTGGCGGCGTTGATACACCACTGAGCCCCGGTATTGACGGCTTGTGTACGTTTTCACCTTTTTATACTTATACATCGAGACTGTTGAATGACCCACGATGACACTACGCGGCCACCGACGCCGCCCCTGCCCTCCACTAGCGGCCCGCTGAAAACCGTGACCGTGGGCGACACCTGCTACACCCTGCTGGGCACGGCCCATGTCTCGGCCGAAAGCGCCGACGACGTGCGCCAATTGATTGCTACCGGCCATTTCGATGCGGTGGCCATCGAGCTGTGTGACGCCCGCCATCACAGCATGGACAACCCCGATGCCATGGGCGAGCAGGACCTGTTTCAAGTGTTCAAGCAGGGCAAGGCCGGCATGGTCGCCGCCAGCCTGGCGCTGGGTGCCTTCCAGCAGCGTATCGCCGAGCAATCAGGCATCCAGCCGGGCGCCGAAATGCGCGCGGCGGTGGATGAGTGCCGTGCTCGCCAACTGCCGCTGCTGCTGGTGGACCGCGATGTGGGCATCACGCTCAAGCGCATCTACAGCAACGTGCCCTGGTGGCAGCGCTTCTCGCTCTTTTCCGGGCTGATTGGCAGCGTGCTCTCCCGCCAGGATGTCTCCAAGGAGGAGATCGAAAAGCTCAAGGAGGGCGATATGCTGGAAGCCACCTTCAGCGAATTCGCAGCGGAATCAGAAACGCTCTACACCCCGCTGATCCGCGAACGCGACCGCTACATGGCGCTACGCCTGGCCGAAGAGGCACCTCCCGGGCGCTACTCGAACGTGCTGGTCGTGCTCGGCGCAGGCCACCTGAAAGGCACCGGCGAGCACCTGGAAACACCGCTACCGGAAAACCCGACCCAGGAGCGGGAATCGCTGGAAGCTACTCCGCCGCCCTCCAAGCTATGGAAAGTCATGCCTTGGCTGATCACCGCGCTGGTGCTCACCGGCTTCGTGGTCGGTTTTTCGCGTAATACCGAGCTGGGCTGGCAGCTGGTGATGGAGTGGTTCTTGATCAATGGCCTGCTATCCGGGGGGGCGACCCTGATTGCCCTGGCGCATCCGCTCACCGTGATCGCGACCTTCTTTGCTGCGCCGCTGACGTCGCTCAACCCCACCATTGGCGCCGGTTTCGTGGCCGCCGGGGTCGAGCTTTACATGCGCAAACCCAAGGTGCGCGATTTCTCTACTCTGCGCCATGACGTGACGCAACTGAAAGGCTGGTGGAAAAACCGCGTGTCACGCACGCTGCTGGTGTTCATTCTCGCCACGGTAGGTTCGGCCATTGGCACCTGGGTGGCAGGCTTCAGAATTGCCGGGGCGCTGTTTGGCGGCGCCGCGTGAGCCATAGCACCATCCGGCAAGCCCCCTGGCAGGCCGATGCCCTGCTGCTGCTGGTGACCACCCTGGCAGCAGGCGGGTGGATATTTTCCAAGGAAGCGCTGGCAGGCATGCCTCCGCTGCTGTTCATCGGCACTCGCTTTCTGCTCGCGGGGGTCATCCTGCTGGGCTTCGCCTGGCCGACACTGCGCCATTTGCCTGCCCGGCGTATTCGGCGCGGCCTGCTGGTAGGCGTACTGTTCAGTGCGGCCATCGCTTTCTGGGTGCTGGGATTGCATCACTCCCAGCATCTGGGAGAAAGCGCCTTCATCAACAGCCTGGGCATTCTGCTGGTGCCGGTGGTGGCCCGCCTGCTGTTTGGCGACCGTCCCGCCACCAGCACCTGGGTAGCCCTGCCCGTCGCGCTGACAGGCTTTGCGCTGTTATCGCTGAATGCCGGTTTTCGGGTGGAGGCCAGCCAGCTGCTGATGCTTTGCGCGGCCTTGTGCTTCGCGCTGCTGATCAACGTCAATACGCGGGTGGTGCGCAATGTGCCTGCCCTGTCGTTGACGACGCTGCAGCTGCTTTCCGTGGGCATCGTGTTGACCGCTGTTTCATGGGTCGTGGAAGAGCAGACGCTCTCCCTCGATGCCCCGATTCTGGGCTGGTTTCTGGCCAGCGTGCTGCTGGCCAGCTCACTGCGGTTCTTTCTTCAGATCAAGGCGCAGGGCATGACCACGCCAAGCCATGCAGCGGTCATTCTGATGTTGGAGGCCGTCTGGACGGCGCTGCTGGCCGCCTGGTGGTTCAACGAAACCATGTCGGCGCTTCAACTCACCGGCTGCGCGCTGATTTTCGCGGCCCTGCTGATCAACCGCTGGTACTGGGTGCGCAAGGTGCTGTTGCGCTGGCTACCCGGCGCCAGGCCTTGATCAGCGCGGCGCATCCCCCGCTTTTCGGGCCAACAGCCGAGTCATGGCCGCCGTTGGCTCCTCGATCTTGCGGTAATAACGGCTCTCGGCGTAGCTGTCGTTGAACACGTCGAAGTAGTCGTCCAGCACGCTGGCGGCGTTTTCATCACCGCTCTGACGCAGCAGTTCGATGGCCACCTCGGCGGTGCACAGGTGGGCTTTCGAGGCGGGCTTGCGCAGCCGGTAGCGGGTTTCGCGCTCGGTGTGCAGCGGCAATACCGGCAGCGTGTCCAGGTAAGGGCTCTTGCGGAACATACGCCGGGCCTGTCGCCAGGTGCCGTCCAGAATGATGAATACTGGAATACGCGACTGCTGCTTGACCGCCTGGACGGCCTCCAGCCCCACCACCCGTTCCGCGTAATCCGGCTGGTCGTCAGGAAAAATCACGAACGGAGCATAGCGCGGGTCTTGCAGCAGTGCGGCCAGCGCCTCGTCCGGCGCCGTGCGATACCAGGTAAATACCCGAGTGTTGGTCAGCACATCACCAATCAGGCGGCCGGTATTGGTCGGTTTGAAGTGCTCGATGGAGTGGGTCAGCAACCACACCTGGGCGTCACTCTCTGCCTTGACCTGATAAGGGCACAGGCAGTTCAACTCGGGCAGATTGCACCCTTCGCAGCGCTTGACGAAGCTGCCGCGCGCTTTGAATTCGCGCCGCGGCGGTCGCGGGTGCCCCGTGGCCGGGTCGCGGTCGGTCAAGGCGTCATGTTCAGGGGGCAGCGAGGTCGCGTCAGGCATCTGCGCTCCAGTGGTGATCAAAGGGCGCAGAGTATAAAGCAGGCCGTGCATCGTGACGAATGTTCCCTTCCCCCGCCCTCCAGTAAACCAACCAATCATTAAAAGTTGACACCCTTAACATCCCACCGCTAGAGTCCTGTCAACTTTCAAATTAAAAAAGGTTTACCCGTGACCACTCACACGACGGCTTCTCACTCGGCTGACACCGCTCCGCGCCATGACTGGACCCTCGAGGAAATCGACGCGCTGTTTGCGTTGCCCTTCAACGACCTGCTGTTTCAGGCCCAGCAGGTGCATCGGGCACACTTCGATGCCAACGCAGTGCAGGTGTCTACCCTGCTGTCGATCAAGACCGGGGCCTGCCCGGAAGACTGCAAGTACTGCCCCCAGTCGGGTCACTACAACACTCAGTTGGAAAAAGAGAAGCTGCTGGAAATAGAGAAAGTGGTGGCCCAGGCCAAGGCCGCCAAAGAGGCGGGCGCCAGCCGCTTCTGCATGGGAGCGGCCTGGCGCAGCCCCCGGGACAAGGATCTGCTGGCGGTGGAAGAGATGGTACGCCAGGTGAAAGCGCTGGGGCTCGAAACCTGCATGACGCTGGGCATGGTCGATGGTGAACAGGCCACCCGGCTGGCCGCTGCGGGGCTGGACTACTACAACCACAACCTCGACACCTCCCCCGACTACTACGGCGAGATCATCACCACGCGCACCTACAGCGACCGCCTGGAAACTCTGGCCACCGTGCGCGACGCCGGTATGAAGGTGTGTTCTGGCGGTATTCTCGGCATGGGCGAAGGCGCCCAGGATCGCAGCGCGCTGCTGCAACAGCTGGCCAGGCTCTCCCCGCATCCTGAGTCGGTGCCGATCAACATGCTGGTAAAGGTGCCGGGCACCCCGCTGGAAAACGCGGAGGACCTGGACCCGCTGACGTTCATCCGCGCCATTGCCGTGGCGCGCATCATGATGCCCCAGAGCCATGTGCGCCTCTCGGCAGGCCGCGAGCAGATGAGCGAATCCACCCAGGCGCTTGCCTTTCTGGCCGGTGCCAACTCGATTTTCTACGGCGACAAGCTGTTGACCACCCGCAACCCCCAGGCAGAGCGCGACCGCGCGCTGTTTGCCAAGCTGGGCCTGCACCCCGAGCGCCGCGATACCTGCGAAGACGACACGCAGCATAGCGAGCGGCTGGCACAGCAGGCTCAGCGCAATGCCCAGGCCGAACGCGCCGCAGCGCTAGCGGTGGATGCCAGTGTCTGAGGCGTGGCAGCAGCGCTTGGCAACCGCCCGCGACCAGCGGGAGCGCCTGCAGCGCTGGCGCTCCCGCCGGGTCGCCTCCCACGATGCGCTGGACTTTGCCGGCAATGACTACCTGGGCCTCGCCCAGGACCCACGGGTGCAAGCCGCCCAGGCAGAAGGCGCCAAACGCTTTGGCGCCGGGGCCAGGGCGTCGCATCTGGTCAGCGGCCACCTGGGCATTCACGACGCCCTGGAAGCTGCGCTGGCCGAGTGGACCGGGCGCGAGCGGGCGCTGCTGTTCTCCACCGGCTATATGGCGAACCTGGGCGTGGTGCAAGCGCTGGCGGATTCCCACACCGCGATTTTTCAGGACCGTCTCAATCACGCCTCGCTACTCGACGGGGCCGCGCTGAGCGGCGCCCGTTCCCGACGCTACCACCACCGCGATGGCCAGGATCTGGCGCGTTTACTGGCGCGCAGCCGGGCCACCCATCAGCTGGTGGTGAGCGACGGCGTGTTCAGCATGGACGGTGATATCGCCGACATCGAACAGCTCGCCCACCTCAGCCAGCAACACGGCGCCTGGCTGATGATCGACGATGCCCACGGGCTTGGCGTCCTTGGCGAAAACGGCGCAGGCTGCGTGGCAGGCTTCAATAGCCAGCAGGTGCCAATCCTGGTCGGCACCCTGGGCAAAGCGCTGGGCACCGCGGGCGCTTTCGTGGCGGGGGATGCGGCACTGATCGAGCACTTGATTCAGTTTGCCCGCAGCTATGTGTACACCACCGCTCAACCGCCCGGCATTGCCGCCGCTACTCTGGAAGCGCTCACCATCGTCCAGCGGGAACCGGAGCACCGTCAGCGGCTTGCGCGCCACATCGACTACTTCCGCCAGCAGGCCACGGCCCTGGGGCTTCCTTTGGGCCACTCCCACACGCCGATTCAGCCACTGCTGCTGGGCAGCGAGCGGCGCACCATGGCCTGGGCCGCCCGTTTCGATAAACACGATGTTCAGGTAGGCGCGATACGCCCGCCCACGGTCCCCAACGGCGAGGCGCGACTTCGTATCACGCTCAGCGCCCGCCATACCCAGCGCGATATCGACCGGCTGCTGGACGTAGCCGCGACCTGCCTGCACGAGGAGCCGCGATGAAGCTCATACTGCTGTCGGGCTGGGGCGTCGACCGCCGCATCTGGCAGACGCTTTCGGAACACTGGCCCAGCCCTGTCGAGCCCAGCGCGGTAGAGTGGCCCGGCTACGGCGAATCTCCTGCGCTACCTACCTCGACGGGCCTTGACGCACTGGCCGAGCGGATGGCACCCGAGCTACCCAGCGATGCCGTTTGGGTTGGCTGGTCGCTGGGTGGGTTGCTGGCCACAGAGCTGCTCAATCACTTGCCGCCGCCCAAGGCCCTGCTGCTACTGGGTGCAGGCAGCCGTTTTTGCAGTGACGGGGAGGATGGCGGTGTGACGTACGAGGAGCTGGCAAGCTTTCAGCGCGCCTTCCATCGTGATCCGGTTGCCACATGGCGCCACTTTCTACGCTGGCAGTGCCAGGGCGAACCCAACGCTCGCGAGGCTCGCCGCCAACTTAGTGGGCTGCTGGGCGACGCGCCCTGCGCGGACCCTGCCACCCTGGCCCAGGGCCTGACATGGCTGGCCACGCTGGACAACCGCGCGCACTTCGCGGCACCGCCCTGTCCTATCCACCTGCTCGCAGGCACCCAGGACCCGCTGCTGCCAAACCGCACTCGCCAACAGGCCTTGCGGCTGGAAGACGCCGGGCACTGCCCGATGCTCTCACGCCCAGCCCGGCTCGCCGCTCGGCTGGCCGAGCAGGCGACACAGGTGCCGCGATGAACTCACCGTTGCTCTCTACCCCCGTCCCCCACTGGCAGACCCGCGTTGCCCGGGCCTTCTCCCGAGCGGCGCCGCGCTATGACGCGCTCGCCAGCGCCCAGCGAGCTATCGGCGAAGCGCTCTGGCAAACGCTGCCGAAGAGCGCCCAGCAGGTGCTCGACCTGGGCTGCGGCACCGGTTACTGGACCCAGCGGCTGGCCACCCGTTACCCGGAGGCCGCCATCACCGGGCTCGACCTGGCCCCAGGCATGCTCGCCTACGCCCAGGCAACCTATGGCGAGGCCATCCGCTGGCAGTTGGGGGACGCCGCGGCGCTGCCGCAAAACGACGCCAGCGTTGAGCTGGTGTTCTCCAACCTGGCGATTCAGTGGTGCCCGAGCATCGAGGATGTCATGCAGGAGCTGGCGCGGGTGCTTGCCCCTGGCGGGCAGGCGCGCATCACTACCCTGCTGCCCGGCACGCTTCATGAGGTGGCCACCGCCTGGCAGCGGCCCGAGGCCCTGCTGCAAACGCCGGACGCCAGCACCGTGCGACGGGCAATTGCACGATGCGGCTTGCGGCTTTCCCACCACGTGTGCGAGCGGCGGCGCTTTTTCTACCCCGACCTGAATGCCGTCATGGCCTCCATCAAGGGCGTGGGCGCTCAGGTGGCAAGACCCGACGCGCAGCTCACCCGCCAGGCACTGAGCGATGCCCGGTTGCGCTATGAAGCACTGCGCACGCCGCGGGGGCTGCCGGTGAGCTACCACTGCCTGACGCTATGCCTGGAAAGCGCGAAATGAACAACACCTATTTCATCACCGGTACCGACACCGATGCGGGCAAGACCCTGGCCGCCAGCGCGCTGCTGTGTGCTGCCCGTCAGCGCCAGTACACCACGCTGGGGTTGAAACCGATTGCCTCCGGCAGCGAGGCCACGCTCAGCGGCTTGCGCAACCGCGATGCTCTGGCGCTACAGGCACAAAGCCTCCCGCCGGTGGATTACTCGACGGTCAATCCGTGGGCCTTTGCCCCCGCCATTGCGCCCCATTTGGCGGCCCTAGAAGCGGGCATGGTGCTGCGCGTGGCCAGCGTGACCCAAGCGCTGCGCGCTACCCTGAGCCAAACGCCACGCGACCTGACGCTGATCGAAGGCGCCGGCGGCTGGCGAGTGCCGCTCAATGAGGAGGAGGATTTTTCCGACCTGCCCCGTGCGCTGGGCCTGCCGGTGATTCTGGTCGTCGGGCTGAAACTCGGCTGCCTCAACCATGCGCGGCTCACCGCCGAGGCCATCGCCGCCGATGGCGTGACGCTGGCGGGCTGGGTGGGCAGCGTGGTGGACCCGGCCTTTGCCAGCGATAGCGCACGGTTTGCCGCCAATGTGGCGCTGCTCGAACGCGCTCTGCCTGCGCCCTGTTTAGGGCTCATTCCCCATTTGGTACAGGCAGATGCCCACATCGCGCAGCGCTTTATCTTCCTTGATGCGCTGCTCACTCCCACGGCCCAGGAGGCAACGCCATGAGTTCCCCCGTGTGGCACCCCTACGCCCATCTCAAGACCCAGACACCGGCCCCCAAGGTGGTGGGCGGTAGCGGCAGCCACTTTACGCTGGAAAGCGGTGAACGTCTGCTGGATGCCACCTGCTCCTGGTGGTGCATGATTCACGGCTACGGCCACCCGCGCCTGGTGGCCGCCATCCGCGAACAGGCCGGCGAGCTGTGCCATGTGATGCTGGGGGGCCTGACCCACGGCCCCGCCGACCAGCTGGCACGGGCGCTGGTGCGCATTACCCCGCCGGGGCTGAACCACGTGTTCTTCTCCGACAGCGGTTCGGTGGGCATGGAGGTGGCCATGAAGATGGCGCTGCAGTATCAGGTGCTCATCGGCCAACCCGGCAAGCGCAAGATGCTCTCGCTGATGAAGGCGTACCATGGCGACACCACCGGCTGCATGGCGGTATGCGACCCCGAAGAGGGCATGCACAGCCTGTTCGCCAGCCTGCTGCCTCAGCACCACTTCGCCCCGGCCCCTACGGCACCGTTCGATGCCACGCCAGCCCAGGTAGAGCATGACCTCGCTGCGCTCCGAGAGGTGCTGTCGCGCCATCACCAGGAGATCGCCGCACTGCTGATGGAGCCGCTGCTGCAAGCGGCGGGCGGGCTGAACATGACCTCGCCGCACTACCTGCGCGGCGCCCGGGCGCTGTGCGACGAATTTGGCGTGCTGCTGATTTTCGACGAAGTGGCCACCGGCTTTGGCCGCACCGGCAGGCTGTTTGCCGCCGACCACGCGGGCGTCACGCCGGATATCATGGTGCTCTCCAAGGGGCTGACCGGCGGGTATCTGGGCCATGCGGCCACGCTGGCTACCGACCGAGTGCACGACGCGTTCATTGGCGACAGTCAGCAGCACGCCTTCATGCACGGCCCCACCTTCATGGGCAATCCACTGGCCTGCCGCGTGGCGCTGGAGAGCCTGCGGGTGTTCGAAGAGGAGCATTACCTGGAGAAAATCGCCGCGCTCAGCCAAGTGCTACAGCGCGAGCTGCTGGAAAACACAGCGCTGCGCGCGCACCCGGCAGTGGCAGATGTCCGGGTGCTGGGCGCGACAGCGGTGATCGAGACCCATGGCAGCGAGGCGCTGGCGGGCGTGGCCGCGTTTGCCAGAGCACGGGGCGTGTGGCTGCGCCCCATTGGCCGCTGGCTCTACACCATGCCCGCCTATATTGCGACGGACGTCGAGCTCATCCAGATTACCGGAGTCATGAAAGCGTGGTTTCTGGAAGCGCGCCGGTAATCTGCCATCCATCGGTTCGCTCACCCCGCCCCGTCGTTGACTCAAGGCAAGAGCAAGTTCCCCTGCTTGCACCACTGGTGAACCAGCGCTGGCACGCCTTCCCCCGCCGTGGTGTTGATCGCCAGCACGCCAGGCGGGCTGAGCGCATCGGCATTGGGGTCTATCAGTGCACAGGGGGTGTCGTAGTCGATGTAGGTCAACAGCGACGCGGCGGGCATCACCGCCAGCGAGGTGCCCACCACCAGCAGGAAATCGGCCTGGCTGACCAACTCGCAGGCCTCTTCGAAGAGCGGCACGGCTTCACCGAACCACACCACGTCCGGGCGCAGCTGGCTGCCTTTGTCGCACACCTCCCCCAGGCGGATTCCTCCCTTGGGCAGCGGGTAGCGCAGCCGGGCATCGACGGATGAGCGTGCCTTGAGAATCTCGCCGTGCAGGTGCAGCACGTGGCGCGAACCGGCACGCTCGTGCAGGTCATCGATATTCTGCGTCACCACGCTGACTCGGAAGCCTTCCTGCTCCAGCGCGGCCAGCGCCTTGTGGGCGGCATTGGGTTTTGCACGGCGGATCTGCTCACGGCGCTGGTCGTAGAAGGCCAGCACCCGTTCGGGATTGCGCCGCCAGCCCTCGGGCGTGGCGACGTCCTCCACGGGGTGATCTTCCCAAAGGCCGTCGCTGGCCCGAAAGGTCTTGATGCCGCTTTCGGCGCTAATACCCGATCCGGTCAATACCACCAGGTGAGGGGGTTGAGTCATGACTAATGTACCAGTTGGCCGATGGTTCCGGAGAACCGTTGCTTGTTGCGGTAAGGGTAGACATCGATCACCCGCCCATTGCGAATGGCCTGCTGCAACCCTAGCCAATAGTCCGGGTCGAACAGCTCCGGGTGCTGCGCCATGAACAGCGCGCGAAGTTCGGGGTTGGCAAACATGAACGGGCCGAACTCCTCGGGGAAGATATCGTGGGGGCCGATGGAGAGGCTAGCGCCGCCATCCATGTAGCTATCGCCTTGCTGGGCTTTGGGCATGTGGCGAAAGCGACACTCCGTAAGGTAGCTCACTTCGTCGTAGTCGTAAAAAATCACCCGCCCGTGACGGGTAACGCCAAAATTCTTCAGCAACATATCGCCCGGAAAGATATTGGCGGCTGCCATCTGTTTGATGGCATTGCCGTAATCCTTCAGCACCATCACTCGCTCATCGGCGCTGCACTGCTCCAGATAGAGGTTCAACGGCGTCATCATCCGCTCGGTATAACAGTGCTTGATGATCACCTTGTCGCCTTTCAGCGATACCGTGGAAGGGGCGACTTCCAGCAAATGGGCCAGACACTCCGGCGCGAAGTGATCCTGGCGCACGATGAAGTTGGAAAACTCCTGGGTATCGGCCATGCGTCCTACCCGGTCGTGACGCTTCACCAGCCGATATTTTTCTCGCACGATGGCTGGCGTGACCTCCTTGGCCGGGTCGAACTTGTCCTTGATGATCTTGAACACGGTGCGAAAGCTGGGCAGCACGAACACCGCCATTACCATGCCCCGCACCCCCGGGGCGATGATGAAGCGCTCTTCGCGCTTGGCCACCTGCTGGTTCAGGGCGCGAAAAAACTCGGTTTTGCCGTGTTTGAAAAAGCCGATGGCGGCGTACAGCTCGCCTTCCGGCTTGTGGGGCATGAGCTGTTTCAGGTAGCCCACGAACTCCCCGGGAACCGGCACATCGACCTGAAAGTAAGCACGGGTGAACGAGAAGATGATCGACACTTCATCGGTTTCGGTGAGCACGGTATCCAGATGCAGGCGGGGGTCACCGCCCTGCTGCTCGCCGTACCCTTCGCCATGCAGAATCGGCAGCACCAGCGGCACCTGCTCGCCGCCGCCGAGTATACGCCCCACCAGGTAGGCCCCTTTGTTGCGGTAGAAGACGCTGTTGAGCAGCTCTACCCGCGCATCTGCCGCCTGCCAGAGGCGGGCGGGCAGCTGGGCTTCCAGCAAGCCCGCCCCCAACTGGCTATCGCGTTCCAGATGGGCAAAGGGCGTTTCCAGCGGCGCCTCTTGCAGCGCCCAGGCCAGCGCTCCGGCCCAGTCGCCGTTGACCGCATGACGGCGGCACAGCTCGATGCCCGAACGGTGCGCGGCGTCCTCACGGGAGCTGTAGACGAACATCCAGTCGTTGCGGATATGACGATGCTCAAACACCGAACAGAACAGCGAGTTGAAAAAGGTCTCTGCCAGCTCGTAATCCAACCGCTGGCCGATCAGGTTGGCGTAGTGTCGGCGGGCTTCTCGCCAGGTCTCGCAGTAGGCCAGCACGTCCTGGGGAAACGTACGCTGCAGGCGCCCCAACGTGTCCTGGACTTTTTCGCCGTAGAGATTGATCCGCGCCGCCGAAGCTTGCTGCGCCTCGCGCCACGCCGCATCGCGAAAGCGGCGGCTGGCGTCCTGAGTGATCTGCTGGAAGCGTGCACGGTACTCATCGAACCCATGCAGTACCGTCGCCGCCAGGCGGTAGGCCGGAGAGTGTTTCATCAAGCGGGCTCACGTCGGTAAAAGGCTTCACAGACTCCTCGAACGGCAAACTACATACGAGACGACCTTAGTCCTGTGAAAATTAGTCCTGTGAAAATGAGCCCTGTGAAAATGAGTCCTGCGAATACGTCGAGATGCAGGCAATGTCCAGCTGAAACGGTCCGGCGGTGCGGTCGGCAATCAGAAAGCCCAGCTGGTGAACGGTGCCGGGCTCGAGCGGCGGCGCGTTGGACAGCAGCGTCCCCCGGCGCACGGCGTCGAACTGCGCCCAGCTGAAATGCAGCGTTTCCCACTGCTGGGCACTGGGCGCGAACGCCACGCGGTAGGCACTTGCATCGTCCAGCGCGTGGCTTTTGAAGCGCAGTTGATAGCGACGGCCATCGCCGCGCACCCGCAGCGTGATGCCCTTGGCCTGGGCCAGGGTTGGCTCAAACGCGCCGGGCTCACGGCGCACCGAGGCAAAGCCGCCGCCATTTTCCAGCGAGACCTCTCCATAGAAGCAGCCATGCCCCTCTTCCACACGAAAGCCGCTGTGGGACACGCCGCCCATCACGCCATCGTCCACGGCGTACCAGCGCGCCTGTTCGGCATCGCCCAGAGCTGGGTCGGTAAAATCGAGCATCATCACGGTTTCCCTCTGTCGCTTGGCCAATGAGCCCGCCTTGGCACCAGGGCCAGAGGCGGGCTACCGAGCTTCAGACTAGGTGATTCGCCGCGCTGATTAAAGCTTGGCGGCGGCGACGCCTGCAGCAGAGGGCTCGATCTCTTCTGGTGCCGCAGTGACCAGCGCGAACTCCTCCTCGGCCGTTTTCGCCACCAGATGATTTTTACTATACAGGAAGTAGTAAGCCGCCCCCGCCACAAACAGCAGGAGGGTGTAGTTGAATGCGCGGGGGTCGAAGGCGTATACACCGGTCATGGCCACCAGTGACAGCACCAAGGCCACCGACGAGGTGACGATACCACCCGGCGTTCTGTAGGGGCGCGGCAGCTCAGGCTGTTTGAGGCGCAGCCAGATATGGCTGAACGCCATCAGCGCATAGGAAATGGTCGCCCCCACGACGGCCATGCCCAGCATCAGGTCACCCTCCCCGCTCAGCGAGGCCAGGAAGCCAAACACCCCCGGCACGATGAGCGCCAGGTAGGGCACTTTACGTTCGCTGGTCAGAGACAGCCGTTTAGGCAGATAGCCCGCCCGGGAGAGCGCAAACACCAAGCGGCTGTAGCCATAAATGATCGAGAAGAACGAGGCAATCAAGCCCGCCAGGCCCAGCACATTGACCAGGGTCGCCAGCGTCGGGTTGCCTGCAGCATTCAAGGCATCCACCAGCGGCACGCCGCTTTGGCCGATCATCTCGGCGCTGGTGGCTCCCGCCAGCAGCACGACCACCAGCAGTGCCGTGAACAGCAAAAACAGCATGGCGCCGATGATGCCCTTGGGCATGTCGCGGGCGGGGTCTTTGGCTTCTTCCGCCGCCAACGGCACGCCTTCTACCGCCAGGAACAGCCACATGCCGAAGGGCAGTGCCGCCCAGATACCGTACCAGCCAAAGGGCATGAAGGCACTCGCCCCCGCCGCCTCGGTGGGGGCAATATCGAATAGGTTGGCCGCATCGAAGTCACCGATCAGCGCCACGGCGGTGGCCAGAATCGCAAAGACCGCCAAGCCGCTGATCACCATCATCACCTTCAGCGCTTCGCCCACCCCGGCGAGGTGAATGCCGATGAACACCGCATAAAACAGCAGATACACCAGCGGGCCGTTGACACCCAACAAGGCCTCGACCGCCGCACCGATGAAGATCACGATGGCTGCAGGCGCCAGCGCGTATTCGATCAATACCGCCAGCCCCGTCAAGTAGCCTCCCGCCGGCCCCATGGCTTGGCGGGCAAAGCTGTAGCCCCCGCCTGCCGCCGGGATCGCTGCGGACATTTCGGCCAGGGAGAGCACCAGAGCCAGGTACATCACGGCCATCAGACAGGCGGCGATGGCAAAGCCCCCCCAGCCCGCTTCGGCAATACCAAAGTTCCAGCCCGCAAAATCCCCCGAAATAACGTAGGAAACCCCAAGTCCCGCCAGCAGCATCCAGCCTGCCGTACCCTTACGCAGCTGGCGCTTCGCCAGATACGTCTGATCAACCGTTGGTTGTGTCATGGTCTCGCCCTTTTTCAGTGTGGAACGCAATGGGTGTCAGCGGCGTGCTGCGTTGTTTGCGTTGTGATTGGCGATGTTCTTGTTGTGTGGAAATGGCCGTTCAGAGCGCGAGCGGAGAAGTCATCTCGCGTCTTGAGCCGTCGCCTGTTTTTTCAATCGGCCACGAGGAAATTCCGGGTCGAGTGGCTGCCCTCCAGCACGTTGTCTTCGCTGCGGTCCTTGAGCTTCACGCCAGAGAGCTTGCGCTCCCGCGCTTCGCGCAACAGCAGCAGTAGTCGCCTTGCCGCCTCTGCATAGGCCAGCCCAGCGGGGCGCACGTTGGAGATGCAGTTGCGTCGGTCATCCTTCAAGCCCACTTCGGGGGCCCAGGTCATGTAGAGTCCCAGGCTATCCGGCGAGCTGAGGCCGGGGCGCTCACCAATCATCACCAGCACGGCGTCGGCATTGAGCAGCGCGCCCACTTCATCGCCAATGGCCACGCGCCCCTGCTCGACGAGGGTCAGCGGCGCCAGCTTCCAGTCGTGGTGGTCGCGCTGCAGTGCGTCGTAAAGGGCGGCCAGAAACGGGGCGCTGTTCTGCTGCACTGCCAAAGCCGAGAGGCCATCCACCACCACCACCGCCAGGTCATAGCGCTGGCCGCTCTCCGCCGCTTGCTGCAGTGCCTGCCGGGATGGCTCGTCGAGCCGTCGGCCGTAGTCGGGGCGCTGCAGGTACATGGCACGGTGTTCAGCGCGGCTGTGTACCACCAGCGGCGCGCTGCCCAACGCCAGTTGCCGGGTGAGTTCATCGGCCAGTGCGTCGCACGCGAGCGGGCAGTGCACTGCGTCCTGGGCTTGGGCATGGGCCAGTTGAAATGCCAGCAGCTGATGGGTGGGCAGGCTCACCCCTGCACGCCCCAGCCCGATACGCGCATCGGTAAAAGCGCGCAAGCGCTCCCAGGGGTTTTCGATGACGATAGGCGCCTTGGTGTCCTGCGAGGGTGGCTTCGGCATCTTAGTCGTTTCCTTTCGGCAAGTGACGCAGGCTGTTGGCGAAGGCAGCGGGAAGCTGGTCGTTCAGGCGATGGGTGCTCACATCCTGGAAGATCTGCATTCTGGCCAGCCACTGTTCGAACTCCGGCGCGGCTTTCAGCCCCAGCACTCGGCGGGCATAGAGCGCGTCGTGAAACGAGGTGGTTTGATAGTTGAGCATGATGTCGTCGGAGCCGGGGATGCCCATCACGAAATTGCAGCCCGCCACGCCCAGCAGCGTCAGCAGGTTATCCATATCGTTCTGGTCGGCGTTGGCATGGTTGGTGTAGCACACGTCACACCCCATCGGCACGCCCAACAGCTTGCCGCAGAAGTGATCCTCGAGTCCCGCGCGGGTGATCTCCTTGCCGTCGTACAGATATTCAGGGCCGATGAACCCGACCACCGTATTGACCAGCAGCGGGTTGAACTTGCGCGCCACAGCGTAGGCGCGGGCTTCGCAGGTTTGCTGGTCCAGCCCGTGGTGGGCGTCGGCCGAGAGCGAGCTGCCCTGGCCGGTTTCGAAATACATCACGTTACGACCCACGCTGCCCCGGTTCAGCGTTTGTGCGGCGGCTTCGGCTTCGGCCAGGGTGCTCAAATCGAACCCGAAGCTGCGGTTGGTGGCTTCGGTGCCGCCGATGGATTGAAACACCAGGTCCACCGGCGCGCCCTGCTCGATGGCTTCCAGGGTATTGGTGACGTGAGTGAGCACGCAGGATTGGGTGGGAATCTCGTATTTCTGAATCACCTCATCCATCAGGCGCATCAGCTTGATGCTTTGGGCGACGTTATCGGTAGCAGGGTTGATGCCAATCACCGCGTCGCCACTGCCATACAGCAGGCCATCGAGAATGCTGGCCGCGATACCGGTCACGTCATCGGTGGGGTGATTGGGCTGCAGGCGAGTGGAAAGCCGTCCCGGCAGGCCGATGGTGTTGCGAAACGCCGTGGTCACCTGACACTTCTTCGCCACCAGCATCAGGTCCTGGTTGCGCATCAGCTTGCTCACTGCTGCGGCCATTTCCGGTGTGATGCCGGGGCGGGCAGCGGCCAGGGCTTCGCTGGTGGCGTGATCAGAGAGCAGCCAGTTGCGGAAGTCGCCCACGGTGAGATGCTGCAGCGGTGCAAAGGCCTGGGCATCGTGGTCATCGATGATCAGGCGAGTGATTTCATCCTGCTCGTAGGGAATCAGCGCTTCGTTCAAGAAGGTCGTGAGCGGCAGCTCCGCCAGTACCATCTGGGCCACCACCCGCTCTTCGGCAGTGTCTGCCATGATGCCGGCCAGTCGATCTCCCGAACGCGGCGGCGTGGCTTTGGCCATCAGTTCGGCCAGCCCCTTGAATCGATAATGGCGGCTGCCCACCGTCGAGTGATAGTGCGCCATAGGCCTCTCCTGCCCTGCCTCGTATTGGGCTGTGCTGTTTTGTGCTGGTAAACGGAACAAAACTTGCTTGTTGTCACAATAGCGCTATCACTTAACGGGGAGTATCGAGTTTTGGCAAACCACCTGACAGGCTCGAAAAACAAACGAAAACAAAACCTTGCCAAAAACCCCATCGCAGAACAGACACATGGCGACACCTTCAGGAGCAGGTCATGGAGATGACGTTGTCGAATAACGCACCACAAAAGTGCACACGAGAAGCCTGCGATGCCGACGAGCACGCCCAGAACCTGACGCACTGGCAGCAGCAGTACGACCAGCTCAGCCCAGGCCGCTTTTACGGGCGGCTGGATGAAATCGCGCTGCCCGCCGTCCAGCTCTTCAAGGAGCATACCGAACAGGCGCTGCGCCAGGATTGCCAGGTGTGGGAGGATTCGCTGTGGCTGGGAATTCCCGTTCGCCCCCACGGCTCACGCATCAACGGGCAACCCTTGGCAGGCAACCAGATCATGTGCCGCCCGGGGGGCCAAGCTTTCGAGCTGGTGACCCCTGGCCACTTCGATATCTACGGGCTGGTCGTGCGACTGCCTGCACTCTACGCCGCCGCTCAGCAGCAGGGTATTGCTTTGGATGAACGCTGGCGGCGGGAACCAAGACGCATGGTTCACCCATCGACACGGCACGCCTTGATGTTCGTTCTTGAGCGGCTACTGGGAGAACAAGGAGCCCCCGTTGCCGAACGGCTGCACCAGGACATCGTCATGATGGGCCTTCTGGAGCTATTGGGCACCTGGCAACCCAATGAAGAGCTGCCCCCCAGCCATGCACACCGCAAGGCAGTGGTGGACAGCGTCAAGCGCTACGTCGAAGAGCATCACGAAGGGCCCATGACCATGGAAGCGCTATGCGATCTGACCCATGTCAGCCGACGCACGCTGCAATATAGTTTCACCTCCATTCTGGGGATCAGCCCACTGCAGTTCTTGCGCTTATCGCGGTTGAACCATGTGCGCCGCGCCCTGCGCGCCGCCGAACCGCCCCAGACGGTCACCGACATTGCCACGTACTGGGGGTTTTGCCACCTGGGGCAGTTTGCCCACGATTATCGGCATCAGTTTGGAGAGTGCCCATCGGACACACTGCGTACGCCGGTGGCAGATCGAATCACTTGAGCCAGCGTTGGGCAAACTGCTGCGGGTCGAGCGGTGCGTCGTAAAAATAGCCCTGCGCCTGATAACAGCCCATTTCCAGCAGCGCTTCTGCCTGGGCCTGACACTCGATGCCCTCGGCGATGGTTTGCAGCCCCAATGTGTCGGCCATGGCGATGATCGTGGCCACGATGGTGCGGTCGCTATCACTGACCAGCATGTCACGGATGAACGAAATATCGATCTTGATCCGGTCGGCGGCAAAACGCTTCAGGTAGGCCAACGACGAATAGCCCGTGCCGAAATCGTCGATGGATAAACCCAGGCCATGACCCTTCAAGATCTCGGTGGTTGCAATGGCGTCCTCAGGGTGAGTCATGATGCCACTTTCCGTGATCTCGACGCTCAGCTGGTCGGGGGCGATACTATGCTGTCGGCAACTATTCAGTAAGGTGGCCACCAGTTCGCTATCTTCAAACTGGTCTGCGGCAATATTGATGGAGAGCTGGCCGCTCAATTGGCACCCTTGACGCTGCCAGGCAGCCAACTGCTGGCACGCCTGCTCAATGACACAATTGCCCAGCGCCACGATCATCCCTCGATCTTCCGCAATAGGCACGAACTGACTGGGCGGGACTTCGCCAAGCTCATCGTCCCGCCAGCGGCACAGCACCTCGGCACCGATCAGTTCGCCGGTACGCATGTCGACCTGAGGTTGAAAGTGCAGATAAAGGGAGTGGTTGGACAGCGCCACTGCCAGGCGCTTGGCAATGCGTAGTTGATCGGCCACGGCGCGGCCCATCCAGTGTTCGAACGTACGCGCGGAGAGCTTGTGACGTTTCGCTTGGTACATGGCGATATCCGCATGCTTTAATAACGCCTGCGCTGTTTGCCCGTGTACCGGATAGAGCGAAATGCCCACGCTGACCGATAATTCGCAAGAGTGCTGCTCTATAACAATAGGATTCTCTAAACTGTTGCATAGCCGCTCGGCGGTTATCAAGGCACGGCCTTTATCGTTGGCGTTGTCACACACCACGACAAATTCATCTCCTCCCAGCCTTGCCAGGTACTCCCCGGCGGGCAATGCATGACGAAAACGCTGGGCGACTTTTTTCAACACCAGATCGCCAATGTCATGTCCCGCGGTATCATTGATCTCCTTGAAGTGATTGAGATCCAGGAGCAGCAATGCAAAGCGCGAGCTCGTCTTGCGAATCACTCGCTCTTCGAGGTGTTGAATGAAATCTGCCCGATTGGGGAGTTGGGTATCGGCATCGCAGAATGCCAGCTCTCGAATGCGCGCTTCATCTTTTTGACGTCCCAACTCCGAGGCAGCCCGCGCCGCGAAGATTTGCAGCACGGTGCAGACGATATGGGCATCTTCCAAGGGTGCCTTGAACATGACCCCGATGATGCCCACGGGCCGTCCTTCGACATCGTCCAGCCGACGCCCCACATAAGCATTGACCCATTCCAATGCGCCGTTGGCTTCCTTGGGCAAGCGGATACCTGCTCCTTCAAGAACGACGCACTCCTGCTCGATGAGCACATCCTGACACGGCACCCCGTCCAGATGGTAGCTGAAAGGTGCCTGTGGCTGACCGTTCACGAACAGCGACAAGACGTTGGCGAGATTGGGGTCACGCTCATCTAGCGTGGCAATGAAGCCTACTTCGGCCGCCAACGCATTGGCCATGTGATCCGTCAGTTGGGTCAGAAAGGCCTGCCCATGCTGAGCCGAAACGGCTGTCGCCACCTGTGCCACTGCGTGCTGGATACGCGCTTCGGATCGCCGATGCAAGAGGTTGTCGACCCCGAAGGCAACATCGTCAGCCAGCTCACTCAATAGCCGCAGCTCTCTTGTGGTGATCGTCGCATTTTCTGCCTGGTAAAGGCACATGACACCCAGCCGTTGCCCTCGGTAGATCAGCGGCAGTGCAACGAAGGCATTGACACCAAGCTCTCGTAGCATGAAGGCCTGTTCAGGATATTCACCCGCCAGCGACGGGGCCCAGACCACGGCTTCTTGGGTTTCCAGCGCCGTCAGCGCCAGGGCACGGCTGCCCCCTTCGATCAACATCTGCCTGGGGCTCAACCACGCCAGGTCGCCACTTTCTTCATCAACGCTGGCCGTGACCGGCCCCAGCTCACATTGGGCAAACGACGGCGGGCGCTCGTGCACCCAGGCAGCACTGTAGCCACCGACTTCGACCATGGCTCGGCAGGCTGCCTGGAGCAACCCCTGCTCGTCCGTGGCGTGAAAACGTGCTTCGTTGACGCGATTCAACAGCCTCAGGGCACGCTGCTTGCTGGCGATTTGTTCATCGGCTCTCGCGCCAACCTGACGTCGAGACAACTCGAACCCTGCCAGGGAAGCCACGATACGCAGCACTTCAGTGGCATAGTCAGGCAATTCGAGAGGGGCCGAGTGCATCATGGCAATGATGCCCTGACACTGCCCAGATGCGTCCGACATGGGCACGCCAAGATAACCTTCGGCATCATACACCGCCAGCTTGGGGTCATGAGGAAAGCGGGCAGCTACCTGGGATGGCATGTGGAAACAGGTGTCTGACGACACTTGGGCACACGGGGTATGCTTCAAATCGTAACTCGGCGCATCGACAAAGCCGCTGCACGACCATGTGGCCAGTGGCAGCGCTCTTTTCTTGCGAGGCTCGATACGCGCAATCATGACATGGTCGATATCGAGCAGAGCAGCAAGGGACTCAGCAACGTGACAAAAAAAATCACCCTGGCTGACACGCGTCAAGCTGGCGGCGAGTTGCTGAAAAATTTCTGGAGCCGTCGTGGAAGCCATGATATTTAGCGCCTTCGGGTTCTATAGGTCAGCCACGATGGCAAGCCAAATGCTTTTTAATAAGCCTTATTGACCGCTGTGTGATCATCCCTGAGCCATACAGTGATGGTATGAGTAGTCAACCCTTTAGCGGGCTCACTGACTTGATTCGAGTTTCGGTACTGCTCACCTGTATTCACTATCTTGCTGTTTTAACGCATTCAGCAAGACTCTTTTTCCGTCATCTGAAAACGATACATGACTGAGTTTCAAAACCTAATGAAACTCACTTCACTTTCTCCCCACCAGCATCAACATTTAATCAAATGGCCAATTTAAAAAAAGTTAATCCACTTAACGCTGCGCGTGCGCGCTGGCGTGAAAAAAAAGCTTGGGACCTCATCACCACTCAACCCATCAGGATGATATTCAACCTAAACAGTCCTTCATGTCAATAGGCCGTTCCCCAACCATTCAGGGCTATATGGAGGAAAGTGTGAACAAAATTGAACAGAAACGGCTAGCTGGAAATATCGGACGAGCCATTGCCAAGCAGCGAATACGCTGCCAACTCACTCAAGAAGAGGTTGCCGAGCGGTTGGGGGTAGGCAACGAAGCGGTATCACGTATTGAGAGAGGGCGCGTCATACCCAATATTGTGCGCTTACTTGAATTAGCCGAGATTTTCAATTGTGAGGCCGCGGAATTACTCGGAGAAGCCAGTGTACATATCGATGACCAGACGCAAAGAATCAAACTCTTATTAGCGCCATTAAAGCAACAAGATCGACAACTGATACTGGACATTACCGAAAGTCTTGCCCACCGCTTACAGCAACAGGCCTCCTTGGGTGAGTAATCTCCCCTCCGCACCACGTCAAACCACCACAAAATGTATCCATAAGTAACAAAATGGATTCAAAGTGTATCCAAGAATAAATTGTACGGCTTGGTAGCCTTTCGATATTCATGCTATAGATGTTCATGCCTTCCGCGCCAACACGCCCGACTGCCCAATGCGCATCACAAGGTAACGCTCATGCTGAATACCACCGCCTGGAATCGTCTGCGCTATAGCCTGTATGCACCTGTTTATGACGTTCTGATCTCACGAGCACTGCGTAAACCGCGCCAGGTGGCGCTGAGCCACGTGGATTGGGAGCCAGGCATGCGCGTATTGGTGGTAGGAGCCGGTACGGGGCTGGACCTTCACTTTCTCCCCCGCGAGCTGGAAGTGCACTTGACCGATGTGACGCCCGCCATGTTGAAGCGCGCCGATGCCCGGGCCAACCGCCACCAGCGCGACGTGCTGTGCAAGATCATGGATGCTGCAGCACTGGATTATGCCGATGGGCATTTCGATGTGGTGGTCATGCATCTGATCCTGGCGGTCATGCCCCAACCCGAAAAAGGGCTGGCAGAAGCGTTTCGCGTCTTGAAGCCCGGCGGGCAGCTGTGCGTTCTGGACAAGTTTCAGCCTGACACCCACGCAGCGGGAAGGGGGCGACGGGCGTTGAATCTGCTGACCTCTTTTATCGCTACCGACATCACTCGCCAAGCAACCCCGCTGCTGACGCAGGCAGGTTTTCGGATTCGTCATGATCGGCCAGTGCTGATGAACGGGCTTTTTCGAGCCCTGCTGGCAGCCAAAGAAAAACCAGACAGTACCAATACAAGCCATTCATAACGTACAATGAACGTACCACTCTTTGCGCCATTGACCCTGCCATGCCCCATGCTGCTGTAAAACGCTTTCATCGTTTGCCACTCGACGAGCAGTCTCGCATCATCGAGATGGCTTGGGAGGATCGTACTCCTTTCGAGGCCATTGCATCACTGTTCGGGCTAGGCGAGCCTGAGGTGATCGCCATCATGCGTTACCAGCTCAAGCCGACCTCTTTTCGCCTATGGCGCCAACGGGTCTCGGGTAGAACCACCAAGCATGCTGCACTGCGCTCCCCAGAGGTTCTGCGCGGTTACTGCCCAACCCAATACAAGCGGTAAGCTCACGTCCTGATCAGCCAGTATTCAAGGTACCGTTTCCATCAGCGATCAACTGTTATATTATCACATAACATAAACCCGTTTAGAGGTACTGGCAATGTCTGCGTTCGCTCCTTTACCCGTGACCGTGCTTTCCGGCTTTCTGGGCGCGGGGAAAACCACCGTGCTCAATTATATTCTCGCCAATCGCGAGGGACGTCGCGTGGCGGTGATCGTCAACGACATGAGCGAGGTCAATATCGATGGCGCACTGGTACGCGGCGGCCCCGGCGAGCCGACCCTGAACAGTGACGTCGCGCTGAATCGTTCGGAAGAGCGGCTGGTCGAAATGAGCAACGGCTGCATCTGCTGCACGCTACGCGAAGATCTGCTGGTAGAGGTGAGCCAACTGGCTCGCGAGGGCAAGTTCGATTACCTGGTCATCGAGTCCACCGGCATCTCCGAGCCACTGCCCGTGGCGGAAACCTTTACCTTCGAAGACGAAAGCGGCCAGAGCCTTTCCCAGGTCGCAAGGCTGGACACGCTGGTCACCGTGGTCGATGGCGCCAACTTCCTGGCTCAGTACCAGGAAGCGCAGAGTCTGGCCGAAGCGGGAGAAAGCCTGGGTGAGGACGACGAGCGCAACGTCGCCGACCTGCTGGTGGACCAGATCGAGTTTTGCGATGTGCTGCTGATCAGCAAGACGGACTTGATCAGTGAAACCGAACTGGCGTCATTGAAAGCGATCCTGCGCTCGCTCAACCCGGAGGCCGAGCTGGTGCCCATCACCCAGGGCGGTGTCCCGCTGGACAAGGTGCTGGATACCGGCAAGTTCGATTTCGAGCGCGCCCAGCAGGCGCCCGGCTGGCTCAAGGAGATGCGCGGAGAGCACGTGCCGGAAACCGAAGAGTACGGCATTGGCAGCTTCGCCTACCACGCCCGCCGCCCCTTTCACCCGCAAAAATTTCACGACCTGCTGAATGCCGAGTGGTTCGGCAAGGGCCTGCTGCGCTCCAAAGGCTTTTTCTGGCTGGCCACTCGCCCCCGCTACGCGGGCCAGTGGAGCCAGGCAGGCGGCATAGCCCATCATGGCCCCGCCGGGGTGTTCTGGAAAGCCATTCCGGAAGCCAACTGGCCGGAAGACCCGGAATACCGCCAGTTCATCCTGGAGAAATGGCAAGAGCCGTTTGGCGATATGCGCCAGGAGCTGGTGTTCATTGGCCAGAACATGGATCAATCCCGCATGCGTGCTGCGCTGGATGAGTGCCTGCTGAGCGAAGCAGAGTTGCTCGAAGGCATGGAAGCGTGGAAGCAGCTCCCGGACCCCTTCCCTGCCTGGGAGTAACGCCCCTAAACACAAGGTTCATCGCATTCTGGCGTGAATCAATTGGCCACCCACAGGTGGGCTGGGCAATGACCTGGTGGGAGGGGGCTTCAGCCCGCGATGATGGCGGCACCTGTGCTTGCTCAGGCAGTCGCCCAATGAATTGGCCTCCCACAGGTGAGCTGGGCAATGACCTGGTGGGAGGGGGCTTTAGCCCGCGATGATGGCGACACCTGTGCTTGCCCAGGTAGTCGCCCAATGCATTGGCTTCCCACAGGTGAGCTGGGACATGACCTGGTGGGAGGGGGCTTTAGCCCGCGATGATGGCGACACCTGTGCTTGCCCAGGTAGTCGCCCAATGCATTGGCTTCCCACAGGTGAGCTGGGACATGACCTGGTGGGAGGGGGCTTTAGCCCGCGATGATGGCAGCACCTGTGCTTGCTCAGGCAGTCGCCCAATGAATTGGCCTCCCACAGGTGAGCTGGGCAATGACCTGGTGGGAGGGGGCTTCAGCCCGCGATGATGGCGGCACCTGTGCTTGCCCAGGTAGTCGCCCAATGCATTGGCTTCCCACAGGTGAGCTGGGACATGACCTGGTGGGAGGGGGCTTTAGCCCGCGATGATGGCAGCACCTGTGCCTGCCCAAGCAATCGCCCAATGAATTGGCCTCCCACAGGTGAGCTGGGCAATGACCTCGTGAGAGGGGGCTTTAGCCCGCGATGATGGCAGCACCTGTGCCTGCCCAAGCAATCGCCCAATGAATTGGCCTCCCACAAGCAGGCTGGGGTGGCTACTCAGGCAGTCGCCCAATGAATTGGCCTCCCACAGGTGAGCTGGGCAATGACCTGGTGGGAGGGGGCTTCAGCCCGCGATGATGGCGGCACCTGTGCTTGCCCAGGTAGTCGCCCAATGCATTGGCTTCCCACAGATTAGCGCAAACACACTTTTATGTCGCAATGACCGGATGCGTCAGCGCTTGCGACACCAGCATCAGTAGGGCTAGAACGCCTTCTCCAATGCAAAGCGCGGCTGGGTGTTGCCCTCTTTCGTCACGCTCTCCGTGAACATCGCCAGCGGGCGCACCCAAAGGCCGTAGTCGCCGTAGAGGGCGCGGTAGACCACCAGCGGTTCTTCGCTTTCGCTGTGCTGGGCGGTGCCCATCACTTCGTAAAGGCTGCCTTTGTAGTGGCGGTAAATGCCAGGGGTCGGGGTGGTCATTCGCTTTCCTCTTCGGTTGTGTGTGTGGCGGCGGGCTGCTGCGCTTTTTTGGCCAGCCGCTCCAGCACTTTGGAGGCAGCCACGAAGCCAAAGGTGCCGGTGAGAAAGGTCGCCGCCCCAAAGCCGGAAGCGCAGTCCAGCCGTGTGGCATCGCCGCTGCCGGGCTTTTGCAGGCACACTTCGCCGTCGGCGCCGGGGTAGATCAGCTGCTCGTCGGAGTAGATGCACTCCACCGAAAAACGCCGCTTGGGGTTGCGGGAGAAGCCGTAGTCGCGGCGCAGCCGGGAGCGCACTTTGGAAAGCAGCGGGTCGTGCTCGGTGCGGGTCAAATCCGCCACTTGAATGCGCGTGGGGTCGGTTTGCCCGCCTGCCGCACCGGTGACGGTAATCGGGATCTTGCGCCGCTTGCACCAGGCAATCAGCGCGGCCTTGGCGATGACGCTGTCGATGGCATCCACCACGTGGTCGGCGTCGTCGGGAATGCGTTCGGCCAGATTGGTGGGCGTGACGAAGGCGGTATCCGCGATGATTTCGATCTCGGGGGCAATCAGGCGGCAGCGCTGGGCCAAAACGTCTACTTTGGGCTGGCCAATCGTGCCATCCAGCGCGTGAAGCTGGCGGTTGACGTTGGAGACACATACGTCGTCCAGATCGATCAGCGTGAGCTTGCCGATGCCTGAGCGGGCTAGCGCCTCGACCGTCCAGCTGCCCACACCACCAACCCCGACGACCACCACGTGGGCACGGCGAAATGCCTGCGCCGCACGCTGGCCGTAAAGGCGCCGAATACCGCCAAAGCGGAAATCATAATCGCTGGAAGAGGGCGTAGATTCATTCAATGACATGGGCTGACTCACAGGGCTTGCAGGACAGAAGGCTTGGCAATGGGCGGGGTTCGCACGCTATCCAGGGGTAAATGCCCCTGCCAGCCAAACTGCTCGAACAGGTGCTTCATGGTGTCGTCCACGGCACAGCCAAGCTGAATGCGCTTATCCAGCAGCGGGTGATCGAAGGCCAGGTAAGTCGCTGCCAGCAGCAGGCGTGGCGCTGCCAGCTGTTCGGCAAAAAAGCGGTTGTGGACACTCTTGCCGTGCTTGGCGTCGCCGATGATCGGGTAGCCGCGCCGGGACAAGTGGCGGCGTATCTGGTGGCGTCGCCCGGTCAGGGGGCGTGCCTCCACCAGCGAGTAACGCGCCACCGGGTAGCGGTCTACCTGCACGGGTAGCTCGACGCTGTCCAGGCGGCGAATGTCGGTCATCGCGGGCATGGCGGGCATTTCCGCCTTGGGTCGGGTGCCGTCCTCCTCCCTGAGCGGGTAGTCCAGCCGCTCCTGCTCAGGTGCCTTGCCGCGCACCACGGCCAGGTAACGCTTCTCCACCTGGCGTTCGCTGAACGCTTCGGCCAGCAGCGCCGCCGCTTCCGACGAGAGCCCCAGCACCATGACCCCGGAGGTAGGCCGGTCCAGCCGATGCACGGGATATACCCGCTTGCCCAGCTGGTCGCGCAGGCGCTGGAGCAGAAATTCGGTTTCCCCTCGCGCCAGGGTGGAGCGGTGCACCAGCAGCCCGGAAGGCTTATGCACGGCAACGAGGTGCTCATCCTGATAGAGGATGTTGAGTGGCGGCATGGAATTCCCTACTAACGGCATGAAACGACGACCCGGGTGGCGATATGCCCGGCGGGCTATTGTCGCGGCTACAGAGGTGAATGTCATCCGTTGCACAGACGAGAATGACTTTCATACCTGACCTGATATGTTATAAGATAACTCTTTTATTCCATCAGGAGTTTCTTATGAAGCGCGCCTTTGCTGCGGGAGTCACCCTCCTACTGGCTTTACCCGTAACGCCTGCTGGATGGGCTAACGAACAGCGCCTGGATATCGTCGCCCCGTGGGAAATCAAGGGGCCAGACCCGGCCATCTCGGGCTATGTATTTGGCCGCATGCGCGTGGCCGAAACCCTGGTGGACACCGACTCGAACGGGCAGCTTGCCCCAGGACTCGCCAGCGCCTGGGAGGTCTCCGAAGACGGCCTGACATGGCGTTTCACGCTGCGGGAGGGAGCCACCTTTCATGACGGCAGCGCCGTGACCGCCGAGGCAGCGCTCCACAGCCTGGAAGTCGCCCGTGCCAAACCGGGCATACTCGACAGCGCCCCGATTCAGCAGATGCGGGCCGACCAGGGTGCCGTGGTCATCGAGCTGGAAAGCCCCTTCTCGCCCCTGCCGGCCCTGTTGGCACACTCCACCGCGCTGATTCTTGCCGATGCGGCGTTTGCCGATAATGGCGACGTCGTGGCGATGATCGGTAGCGGCCCTTATCAGGTGGAGGCGCTCTCGCCACCGCAGCGCATGACCGTCACGCGGTTCGAGGATTACTGGGGAGAGCCCGCCAACATTGCCAGCGCCAGCTATCTGGCCGTTAGCCGAGGCGAAACCCGCGCCCTGATGGCCGAAAGCGGTGACGCCGATATCGTGTACACCCTGGACCCCGCCAGCCAGGCACGCCTGGCGCGTAACGCACGGCTAGCGCTGCATGCCGAGCCGCTGCCACGCACCATCATGCTGAAACTGAATGCAGGCCATGCGCTGCTGGAAGATGCGCGCGCTCGTCAGGCGCTGAGCATGGCCATCGACCGGCAGGGCATTGCGGCGGGCCTGCTGCGCACCCCGGAAGCCGCGGCCGCCGAACTCTTCCCGGATAGCCTTGGCCCCTGGCACCTGGGGCTTGACCCTGCGGATGCCCAGGATATCGAGGCCGCCAAAGCGCTGCTGGACGAACTGGGCTGGGAAGCAGGGCGTGATGGCATGCTGGAGCGCGATGGCCAGCCGTTTGCCTTGACCCTGCGCACCTATGCGGATCGCCCCGAGCTTCCGGTCGTGGCCACTGCCCTGCAGGATCAGTGGCGTGATATTGGTGTCGCGCTGGAAGTCGCCGTGGGTAACGCCAGCGAGATCCCTTCCGGCCACCACGACAACAGCCTGGAAGTCGGCCTGGTAGGCCGCAACTACGGCCTGGTGCCCAACCCGCTGGGCTCGCTGATGGACGATATCGGCAGTGACGCCAACTCGATGGGCGGCGACTGGGGCACCATGAACTGGCGTGACGAAGAGGTGGCTCAGTGGCTGGACGCGCTGCGTCAAGCCACCGACGAGCAGACCCTCGATGACCTGGCACCGCTGGCCGCAGAGCGCCTTCACCAGCAGATGCCGCTGATTCCCGTGGCCTGGTATCAGCAAACTGCAGCGGTCAACAGCGCCTTGGAAGGGTTCTCCATCGATCCGCTGGAGCGCAGTTACCGCATCGACCAAATGGGGTGGGCAGAGTGATATCACGCTGGAACCATGGATTGGGCCGACTACTGTGGTCGCGGCTGTTGCAGGCAGGGCTGGTGGCCTGGCTGGTGGGCACGCTGACGTTCATCATTACCCGCACCCTGCCAGGCGATATGGCCTACCGCATTGCTGCCGGTCGCTATGGGCATGACATGGTGGATGGCGCCGCCGCCGAGGCCGTGCGGGCCGAGCTGGCGCTGGACCAGTCGGGCCTGGGCGCCTACCTGGGCTGGCTCTGGGATCTCGTCCAGTTCGATCTGGGCCGCTCGCTGGTGAGCGGGCGGCCCGTGCTGGAAGAGCTTTCCCACCAGTTGGGCCACTCCTTGAGCCTGGCCGTGGTGGCGGTGTTGCTCTCGCTGCTGATTGGCCCCCCGCTGGGGCTGGCGGCCGGGCGCCGTCCCGGCGGCCTGCTGGACCGCACCAGCGAAGTCGCCGCCAGCGTGTTGCGCGCGCTGCCCGCCTTTGCCGTCGGGCTACTGCTGATCATGCTGTTTGCCGTCACCCTGGGCTGGCTGCCGGTGGCAGGCCACGGTGGGCCGCTGCATACCGTGCTACCGGCCCTGACGCTGGCGCTGGGCCTGGCGGCGGTCTCCAGCCGCGTGGCTCGCAACGCCATGGCCGAGGTTTCCCAGTCGGCCTACTACGCCTTTTCTCACACCAAGGGCCTTGGGCCACGGCGCAGCTTCCTGCGCCACGGTCTGCGCAACGCATCGGTGCCCGTGGTGGCTTATCTGGGCGTCCAGTTCGTCTACCTGATCGAAGGTGTCGTGGTGGTCGAAACCCTGTTCGCCTGGCCCGGCATCGGCCACGCCCTGGTGCACGCCATCGTGGCCCGAGACGTGCCGATGATTCAGGGCACGGCGCTGGTCATGGGCCTGCTGTTCGTGCTGCTGAATACGGCGGTGGATATCGCCTGCCACCTACTCGACCCAAGGAGACGCCAAGCATGATGGGCACTACCTCGTCACGGCTATCTACCTCCCGCCCCCTGCATGGCCATACGACGCTGCTATCGGCGCGCCAATGGTGGGGCGCGGGCCTGCTGGCCCTGCTGCTCGCGTTTGCCTGGCTGGTGCCCTGGCTGGTCGACGCCGACCCCGCCCGCCAGCAGCTCAGCCGCATCCTGCAGGCACCCTCGCTGGCCGAGCCTTTCGGTACCGACCACCTTGGCCGCAGCATGCTGGCGCGTATGGCGGCCGCCATCCGGCTCTCCTTAGGCATGGCACTGCTCAGCGTAGCCACCGCCGCCATTCCCGGCGTGCTGCTGGGCGTCGTGGCGGGCTGGCGGGGCGGCTGGACCGACCGCCTGCTGGGTAGCGTTGCCGATGCCTGCCTGGCGCTGCCGGGCCTGTTGCTGGTGCTGCTGCTGGCCGCCATCGCCCCCGGCAACTTCTGGACCCTCTACGTGGGGATCTCGCTGGTGCTGTGGATCGAGTATTTCCGGGTAGTACGAGCGCGCACCCAAGCGCTGGTCACCTCACCACAGATCGAAGCCAGCCGACTGCTGGGCTTTGGCCCGGTGATGCTGTTTCGTCGCCACTTATGGCCGGAGCTGGCGCCCCAGGTGTTCACACTGGCCGCCTTCGGTGCCGCCAGCGCGATTCTCGCCATGGCCGCGCTGGGCTTTGTCAGCGTCGGCCTGCGGCCGCCCACGGCGGAACTGGGCTTGATGATGATCGAGCTGTTGCCCTACTACCACGAAGCCCCCTGGGCCATGGCGCAGCCGATTTTCGTGCTGTTCGTGGTGGTCTTGAGCTTGAACCTGCTGGCAGGGAAGGACCCACGATGACCTCCATGACGCTCACCACTCAACTGCTGGATGTCAGTGATCTGGAGATCACTGGCGACGGCGTCACCATCGCCCCGATCAGCTTTCGTCTGGCCGCTGGCCAGCGTCTGACCCTGCTGGGGGAAACCGGTTCGGGCAAGAGCCTGATTGCCCAGGCCATCATGGGCACGCTACCGCCGGGTCTGGCGGCGCAAGGTTCGCTGGAAATTGCCGGTGTGACTTATCCTGCCAACGCCCCGCAAAGCCGGCAGGCGCTGTGGGGCCGCACTCTGGCGCTGCTGCCCCAGGAGCCCTGGAACGCGCTGGACCCCACCATGCGCGCCCTGCCACAAGTGGCAGAAACCCATCGTTTCGTCGCTGGCAAGACAGCAGCAGACGCCCAAGCCGCCGCCAAGGCCGAGTTGAGCCGCCTGGGTCTTGCCCATGCGCTGCATAAACTGCCGGGGGAGCTTTCCGGCGGCATGGCCCAGCGGGTGGCCTTCGCGGCCGCCAGCGCTGCGGGGGCTGCCATGGTGATTGCCGATGAGCCCACCAAAGGGCTGGATGCCCCGCGCCGGGATGACGTGGTCGAATTACTGGCCAGCACCCCCGAGCGTGGCGGCGCCCTGCTGACCATCACACACGATATCGAAGTCGCCCGGCGACTGGGGGGCGAAGTGATCATTCTGCGCAAGGGGCAGGTGGTCGAACGCGGTCCTGCCGAAGTGCTGCTGAACCACCCGAATACCGAGTATGCCCAACGCCTGCTGGCCGCCGAACCCAGCCGCTGGCCCGATCCCCCCGCGTTTCGTGGCCACGACGAGGCCCCCGTGGTCAGCGCCCAGGGGCTTGCCATGACGCGCGGCGGTCGAGCGCTGTTCTCCCAGCTGGAGGTCAGCCTGCGCCCCGGCGAAATCGTCGGCGTGGTGGGCTCCTCCGGCTGCGGCAAGAGCACGCTGGGCGATATTCTGCTGGGCGTCACGCGGCCCAACCAGGGGCGCGTCGACTACCATCAAAGTATTCCCGTACTGGGCCGCCAGAAGCTCTACCAGGACCCTCCGGCCGCCTTTTCGCCCCACTGGACACTGGCGCAGCTGCTGGCCGACCTGCAGCGGCGTCACCGCTTCGACCCGGCACGCGTGGCGCCGCTACTGCAGCGCCTGGGGCTCGACGACCACCTGCTGGCCCGTCGGCCGGGGGAGATTTCCGGCGGTGAACTGCAGCGCTTCGCGATGCTGCGCGTGCTGCTGCTCGAGCCACGCTTCCTGTTCGCCGACGAACCCACGTCCAGGCTCGACCCCGTCACTCAGCAGCACACCCTCAGCCTGCTCATCGAGCTGGCCCGGGAGCAGGGCTGCGCGGTGATGCTGGTCAGCCATGACCCGGCCTTGATCGAGAAAGTGTGTGACCGGCAGATGGCCCTGACGTTGGCGGGTTAGCCCTTCGCCAACTACCTTGATAAGGTACCCCTTGGCACGCCACGCTGTGCCAGGGCTTCCATGGACAAGGAAAGGAGCCATCACATGCGCTATTCATTACCGCTGACCGGTATCGCTGCGGCCCTGCTGTTGGCAGGCGCGGCACAGGCCAATGAAGCATTGGACGTCGAGATACACAAGGTGAGCGCTGAAGGTATCGAAGAGTCGATTGGTACCATCGCCATCGAGCATACCGATCACGGCGTGCTCTTCACGCCCTCCTTGAGTGATCTGGAGCCAGGCGTGTACGGCTTTCACATGCATGAAAATGCCAGCTGCGACCCGGCTGAAAACGAAGATGGCGAGATGACCGCAGCGCAAGCGGCTGGTGGCCACTACGACCCCGAAGAGACCGACACCCACCAGGGCCCCTATGGCGATGGTCACTTGGGTGATTTGCCGGTGCTGACCGTCAATGAGGACGGGGAAGCCAACCTGCCGGTGCTGGCACCGCGCCTGAGCATGGAAGACGTGCTGGGCCGCAGCCTGATCATTCATGAAGGCGGCGACACCTACGATGACGAACCTCACCTGGGCGGCGGCGGTGCTCGCATGGCGTGTGGCGTGATCAGCTCGTAATTCCACTAAAATCGTCAGCCACTAAAGTCATCAGCCACTAAAGTTGTAAGGCATGACCCGACAGGTCTCTGTACATTCCTTCCGGCTAAATAAGCGTGGCCCGTCAAGGGCCACGCACTCCCCCTGACCTGTTGAGTGCTTTACATGATTACCTTCATTCTCTCGATACTACTGCTGATCGTGGGTTACTTTACCTACGGCAAGTTCGTCGAGCGCGTGTTTGTCGCTGATCGTAAGCGCCAGACCCCCGCTTTCAGCATGCGCGATAACATCGACTACGTGCCGATGAATACGACGCGCAACTCCTTGATCCAGCTGCTTAACATTGCAGGCGTAGGCCCCATTTTCGGCCCGATCCTGGGGGCGCTGTACGGCCCGGTGGCGTTCGTCTGGATCGTCATTGGCTGTATTTTCGCCGGTGCCGTCCACGACTACCTGACCGGCATGATCTCGATTCGTAACCACGGCGCGCACTTGCCCCAACTGGCAGGCAAGTTCCTGGGTAAAGCCATGAAGCACGTGGTCAACGGTTTTGCCATTTTGCTGCTGTTGCTGGTGGGTACGGTGTTCGTGACGTCGCCAGCCGCCCTGCTGGCCAACATGACCTCTTTCTCGGTCACGCTGATCATCCTGGTCATCTTTGCCTATTACCTGGTGGCCACGCTGCTGCCCATCGACAAGGTGATTGGCCGTATCTACCCCTACTTTGGAGCGCTGCTGCTGTTCAGCGCCGCCGGTATCGGCATCGGCCTGGTAGTCACTGGTGCGCCCATTCCCGAACTCTCTTTCCAGAACATGCACCCGGACAATGCGCCCATTTTCCCGCTGCTGTTTCTGACCATTTCCTGTGGTGCGCTTTCCGGCTTTCATGCCACCCAGACACCGATCATCTCGCGGACCACTGAAAACGAAACCAACGGTCGCAAGATCTTCTACGGCATGATGATTGCCGAAGGCGTGATTGCCATGATCTGGGCCGCCGCCGCCATGAGCCTGTTCTACGGCGACCAGACCCTGTCCGACGTGCTGGCGTCCGGTGGCCCGGCCGCCGTGGTCAGCGAAGTCTCTACCACCATGCTGGGCGCCGTCGGTGGCACACTGGCGGTACTGGGTGTCATCGTGCTGCCCATCACGTCCGGCGACACCGCTTTCCGCAGTGCGCGCATGATCATTGCCGACTATCTGAAAGTGGGCCAGAAACCGATCGCCAAGCGCATCATGATCGCGCTGCCACTGTTCGTGGCCTCTTATGCGCTCACCCACATGGACTTCACGCTGCTGTGGCGCTACTTCTCCTGGGCCAACCAGACCACCGCCGTCATCGCCCTGTGGACCGCGACGATGTACCTGGTACTCTCACGCAAGCCCTACTTGATCACCTCCATCCCGGCGGTCTTCATGACCATGGCAACGTTCACCTACCTCGCCTACGCCCCCATTGGCTTCAACCTGCCGCTGCAGGTCAGCTACGTGGTTGCCGCGTGCGGTACGCTGGTGTGCATCGCGCTGTTCATGAAGCGGGTACGTCGCCTGAGCCGGACGACCTTCAGCGTCGATGAACCCGTTCTCGAGGCCCCAGCGAATCCGGCGGGCCAACTGGCGCCTCAGGGCCACTGACACGCCATCCATCCCGAAGCGCATAAAAAACGGGCAGCCCCAAGGGGCTGCCCGTTTTGGTTGGCGGGGCGATGCAGTGCACGCCCGGCTTGACGCGTTACTCTTCGTCGGTCGCCAGCGCCATGTGCTTTTGCAGGTAGTTCTGAATACCGACCTGCTCGATCAGCTTCAGCTGCGTTTCGATGTGGTCGATATGACCCTCTTCATCGGCCAGCAGATCGCGCAGCAGGTCGCGGGTCACGTAATCCTTGACGCTTTCGCAGTAGGTGATGGCTTCGATGTAGTCGTTGCGGCCGTCGTGCTCGATCTTGAGATCGGCTTCCAGCATTTCCTTGACGTTCTCGCCGATGTGCAGCTTGCCGAGGTCTTGCAGGTTGGGGATGCCTTCCAGGAACAGAATGCGCTCGATCAGCTTGTCAGCGTGCTGCATCTCTTCGATGGACTCGTCGTACTCCCACTTGGCCAGGGTTTTCAGACCCCAATCCTTGTACATCTTGGCGTGCAGGAAGTACTGGTTGATGGCGACCAGTTCGTTGCCGAGTGCGATGTTGAGATGCTGAATGACCTTCGGATCACCTTTCATGCCGTCACCTTCTTTTAGCGTACAGTGCTGTTGATTACAGCTGCGTCAAACAAGGAGTATAGGCCATAAAAAGGCTTACTCCCAACGTTGTCGGGAGTATAGGCGGGTACACAAAAAATTCAAGCAAATCAGCTATTTGCTAAATATAAAACCAACAAGAGTGATTCGCGTCATACGGCGTAAGCGAGACTCATGTCGGCTTCGGCGCGGGCCGCCTGAACCGCTTCTCGGGTCAGCGACTTGGCATAGCAGGCGCATTTGCCACATTGCGTGCCGCAGCCGGTGGCTTCACGCACTTCTCGCCAGCTGCGCGCTCCGTCGCTCACTTGCTGGCGAATCTGATGGTCGGTTACTCCTTTGCACACGCATACGTACATGGCGGCACCTCATAAAGGACATGAGGTGAATGTAAATGATTCGCATACATCTTTTCAAGTAGAAAACACTACTCTTTAGTAGCGATTCTTCTTGAGGCTCTGCTAATGGATAGCTAACCGATTGACGAAAAGCTATTTTTCATCCTTTTCGTCGCTCGAATTTTTTCATTATTTTTTATCACTTCTTGGGCAACACCACGGTTTCCGTGCGCGATACGATGTCGGGCCAGCTTCTGCGCTGCCGGTCGAACAGCACCCACCAATAGCCCAGCCCCAAGGCTGCCAGCGACACCCAGGCCACCGCACAGCGAATCAGGCCCTGCTGCAAGGAGATGGCGTGCCCGTCCAGCGTTTGCACGCGAAGCCGCCAGGCCTGCATCCCCAGCGTCATGCCGCCACGTCGCCAGGCATAGACGAAAAACAGCGTCACGAAGAACACCAGCATCAGCCGTAAGCTCCAGATGTCCAGCGCCGTCGTGCCGATTTCATCCGCCGTCTGGCCCAGCACGAAACGAAAGAACGCCAGATGGGCAACGGTGGCCGCAATCCAGATGGCCAGCACCAGAAAACCGTCGTAAATCATGGCGCCCAGACGGCGTCCTAGCCCCGCAGGCCATACGCTGTCTAACTGGGTGAAGCGTCTTGTGTGGGTCACTCTTTCCATCCTCTTTTCAATGCGTATGCCCCGCTCAACCGTTGCGGCGCAGGAAGTAGATGCCCACCGCCGCACAGGCCAGGGTGGGCACCAGAACAGCCCAGACCGGCGAAAACCCGAACAGCGTGGAGGCCGGGGCCAGCAGGTCCTGTACGTACTTGAACAGCAGGCCGGTGACCACGCCATAGAAGACCCGCGTCCCTGCCGCCACGGTACGCAGCGGGCCAAACACGAAGGACGCCGCAATCAGTACCAGCGAGCCCATGGTGAGCGGCAGCAGCACCTTCTGCCAGAAGTAGAGCAGCGGCTGGTCGGCCTGAAGCCCCTGGCTCTTGAGGAATTGGGCATAGGCCCAGAGTTCGCTGGGTGCCTGGCTCTGGATATCGCGCAGCAAGCGTTCCAGCTGCGTCGGCGTCAGGTTCGTGTCCCAGGCAGTCGTTGGCTGGTAATCCGATTCGGTCCGCGCATCGTATATCCGGGTCGTGGTGACCTCTTCCAGCACCCAAGCGCCCTCTTCCCAGTGCGCGCGCTGCGCATGGGTCGCCTCCACCAGCCGCCGCTCGTCGAAGCGGTAACGGGTCAAATCCAGCACCACGTTGTCGGCACGGATGGCGCCAAAACGGTAGACGCTGTCACCTTCGAACTGCCAGCCGCTGCGACTGGTCAGCATCGCGCCTTCGCCCTGGCGTTGCTCCAGCCGCCAGGCTTCGGCGTACTGTTCGGTGCGCGGGGTCACGAACTCGGCCACCAGCAGCACCACGACGACGACCAGCAGCACCGGCTTCATGACGCCCCATACGATACGCGCCAGCGAGCGGCCCGCCGCCCGCATCACGGTCAGCTCGTTACTGGAGGCCATACTCCCCAGGCCAATCAGCGCGCCAATCAGCACCGCTACCGGCGCATACTGATAGAGCCGCCAAGGCAGGCGCATGATCAGGTATAACAGCACATCCAGAGCAGTGTAGTCGCCCTGGGTGTCGCTCAAGTCACCGATGTAGGCAATCGTGATATCCAGCCCCAGCAAAACACACTGCACGACGATAATGGCCGCCAGCACGTTGCGGGCGATATAGCGATCCAGTCGGTCAGCCCCCATCAACCCATTCAGCATTAGCGCATTCCTTTCCGTTGCGAGTGCCACAGCAGCAAACAGCCCAAGGCCAGGAACAGGCCATGCACCGGCCACACGCCGATAGCCGCAGGCAGCGAGCCGCCGCCAATGGCATCCACCGCTGCCAGCAACAGGCTAAGATACGCGACATACAGAAACACTGCAGGCAGCAGCTTGGCAAAGCGCCCCTGGCGCGGGTTCACCCGAGAAAGCGGCTGTGCCAGCAGGGCCAGCACGAAGACCATCAGCGGCAGGCCTACCCGCCACTGAAACTGCGCCTGGGCGCGGGGGCTTGCGTCGTTCCACAGCTCAAGGGTACTGGCATACTCCAGAGAGTCCAGCTCCTGACGGCCTCGGCTCAACCCCAGCCGCAGGGTATAGCGCTCGAAGGTCAGACGTTCGGCATTCAGAAGACCTGGGGTGACGCCGTAGCGTTCACCGTTTTCCAGCACCAGGAAGCGACTGCCGGTCTCGACGCTGGTTTCCTGGTAGCCCGACCCGGCCCGGGTCACGTAGCTGTGCGGCTGTTCGGCCCCCTGCCGCGCCTGTTCGTGCACCAGCACTTCCTGCATCTGTCGGCCATCGCTGCTGAAATCGGTGATGTACGCGGTACGCCCGCCGCCAAAATCCTGAAAACGTCCGGGGGCCAGTACCGAGACGTCCAGGCGGCTGCGCTGCTCTTCCAGCGTGGTTGCGGTTTGCAAAGCCCCGGTAGGCGTCAGCCACAGGCTACACAGCCCCACCAGCACGGCCACCACGGAGGCGGGCAGCAGCGTCACCCGCAGCAGCCGGGTCGGGCTCATGCCACAGGCCACCATGACGGTGATTTCACTGTTCATATAGAGCTGGCCATACGCCAGCAGAATGCCGAGGAAAAACGACAGCGGCAGAATCAGCTCCATAAACCCGGGCAAATGGAACACCATCAGGCTGCCCAGAATCGTCACGGGAAAATCGCCCTCGGCCGCATCCGAGAAATAGCGGATGAACCGGCTACCCATGATCACCAGCAGCAGAATGCCTGCCACCGCCGACATGGTCAGTAATACTTCACGAGTTAAGTACCGAAATAATATCAACGTACTCTCCGGCTAGCGGTACAGGTTGCCATGCAATGCGCCCGTGGCTTGGGTACACTATTCATCGAATTGGATACACTGATCACACTGGTCGTAAATGACGGGGCATTATCCCGAATCACTCGTTGCTTGTCTTGTTGGAGACGTCATGGAATTTTCCGTTCAGACCGCAAACCCAGCCAAAGCCGAAACGGCTTGTCTCGTTCTGCCTGTCTACAAGGATAGCGACTTACTCCCCGCTGTCGCCAAACTCGACGATGCCAGCGAGCGGCTGATCGGCCAACTGCTGAGCCGCGGTGACTTCGACGCCGCCCTGGGCAATGTGCAGATGATTCCCTTTGCACCAGGGCTGGGCGCCGAGCGCCTGCTGCTGGTTGGGCTGGGAGAGCGCGGCAAATGCCAGGAAGCCGCTTTCCTCAAGGCACTGGACGCGGCCATGACAGCGCTGGTCAAGCTACCCATCGATGAAGCCAGCGCCACGTTCACCGACGTGCCGCTGGAAGGCCGCGATGCCAGCTGGAAAGCGCGCAAGACCCTCGAAGCTGCCGAGCGTGCCCTCTACCGCTTCGATCACTTCAAGTTCGCGCCCGCCAAACCGCCCACCCTGGCCAAGCTTCACCTGATCGTGACGGACGCCGCCGAAGGCCTGCTGGCCAAACAAGGCGCCGCGCTGGGCTGCGCGATTGGGCAAGGCATCAACTTCACTCGCACCTTGGGCAACCTGCCCGGCAACGTCTGCACGCCCCGCTACCTGGCCGAACAGGCCGAAGCGCTGGGGCGCGATTCACAAGGTGCGCTGGCCGTCGACATCCTGGATGAGGAAGCGCTGGAAGCGCTGGGCGCTCACTCGCTACTTTCCGTGGGTCGCGGCAGCCGCGAACCCTCGCGCCTGATCGTGATGAAGTATCAAGGTGCCGAGGATGCCGACGAAGCGCCCCACGTGCTGATCGGCAAAGGCATTACCTTCGATACCGGCGGCATCTCGCTCAAGCCCGGCGAAGGCATGGACGAGATGAAGTTCGACATGGGCGGCGCCGCCAGCGTGTTCGGCACCGTCAAAGCCGTGCTGGCCATCAAGCCCAAGCTCAATGCGGTGTTCATCGTCGCTGCGGCCGAAAACATGCCCGACGGCGCTGCCACCAAGCCGGGCGATATCATCAAGACCCTGAAGGGCTTGAGCGTCGAAGTGCTCAACACCGACGCCGAGGGCCGGCTGGTGCTGTGCGATGCACTCACCTACGCAGAGCGTTTCACGCCGGCCAGCGTCGTGGATATCGCCACGCTGACCGGTGCCTGCATCGTTGCCCTGGGCCATCACGCCACCGGCCTGCTGGCCAATGACGACGACCTGGCCCTCGACCTGCTGGACGCCGGTGAAACCGCTTGGGACCGCGCCTGGCACCTGCCGCTGTGGGACGAGTACCAAGAGCAGTTGGACTCCAACTTTGCCGACCTGGCCAACATTGGTGGCCGCCCAGCGGGCACCATCACGGCGGCCTGCTTCCTGTCGCGCTTCGCCGACCACTTCCCTTGGGCGCACCTGGACATCGCGGGCACAGCCTGGCACTCCGGCAAGCAGAAAGGCGCCACGGGTCGCCCGGTGGGTCTGCTGACCCAATACCTGCTGGACCGTGAAGCCGACGCCCAAGTGGAAAACAGCGGCGACTGACGCCAAAACAGGCCAACAATGGTTGCCTTTCCGTAGCGCAACCGTTAAACCTGACAGCATAAGCGTGTGCCGGGGCTACCTCGGCACACGCGATACCCCATACAAGACTTTTACGCCCTTCGGGGCCTGGCTCTAGCGGAGAGAACACGCCGTGCCCACAGCTTCAGATGCTCAGTTCGACTCACGTTTTGAAACGCTGCCCTCCAACCAGCCGGTGGCCGATGCGATTCGTGACAATATTCTGCAAAACCCAGGATTCGGTAAGCACTTCACCGACCACATGGCCCACGTGCGCTGGACCATCGATGCCGACTGGCACGGCCATCAGGTGCGCCCCTACGGCCCGCTGACCCTGGACCCTGCCGCCTCGGTGCTGCACTACGGCCAGGAAATCTTCGAAGGCATCAAGGCGTACCGTCACGCGGATGGCTCGGTGTGGACCTTCCGTCCCGAGAAGAACGCCGAGCGTTTCCGCCGCAGTGCTCGCCGCCTGGCCCTGCCGGAACTCTCCGATGAAGACTTCCTCGGCTCGCTGAAAGCGCTGCTGGCCCAGGATCACGTCTGGGTACCCACCCCCGCCAACGACGCCGACGAGTGCAGCCTCTACCTGCGTCCGTTCATGATCGCTTCGGAAGCGTTTCTGGGCGTGCGTCCGGCCCACGAAGTCGATTACTACGTGATTGCGTCGCCCGCGGCGGCCTACTTCAAAGGCGGCATCGAGCCGGTCTCCATCTGGCTCTCTTCCCACTACAAGCGCGCGGCTCCCGGCGGCACCGGCTTTGCCAAGTGTGGCGGCAACTACGCGGCCTCCCTGGCAGCTCAAAAAGAAGCGGCTGCCAATGGCTGTAGCCAGGTGGCGTTTCTGGATGCGGCCGAGAACAAGTGGATCGAAGAGCTGGGCGGCATGAACCTGTTCTTCGTTTACAAGGATGGCCGCATCGTCACACCGCGCCTGACCGACACCATTCTCGAAGGCGTAACCCGCAACTCTATCCTGACCCTGGCCAAGGATGCGGGCCTGACGCCCGAAGAGCGCGCCATCAGCATCGACGAATGGCGCGAAGGCGCGGCCTCCGGCGAGATCACCGAAGTCTTTGCCTGTGGCACCGCCGCCGTGATCACGCCAGTGGGGGAACTGGTGACCGAAAACGAGCGTATCCGCCTGCAGGGTGACGGCAACAACGAAATAGCCAAGCGCATCCGCAAGACGCTGCTCGACCTTCAGTATGGCCGCAGCGAAGACAAGTACGGCTGGCTGACCCGCCTGGTCTAATCACACCGGGCTTTGCCCCCCGGCCGCTGCTCGGCCGGGGGGAGCACCGCCAGACTGCTGGAGCCATCCGATGGCGCGTATCGATTTCTATATTCTTCCCGACACCACCCTCGACGCCCGCCTGCAGTTCGCCTGTAAACTGGCAGAGACCATCCATCGCAAAGGCTACCGCCTGCACCTGCACTGCGAAGACAAGGCGCTGGCCGAGCAGGCCGACGACGCCCTGTGGCACTTTCGCGACGATGCCTACCTGCCCCATGCGCTGGAAGACAGCGAGCTGGCGGCCAGCGTGCCCATCACTCTGGGCTGGCAGCGGTTGCCGGTGCCCACGGAAGCGACCGCGCTACTTAATCTGCACCCTGAGATCCCCGAGGGTTTCGAGCATTACGCCCGAGTCGCGGAAATCATCAACCAGCACCAGCAGGTGCTGCTGGCCAAGCGCGCCTGCTGGCAGCGCTACAAGGAGCTGGGGCACGAGGTGGTGCCGCACAAATTAGGCTGAGGGCCAGGCGCTCCGAGCAACTCACCCCCTGCCGTCCTCCAAGCATCATTCAATAACAACAACTCCAAGGATGGGACACCCCATGCCGTCAACTGTCCTGGCCCGCTGGCCGCTTGCCGTCATTGTCATTGCTCAGCTCTTTGGTACCTCGCTCTGGTTCAGCATCAACGGCGTTGGCCTGGCGCTGCAGGAAGCGGCGGGGCTCAGCGAGCGCGACCTGGGTCTGCTGACCATGGCCGTTCAAGCGGGCTTCATTACCGGCACGCTGGCCATCGCCACCACGGGCCTGGCGGACCGCGTACGGGCCAGCCAGCTGTTTGCCGTCTCGGCCGTGCTGGGCGCCGTGCTCAATGCCGCCTTCATTGGCGTGGTGGAGAGCCTCTCGCTGGCAGCCATGGCACGTTTCATGGTGGGGCTTTGCCTGGCAGGCATCTACCCGCTGGGCATGAAGCTGGTGGTCAGCTGGACACCCCGCCATGCAGGATCGGCACTGGGTTGGCTGGTCGGCATGCTGACCCTCGGCATTGCCTCGCCGCACCTGCTGCGGGGCGTCACGCTGCACCTGCCCTGGCAGTGGCCGCTGCTGCTCTCCTCGGTGCTGGCGCTGCTGGCCGCCCTGCTGATTCTGCGGCTGGGCACAGGGCCTCACCTGCCTGCCAAGGCCTCGGCAGGCCGCCCTTGGGCAGGGCTTGCCGCCTTCAAACAGAAAGCTTTCCGCGCCGCGTCGCTGGGCTATTTTGGCCACTGCTGGGAACTCTACGCCCTGTGGGCGCTGGTCCCCTTGCTGGTGGCCAGAGAGCTGGAACGGCTCAGCGCCGCCGCCAGCCTTCAGCCGTGGCTCAGCTTTGCCGTGATCGCGCTGGGCCTGCCCGGGTGTGTGCTGGCAGGTCGCTGGAGCCGTCGCATAGGCAGCGCAAAGGTGGCCTTCGTAGCGCTGGCAGTATCCGGCACCCTCTGCCTTCTATACCCGCTGCTGGCGGGCCTTTCCCCAGGGTTCCTGCTGGCCCTGCTGGCGCTTTGGGGCATCAGCGTGATTGCAGACTCGGCGCAGTTTTCGGCCCTGGCGTCGGCCAGCGCGCCCCCCGAGCGGCTGGGTGCCGCCCTGGCCATGATGAATGCCATCGGCTTTGCGCTGACCATCCCGTCCATCGCGCTGGTAACGTCGCTATGGGAAAGCCAGGGGCCCTGGGTGACCTGGTGGCTGCTGCCAGGCCCCGTGGTTGGCCTGTTGACCATGCGCAGGCTGATCTTGCGCTGACGCACCGAGCTGGATTTGGTAAGGTGCGCGCTTGACGATATAAGGTGTGCCCCATGACCCTTGCAGCCCACTGGGAACCGCTGGACCCAAAACGCCACGGCGCGTTGATGTGGCGACGTTTTACCCGTTACCACTTTGCCCGCCACACCCTCATGACGCCCCTGGCCGATGCGGAGCTGCGGCATGCGGCTGCCTGTTTTCCAATGGCCTTCGTGAACGGTGATGAAGGGTGGCAAGCGGTGGCGCTGCTGGGCCTGGATGATACCCACAACCTGTTGGTCGATGCCGACGGCCGCTGGCAAGCCGCTTACGTTCCTTCGGCCCTGCGCAGCCACCCCTTTGGCTTGCATCCCGACGCGCCGGGGCAACTCTGCATCGACACCCACTCCCCCTGTGTGGTCGAGGCCCTCGATGGCGAGCCGTTGTTTCAGCAACAGGGTGGCCTGGCCCACTTTCCACAACAGGTGCTGCGCTTTTTGACCCAGCGAGCGCAAGGCTGCCAGCGTGTTGCAAAGGCGCTCTCCGCCCTCGACCAGGCCAGGCTGCTCACCCCTTGGGCGCCAAAGGCCTACCAGGGGAGCGTGACGCTGCATCAGGTGAACGAAAGCGCCTGGCAATCACTTACCGACACACAACTGGGGCTTTTCTGGCAATTGGGAGCCGTGCCTTTGGTGTACGCTCAGTTGCAATCGCAGCACCAGATGGGGCGACTGCTGGCCTATCGACAGCGCCGCACTCCCCCCGCGCCGGCCGCCTCGCCTGCCGACACGTCTTCCACCCTGGCACAGTGGCAGGAAGCGCTGAACGATGAAGAGCAATACCACTGGCAAGACCCCCGTAAGTGAGTGCTCGGCACCACCTAGATCAGGAAAGTGTATGAACGTAAATGTGATGGCGCTGCCTCGCCGAGTACGCCTGGGTTGTTGCCTGGGGGCCATGCTGTTGCTGACCTGCCCGCCGCTGGTGGCACAGCCTGTATCTGAAGCTCAGGAGGAACTGCTCCCCCTGCCCGCCTCGTCACTGGAAGGCCCGGTGTTTACGCCCGAACTGCGCCAGCAGCTGGACGCGTTCCGCTGGCAGGAAGGTCGCTCTGCTCAACGGCACCAAGGCCTCGATGACTTGCGCTACCGCCTCCAGAGCGCGCTGGAACAGCAGCCGAGAATTCTTGCTCAGCGCTCCCGGGAGCGTGAGTCGGTGCTGCAGATCGATGAAGTACGCGCCGTACGTCGCCCGCAAGTCAACGCAGGCCTCGAGTATCGCAATGATCTCCAGCGCACCGAGGCGCTGCCCGACCGCGGTTCGCGAATGGACGCCGTGGTCACCCTCAGCCAACTGCTGCTGGACTTTGGTGCCAGCGGTGAGCGCTTGCGCGCCGCCGACCTCAGCGCGGAAGCGGCATTCTGGCAATCCCAGGTCAGCATCGAAGAGGAAGTCCTCTACGCCATCAATGCCTACCTGGAGGTAGCGCGCTTGACCACGCAGCGCCAGTTGGCAGAGCACAATCTCCAGCAGCACCAGCGCATTTTCACGGATGTCAGCCTGCGGCGCGATGCCGGGGCGGGCTCGCGAGCGGACGTTCTGCGCGCACAAAGCCGCTTGAGCGATGCCGAGTCTCGACTGATCTCCCTGGAAGGCGAGCTGGCCCGTGCCATCAATGTCTATCAGGAAGCCTTCTTCACGACACCGGACACCCTGGCGCTGCCTGAAAGCGCCGCCATGCTGCGCGATGTCAACGCAGACCAGCTGCTGGACAGCGCCCTCAGCCGCAATGCCGCGTTACGCAGCCGCACCCTGGCCAGCGAAGCCAGCGGCGCCGAAGCGCAGGCCACCCGCAATGCGCGTCTACCCAGCGTCAGTGTCGCCGTCGAGGGTCGCCAGTTCGATGTCAACGACTTCAATGAGTCCGATAACGACGTGGCCCTGCTGTTCAATGTGGATTACACCCCCTACAGCGGCGGCGCCACTTCAGCGCGCGTGGCCCAGGCCGTCGAGCGCCAGCAGCAAAGCCAGTACGAGCAGCAGGCGCTGCGCCGCGAGCTGGAGCGCGAAGTCCGCTCTGCGCTGACCGATACCGATACCCGGCGTGCCGAACTGGCAGCCCAGACCGCCACCCTGGCCGCCGAAGAGGAGGCCTTGCTGGCATACCGTGATCAATTTGCCGTCGGCCGCAGCAGCATCAACGACCTGCTGGATGCCCAACGAGACCTGTTCCAAGCCGCCGTCGAGCTGGTCAATCGCCGAGTACGCTGGGAACAGGCCAGCTTTCAACAGCTGGCGGTGACCGGCGAACTGCTGGACGCCCTGGAGATACATATTGAACGCCGCTGATTCGCGCTCCGACGCCCTTGAACAATGCCTGACGTTTGTCGCTTCGCATCTGGAGCTGCCGGTGTCGGCAGCAGCCGTACGGGCGCATCGCGTTGGCAACGAGACCGCCATGACCCCCGATGGCTTCATCGACGCCGCCGAGCGCCATGGCATGGTGGCGGCGCTGGGCGAGCACGGTCTGGAAACGCTGGGTAACTCGCTGCTGCCAGCCGTTGCCCTGCTCCAGCATGGCCGCGCCGTGGTGATCATCGGGCGTATCGATCAGCAGCGGTTTGCGCTTTACGACCCGGCCCTGGGTGACCAGCCGGTGGAGACCACCCTGGCAGCGCTGCAGGCCGAATATATCGGCCATGTGATCGCCGTGCGCGCCCGCTATCGTCCCGTCGCGCTCAATCAGGCCCCCGAGATACAGGGCGGCCACTGGTTCTGGAGCGCCCTCACGAACAACCGCTGGGTGTATACCCAAGTGGTGATCGCCGCCGCCCTGACCAACTTTCTCGGCCTGGCGACCTCGCTGTTCATCATGGTGGTGTACGACCGCGTGCTGCCCAACGAGGCCATCGAATCGCTGGTCGCGCTCACCATAGGGGTGAGCATTGCGCTGGTCTTCGACTTTGCCGTCAAGACCTTGCGCCAGCTGTTCATCGAGCGGGCAGGCCAGGAAGCGGACCTGCGCATGGGGCGACGTATCTTCGATCACGTCCTCAACCTGCAGATGAGCGCCAAGCGGGGCTCCACCGGCGGCTTTGCCAATACGTTGCGGGAGTTCGAAACCCTGCGCGATTTCTTCGCCTCTGCCTCCCTCGTGGCCGTGGTGGACCTGCCGTTCATACTGCTCTTCGTCGGCGTCATCTACTTGATTGGCGGCCCCTTGGCCATCGTGCCACTGGTGGCGGTCCCGCTGGTGCTGCTGATTGGCGTGGCCGTGCAGCCCTTCCTCAAGCGGCTGTCCGGGCAGGCCTTCGAAGAGAGCCGCTCCAAGCAGGGGGTATTGATCGAAGCCGTGGCGGGTCTTGAAACCATCAAGGCCAGCGGTGCGGCCCCGATGATTCGCCAGCGCTGGGAAGAGAGCGTTCAGCAGCAATCGAAGGTGGGCCGTCAAGGTCGCGCCATTCAGCAGTTTGCGCTCAACGCCACGGCCCTGGCGCAGCAGGCCGCCCAGGTAAGCATCGTCGTCTATGGCGTGTTCCTGGTCGGGGATGGGGTGATTTCCATGGGTGCCATGATTGCCTGTGTCATTCTCACTGGCCGTGCCCTCGCGCCGCTGGCCCAGCTGGCCCAGACCATGACGCGCATCAATCAGGCTCGCACCTCGTACCGAGCCCTCGACCAGCTCATGAGCATGCCATCCGAGCGCCCCGCCGGGCGCCACTATTTGAGCCGCCCCTCGCTTGACGGCAAGCTGTGCCTGCAGGATGTCAGCTTTCGCTACCCCGAGCAGACCACCGCCGCGCTGGTCAATATCAACCTGACCATCCATCCCGGCGAAAAGGTCGCCTTGCTGGGTCGTGTCGGTTCTGGAAAAAGCACCCTGGCGCGACTGCTGCTGGGGATTTATCCGCCTGAGCAGGGCGCCGTTCTGGTGGACGACACGGACCTGAGGCAAATCGACCCTGCGGATCTGCGTCACAACATCGGCAGTGTCCTGCAGGAAGCCTGGCTCTTTTCCGGCACGGTACGTCAGAACATCGCCATCGGTGCACACCACCCGACCGACGAACAGATCCTGAACGCTGCCAGGCTGGCGGGAGCCCACGACTTCATTGCCCGTCACCCGAAGGGCTATGACATGCCCATTGGCGAACGCGGAGAGGGGTTATCCGGCGGCCAGCGGCAGCTGATCTGCCTGGCGCGCGCGCTGCTGGGGGCGCCACCTATCCTGCTGATGGACGAGCCTACCAGCGCCATGGATATCCAGACCGAAAAAGAGGTCATCGCACGGCTCAAGGCCGCCAGCACGCATCAGACGCTGGTGGTGGTGACCCACCGGACAAGCTTGCTGGAGCTGGTCGACCGCGTGGTGATTCTCGACCAGGGCCGCATCATCGCCGACGGCCCCAAGGCCAGCGTGATGCGCCCGGTAGAAGCCTCCCCCACTCGTACGCGTGAAGGAACAGCCCCGTGAGCCAGTCGCACTCTCCGTTGGATTTCGAACATTTCGTGCGTCACGGCCGCGTCAGGCGGTCCATGGGTAGCAGCCTGTTGCTGATGACCATCATCGGCTTTTTGGTGGTGGGCTTCATCTGGGCCTACCTCACGGAGGTCGACGAGGTCACGCGTGGTCAAGGCAAGGTCGTGCCCTCGCGCAGCCTGCAGGTCGTCGAAAGCCTGGAAGGCGGCGTCGTCACGGAAATCAACGTGCGCCGTGGCGATGTGGTGGCCCAAGGAGATACGCTCATGACCCTGAGCGGCGGCACGCTGGAAGGGGACTACGAAGAGAGCCTGCAGCGCCTGCGGTCACTGCAACTGCGCCTACAGCGGCTCGAAGCCGAAATCAATCAGGTGCCGCTGGCACTGGATGAGGCATTGAGCCAGGGCGCGCCCAGCGTCGCGGCCAGCGAAACGCGCCTGTTCCATGGTCGCCAGCTCGAGCTGGGGGCCGAGCTGCAGGTACTGGAACAACAAGGCTATCAGCGCCGCCAGGAGAAAGCCGAGCTGGAAGCGGCGCTGAGCACGGCCCGAACCGGTGTCCAGCTCGCCGAGCAGGAGCTGGCGATCATTCAGCCACTGGCCCAGCGCGGCATCGAGCCTGAGACCTCCCTGCTGCGGGTAAGACAAACCCTCAACGAGCTGCGCGGTGACGTGGCTCGCCAGCAGAGCGCCGTGGCCAGGGCCGAAGCCTCCATTGCCGAAATCGAGGACCGCAAGGTGGCGGCGCGCAACGCATTCGAAGCCGATGCGTTGGCGCAACTGGCCGAAGCCACCTCGCAGGTCGCCGAGCTGGAAAAAACGCTGCCCGGCCGTGCCGACCAGGTGGCACGCACCACGATTCGCTCGCCGGTGGCCGGTGTGGTCAATCAGGTGCACATCAGCACGGTTGGCGGCGTGGCCCGCCCCGGCGAGCCGCTCATCGAAGTCGTCCCAGCCGACGATGCGCTGTTGGTGGAGGCCCACATCAGGCCTTCCGATATCGCATTTCTATACCCCGGGCAGCCGGTCAAGGTAAAGCTCACTGCCTATGACTTCGCCCGCTACGGCGGTCTCGACGGCGAGCTGGTGACCATTGCTGCCGATGCCGTGCAAATGCCGGAAACGGGGGAGCTGATGTACCCGGTCGAAGTGCGCACCGAAGGCTATCTGTACGATGCCGACAACCAGCCGCTGTCGATCATTCCGGGCATGGTGGCCGAAATCGACATTCTCAGCGGCAAGCGCAGCGTGCTGGACTACCTGATGGAGCCCGTCGTCAAGGTCCGCGACCGTGCGCTGAGGGATTAAACCAGGGGAGGATACCGCCCTCCCCCTGACGCCCCCAGGCGAGTCGCGCTATACTTGTCGCCATTTTGCATCCTTGACCTATGAATTCGATACCTCGCCAAGCGGGGCGTCTCTGCTGTGAGTGACTCCATGGATAAGACCTACCAACCCGAACAGATCGAAACCCGCTGGTACGAGCGCTGGGAAGCCGACAATCGCTTCGCGCCATCGGGCCATGGCCAACCATTCTCGATCATGATTCCGCCGCCCAACGTCACCGGCAGCCTGCACATGGGCCACGCGTTCCAGGACACCATCATGGATACCCTGACGCGCTGGAAACGAATGCAGGGCAACAACACTCTGTGGCAGGTAGGCACCGACCACGCGGGTATCGCCACGCAAATGCTGGTGGAGCGCAAGATCGCCGTAGAAGAAGGCAAGACCCGCCATGACCTTGGCCGGGATGCCTTCATCGACAAGGTGTGGGAGTGGAAGGAGGAGTCTGGCGGCCACATTACCCGCCAGCTGCGCCGCATGGGCGCCAGCGTCGACTGGAGCCGTGAGCGTTTCACCATGGACGACGGCTTCTACAAGGCGGTTCAGGAAGTCTTCGTGCGCCTGCATGAAGAGGGCCTGATCTATCGCGGCAAGCGGCTGGTGAACTGGGATCCGACCCTGCACACCGCCATTTCCGACCTGGAAGTCGAAAACAAGGAGCAGCAGGGCAGCTTCTGGCACTTCCGCTACCCGCTGGCCGATGGCGTCAAAACCGACGACGGCAAGGATTACGTGGTGGTCGCCACTACCCGCCCGGAAACCCTGCTGGGCGACACCGGCGTGGCCGTGAACCCGGAAGACCCGCGCTATGCATCGCTGGTCGGCAAGTTCATCGAGCTGCCGCTGGTGGGCCGCCGCATTCCCATCGTGGCCGACGAGCACGCCGACATGGAGAAAGGCTCTGGCTGCGTGAAGATCACCCCGGCCCACGACTTCAACGACTACGAAGTCGGCAAGCGCCAGAACCACCTGCTGATCAACGTCTTCACCAAAGATGCGACGATTCTGGAGCAGGCGGAAATCTTCGACCTGAAAGGTCAACCGCAGCCCGATGAAGACGCCAGCCTGCCGGCCAAATACGCAGGCCTGGACCGTTTCGAGGCACGCAAGCAGATCGTTGCGGACATGGACGCGCTCGGCCTGCTGGAGCAAGTGGAAAGCGTCAATAACACGCTGCCCTACGGCGACCGCTCCGGCGATGTCATCGAGCCGCTGCTCACCGACCAGTGGTTCGTGGCGGTGGAAAGCCTGGCCAAGCCCGCCATCGCGGCGGTAGAGAATGGCGACATCCAATTCGTGCCCAAGAACTACGAAAACATGTATTTCGCCTGGATGCGCGACCTGCAGGACTGGTGTATCTCCCGCCAGCTGTGGTGGGGCCACCGCATTCCTGCCTGGTACGACGCCGACGGCAATGTGTACGTGGCTCGAACTGAAGAGGAAGCCCGCGAGAAGCATGGCCTCGGCGCTGACGTCGTACTGACCCAGGACGAAGACGTGCTGGACACCTGGTTCAGCTCGGGCCTGTGGACTTTTGGCACCCTAGGCTGGCCGGAAAAAACCCCGGAGCTGGACACCTTCCACCCCTCCAGCGTGCTGGTCACCGGTTTCGACATCATCTTCTTCTGGGTCGCCCGGATGATCATGATGACGCTGAAATTCACCGGCGAAGTCCCCTTCAAGACCGTCTACGTCCACGGCCTGGTGCGCGACGGCCAGGGCCAGAAGATGTCCAAGTCCAAGGGCAACGTGCTCGACCCCATCGACCTGATCGACGGCATCACCCTGGATGCGCTGCTGGAAAAACGCACCGGCAACATGATGCAGCCCCAAAAAGCCAAGGCGATTGCCAAAGCCACCAAAGAGGAGTTCAAGGAGGGCATCGAGCCCCACGGCACCGATGCGCTGCGCTTTACCTTCCTCTCACAGGCCACCACCGGGCGCGATATCAAGTTCGACATGAACCGTCTGGATGGCTACCGCAACTTCTGCAACAAGCTGTGGAACGCCTCGCGCTACGTGCTAATGAACGCCGAAGGCGAAGACTGCGGCAACCAGGGCGAGGAAGTAGAGCTCTCGCTGGCCGACCGCTGGATCATTTCCCAGCTGCAGAAAACCGAAGCGCAGGTCACCAAGGCGATGGACGAGTACCGCTTCGACCACGCCTCCCAAGCGCTTTACGAGTTCGTCTGGAACGAGTACTGCGATTGGTACCTCGAGCTTTCCAAGCCGGTGCTGTGGGAAGATGACGTACAGGGAAGTACCAATGCCTCGGGAGACAGGACGTCGCAAGCGGCAGCGCTAGTGAAGCGTAAGCGCGGCACGCGCCGCACCCTGGTGCGGGTGCTCGAAACCATCCTGCGCCTGGCCCATCCGATGATGCCCTACATCTCGGAAGAGATCTGGCAGCGGGTCGCCCCTCTGGCGGGCACCTACATGGGCGAGGGCGCGTCCATCATGCATCAGGCATGGCCAGAAGCCGACGAGAGCAAGATCGACGAGCAGGCCACCCGGGATATCGAGTGGCTGAAGGGCGTGATCATCGCGGTGCGCAACATCCGCGCCGAAATGAACATTGCCCCCGGCAAGCCGCTGGACGTGCTGCTGACCAAAGGCCAGCCGGAAGACGCCGAACGCCTGGACCAGAACCGCCGCTTCCTGGCCAAGCTGGCCAAACTGGAAAGCGTCACGTGGCTGGCCAACCCGGATGAAGCGCCGCTCTCGGCCACCCAGCTCGTCGGTGATATGGAAGTGCTGGTGCCCATGGCCGACCTGATCGACAAGGACGCCGAGCTTGCCCGCCTTGCCAAGGAGATCGACAAGCAGGACAAGCTGATTGGCGGCATCGAGAAGAAGCTGGGCAACGATGGCTTCATTGCCAAGGCCCCCGTGGCGGTGGTGGAAAAGGAGCGGGCAAAACTCGCCGAGTTCCAGGCCACTCGGCAGCTGCTGGAAGAGCAGCAGGCCAAGATTGCGGCCATGTAACGCTGCACCGCTGATGCACGACGCGACGGCACCCGCTGGGGTGCCGTTTTGGTCAGCGCCCCTGAAAATTCATCATCACGGTCGTCATCTTTTTTCAGGATGAACAGTGTAAGGTATTCACCATGACAAACACCAAGCGTCATCGGTGACCACTTCATCCATCGGCTTCACCATGGCCTCAACCAGGCAGAATGACGACTATGTCCACTCTTTCAGAGCTACGCCTGCAAGCGTTGGCGGCGACCTTGCAGCGCGAAGGGATCGACTATCAATCGCTCTCCCCCATGGCCGACACCGGCCTGGCCCATGACCATGTCTGGATTCACCGCGCGGGGGGCGACTGGGTCGCCAGGCTGCCCAAGCAGAGCCAGATGAACTTGCCGCCCAAGGAAAACCTGGACTACCAGGCCGCCTGCTATGAGCGTGCCAGCCAGGGTGGCCATACACCTCGCCTGCACCATGTGCTGCCACCAACCCAGGCACTGTCCCGAGGCGCCTTACTGGTGGATGCCATTGCAGGGAAGCTGGCGACGTTACCTCACGACTTGCCCGCCATTGCCGATGCGCTGGCCAGCCTGCACTGCCAGCCGCAGCCTCAGCAGCACGCGCCTCTGCTTGCCCCGGTATCGCCCTGGCAAGCCATGATCGATGAAGTTCACCAGCAGGCAGCCTGGCTGGACGAGGCACAGCTCTCCCGTAGTGTTCATCTGCGTATTCAGCAGGAGCTGGATTTGCTGCCCAAAGCCCTGGAGGACGCCACCCCCACGTTGATCAGTTTCGATACCCACCCTGGCAATTTCATCGTGACGGAGACGGGCAAGGCAGTCCTGGTCGACCTGGAAAAGTGCCGCTACGGACTGCCCGGCATCGACCTGGCCCACACTTCGCTGTATACCTCCACCACGTGGGACATTCACAGCCATGCGGTACTGGAACTGGATGACGTGGTCGCCTTTTATCGACGCTGGCGCCAGCAGATGCACCATACCCATGGCCAGACAGGGCCCAGCGCCACCCATTTGATCGCCTGCCGTCGAGCGACCTGGCTCTGGTCACTGACCTGGTGTGCCAAGTGGCGTGGGCAGCACCTGAAGCGTCAGGATGGCTCCCGTCAGGGAGAGGACTGGTCGGCAGAGTTGACCAATCCCGCAGTCATCGAGCATGTCCGCGAACGCGTGAACCATTATCTTTCGTTGCCGATCATCGATCATGTCCATGGCGAGCTACAACGTCTGCAAACAGCTTTGTAAAATATTGATTAAGAGGTGAATAATGTCATTACGCGTATCTCACGGCGCACTGTTCGCCACCACGCTCGCCATCGCCTCGCTGGCTCTGCCCTTGAACGCTCAGCCGCATGCTCAGGACTGGGAAAGCGTCCTGGCCGATGCCGAAGGCCAGACCGTGTACTGGAACGCCTGGGGTGGCGATGACCGCACCAATCGCTACATCGACTGGGTCGCCGGGCAGATGCGCACCACCTACGGCGTGCGCGTCGAGCACGTCAAGCTCGATGACACCAGCAGCGCCGTGGCACGGGTACTGGGAGAAAAGCAGGCGGGAAATCACGACGATGGCAGCATCGACCTGATCTGGATCAACGGTGAGAACTTTGCCGCCATGCGCGCCCAGGACCTGCTGTTCGGCCCCTTTGCCGACTCGCTGCCCCATTTCGCCCTCACCCACCCCGACGACAACCCCGAGGTAGTGACGGACTTCACGCTGCCCACCGAAGGCTATGAGTCCCCCTGGGGCAAGGCACAAATCACCTTCTTCTACGACAGCGCCCACATCGACACGCCTCCCCAGAGCATCGAAGCTTTGCTGGATTGGGCGCAGCATAACCCCGGCCAGTTCAGCTATCCGCGCATCCCCGACTTCACCGGCAGTACCTTCCTGAAGCAGGCGCTGATCGAACTGACGGAACAAGACGAGGCGCTCTATCAGCCTGTCGAAAACGCGGATTTCGAGGCCATCACGGCCCCGCTATGGGCCTACCTGGATGCGCTGCACCCCCACCTGTGGCGCAGCGGCCGCAGCTTCCCTGCATCCGGCCCCAACCTGCGCACGCTGATGAGCGATGGCGAGATCAGCCTGGCCTTCTCCTTTTACCCCACCGATGCCGCCGTGGCCGTGATGGAGTACGAGTTGCCGGACAGCGTGCGCAGCTATGTACTGGAAGGGGGCACCCTGGGCAACGTCCACTTTGTGGCGATTCCCTATAACTCGCCCCACAAGGCGGGCGCCATGGCGCTGGCCAACTTCCTGCTCTCTCCGGAGGCGCAAGCGCAGAAGCAGTCGCTGAGCATGTGGGGCGACCGCAGCGTGCTGGCCATCGACCAGCTCAGCGACGCGCAACAGGCACTGTTCCAAGAGGGCGACCACCATCCTTCGGCTCTGCCTGCCGACGCCCTCTCCAATACCCTCGCCGAGCCCCACCCCAGCTGGATGACCGCCCTGCAAGCCGCCTGGCTCGAGCGCTACGGCGTCAACTGAGCATGGCCTTTCGTTCATGATGCTGCGGCTGGCGCCCATCACCCTCGTGGCGCTGCTGGTCCTGCCGGTGACGGCAGGGCTGGCCATGGTGCTGCTGCCCGCCTTTGGCTATCTGCCGGTCATTGGTCACGAGCAGCTGAGCCTCGCCCCCTGGCAGCAGCTGCTGGCCCAGCCGGGGCTGGGCCGCTCGGTGCTGGTCAGCCTGTTCAGCGGCCTGGCCAGCACTGCCCTGGCGCTGCTGGTGGTGGTGCTGTTTCTGGCCGCCAGCCAGGGCACCTGGCTGGACCGCAGCCTGCGGCGATGGGTGTCGCCGCTGCTGTCGATTCCCCATGCGGCGGTGGCCTTTGGCTTTGCCTTCCTGATCGCCCCGTCCGGCCTGACGGCGCGGCTCTTCTCGCCCTGGCTGACCGGCTGGGAGAGCCCGCCAGACGCGCTGGTGGTCAATGACCCCTGGGGGGTGGCCTTGACCCTTGGCCTGGTGCTCAAGGAAGCGCCCTTCCTGCTGCTGATGAGCCTGGCAGCGCTGCCCCAGCTGCAGCCCGAAAAGCGGCTTCGGCTTGCCCGGTCGCTGGGCTATACCCCGGTAATCGGCTGGTTGAAGGTGGTGCTGCCCTCGCTCTACCCGCTGATTCGGCTGCCGGTCTACGCGGTGATCGCCTACGCCACCTCGGTGGTGGATATGGCGCTGATTCTGGGCCCGCGCCTGCCGCCGACCCTCAGCGTGTCGATTCTGGGCTGGTTCAACGACCCGGACATCACCCGCCGCCTGATGGCCTCTGCTGCGGCCGTGCTGCAACTGGGGGTCACGGTGCTGGCCCTGCTGCTCTGGTGGCTCATGGAGCAGGGTGTGCGCTGGTCAAGCCGGGGCTGGCTCGTCAACGGCAGCCGCCAGCGCGGCGCCACGGCAGTGAAGATTGCGGGCCGAGGCGGCCTGACTCTGGTAACCGTCGCCGCCCTGGCAGCCCTGGCGGGGCTTGCGCTATTTTCGGTGGCCGGTTTCTGGCGCTTTCCTGAGCTGTTCCCGCAAGCGTTGACCCTGGACCACTGGCAGCGCAGCGCCCCTCAACTCGCAGGCCCCCTGCGGACGACCCTGGCCATTGCGGTGGTCTCCACGGGGGTGGCGGCGCTACTGGTGGTCGCAGCGCTGGAGCATGAGCAGCGCCAACAGATTCGTCCTTCCCGTGCCCTGTGGCTGCTGTACCTGCCGTTACTGGTGCCGCAGATTGCGTTTCTGTTTGGCTTGATCGTGGCGGCGGAAAGCCTCGGGATTCGCCCGCAGCTGGCATTGGTGATGGTGGGCCATTTGCTGTTCGTGCTGCCCTATCTTTACCTGTCGTTGGCGGAAGCCTATCGCCAGCTAGACCCGCGCTGGATTCACATGGCACAGTCGCTGGGTGTCACGCCCAACCGCGCGTTTTGGCGGGTGCGGTTGCCGCTGCTGCTTGCCCCGCTGCTGACGTCGCTGGCCGTCGGGTTGGCCGTGAGCATCAGCCAGTACCTGCCCACGCAGCTGCTGGGGGCGGGCAGGGTTTCCACCGTGACCACCGAGGCGGTCGCCCTCGCCTCCGGCGGCAATCGACGTTTGATTGGCGTCTGGGCGCTGGTGCAGGCCGTTCTGCCGCTGGCGGGTTTCATGCTGGCGCTGGCGATCCCCCGCTGGCTGGGAGTGCCCCGCAGCGTCTCGTCCAATGAAGGAGCCCGGTAATGAACACCGCTCGACATGCCCTGACCCTGGAACAGGTGCGCATTTTCCTGGCCGAGCGCGAACTGCTCCACGTCGAAGCCACCATCGCCCCCGGCGACGTGCTGACCGTCATGGGGCCTTCCGGCTCGGGCAAATCGACCCTGCTGGCCTTGCTGGCCGGTTTTCTCGCCGCCCCCTTTCGTGCCGAAGGCCGTCTATGGCTGGGCGAGCGCGAGCTCTCCCCCCTGCCAGCAGAGCGGCGCGGTATCGGCCTGCTGTTTCAGGACCCGCTGCTGTTCCCCCACCTTAGCGTGGCGGGCAACCTGCGCTTTGGCCTGCCCAGGCGCAGCCCGCAACCCCAGGCTCAGGTGGCCCATGCGCTGGCTCAGGTCGGGCTGGCCGGTTACGAAGCACGTGACCCGACCACCCTTTCCGGCGGGCAGCAAGCCCGGGTCGCGCTGATGCGCTTGCTGCTCTCCCAGCCCCGGGCCGTATTGCTGGACGAGCCGTTTTCCAAACTGGACACGGCGCTGCGCCAGGAAATGCGTGCGCTGGTGTTCGGGCAGCTCCGCGACGCCGGGCTACCGACCCTGCTGGTCACCCACGACGAGGCCGACGCCTCGGCAGCGGGAGGCGACGTGCTTGTCCTCGACTGACCACGGCCCTGGGCTTCCCAGGGTGACGCTCATCATCCCGATGCTCAACGAAGCGGCGAGCATTCACGCCACGCTGATGCGCCTGCAACCGCTACGCTCGCAAGGCGTCGAAGTGCTGGTGGTGGATGGCGGCAGTCGCGACGCCAGCGTGGCACTCGCCACCCCGCTGGCCGACGCGGTGCTCGAAAGCCCGCCGGGCAGAGCGCGGCAAATGAACCTGGGCGCCCGGCAGGCGCAAGCGCCCCTGCTACTGTTCCTGCACGCCGACACCCACCTGCCCCAGGGCCATGAACCCCGGGCCATCGATGCGCTTTGCCAGGCGCTGCTGCACCGCCACTGGGGGCGCTTTGACATTCGTCTGGCAGGGCAAAGCCGCTGGCTGCCGCTCGTCGCCGCGCTGATGAACCGACGCTCTCGGCTCAGCGGCATCGCCACCGGCGACCAGGGGCTGTTCGTGCGTCGTGAGACGTTTTTTGCGCTGGGCGACTTTCCCGACCAGCCGCTGATGGAAGATATCGAACTCAGCAAGCGCCTGAAGGCGTACTCACCGCCCGCCTGTCTGCCCCATAAAGTGGTAAGCTCGGGCAGGCGCTGGGACCAGCAGGGCGCCTGGACAACCATCTGCCTGATGTGGCGGCTGCGCTACCGCTACTGGCGTGGCGTCAGTGCCACGCAACTGGCCAAGGAGTACCGTGATGCCCGTTGACTCGCTGCCTGCCCACTTGCACCTGTTGGCCAAGGCCCCACTGCCTGGCCACGCCAAGACCCGGTTGATCCCCGCTTTGGGCCCTCAGGGGGCCGCCGATGCCCATGCCACCATGGTGCGCCACTGCGTGGCCACGGCCTGCGAAGCCCTTGGGGCGAGCCAGGTCACGCTCTGGACCTCGCTGGAGCATAATCACCCGCTGTTTCTGGAGCTGCAGGCGCAGCATGGCATTGCCCTGGCTGCCCAGCAGCCTGGCGACGTGGGCATGCGCGTTCGTCGGGCACTGAATCACACGTCAGGCTACCCGGCCATGGTCATGGGCACCGACTGCCCCAGCATCAGCGTGGCCATGCTGCGACGCTGCCAAGCAGCCCTGGCCACCTTCGATGTGGTCATTCTGCCCGCCGAAGATGGCGGCTACGGGCTGATTGGCAGCCAACAGGACTACCCCGAGCTGTTCACGGCGATTCCCTGGGGCACCGAGCAGGTGCTGAGCGTGACCCGCGAGCGCCTTGCCGCGCTGGGCCTGGAGGCCGCCTACCCCGACACCATGTGGGACATCGACCGCCCCGAAGACTGGTTTCGCTGGCAACAACTTCATCAAGCGAGTGTGTAAGGCACTCTCGCGTATCGTCACTGACCATCACCTCTTCCTCTGCCGGAGCCTGCCATGAATCGTCAGCGTCTGCTGCTCATCATCCTGCTGCTGTTGGCCATACTGGGCTTTTACGTCAGTGGCGCCCACACCTTCTTTACCCTGGAGACCTTGCAGGCCTACCGCAGCCAGTTTCAGGCAGCGTTCCAGCAGTCTCCCTGGCAAGTGGCGGGTCTCTTCTTCGCGGTGTATGTGGTGATGACGGCGCTCTCCTTGCCCGGCGCAGCCTTGTTGACGCTACTGGGCGGGGCACTGTTTGGCCTGGGCTGGGGGCTGCTGATCATCTCCTTTGCCAGCACTCTGGGGGCCACCCTGGCGTTCCTGCTCTCGCGCTTCTTGTTTCGTGGGCCGATTGAAAAGCGCTTTCCCCGCCAGTTCGAGACGGTCAACCGGGGCGTGGAGAAGGACGGCGCGTTCTATCTTTTCACGCTGCGCCTGGTGCCGATCTTCCCGTTTTTCATGATCAATCTGGTCATGGGACTCACGCGGATCAAGCTCACCACGTTTTACTGGGTGAGCCAGCTGGGCATGCTGCCGGGCACGGCCGTCTATGTGAACGCGGGCGGCCAGCTGGGTGAGCTGGAGAACCTGGGGGGAATCGTCTCGCCGGGGCTGCTGGCTTCGTTTGCACTGCTGGCGGTGTTTCCCTGGCTGGCCAGGCGTATTGCCGCTGCCGTGCAAACGCGAAAGGCTTATAAGGGCTTTACCCGGCCTGAGCGCTTCGACTACGACATTGTGGTGATCGGCGGTGGCTCGGCGGGGCTGGTCACCAGCTACATCGCCAGCGCCGTCAACGCCAAGGTAGCCCTCGTTGAAAAGCACAAGATGGGCGGCGACTGCCTGAATACCGGCTGCGTGCCTTCCAAAGCGCTGATACGGGCGGCACGGGCGGCCCACGAGATTCGCACCGCCCATCGGTTTGGCGTCAGCGCCAGTGCCCCCGAGGTGGACTTCGCCAAAGTGATGGGCCATGTCCATCAAGCCATTGCCGACATCGAGCCCCACGACAGCGTCGAGCGCTATACCGGGCTGGGGGTCACGGTGTATCAGGACCACGCCCGGCTCGTCACGCCCTGGCAAGTACGCGTGGGGGACACCACGCTCACCGCGCGCCATATCGTGCTGGCCACGGGGGCTCGCCCACGGGTGCCGCCGCTGCCCGGCATCGAGCACGCGCCGCTGCTCACCTCGGAAAACCTGTGGGCGCTCACCGAGCTGCCCAAGCGCCTGGTGGTGCTGGGCGGCGGCGCCATTGGCTGCGAACTCAGCCAAAGCTTTGCTCGGCTGGGCAGTCAGGTCACCCTGGTTGAAGGTGCGCCCCAGCTGTTGGGCCGGGAAGATAGCGAGGTAGGCGAGCATGTGGCAGGCACGCTCTCCGGGGAAGGCGTGACGGTGATGACGGGCGCCACTGCGCTGGAAGTCAGCCAGGCAGACGGTGCGCACCAGCTCGTCATCGAACACCAGGGGGAGCGTTTGACGCTGGCGTTCGATTATCTGCTGGTCAGCGCGGGGCGTCAGGCCAACGTGGAAGGCTTGGGGCTGGAAACACTGGGCATCAGTACGACCCAGGCCGGCACCCTGGCCCTCAACGAGCGGCTGCAAACCCGGGTGCCCAACATCTGGGCCTGCGGTGATCTGGCAGGCCCCTATCAGCTGACCCATGCGGCGGCGCATCAGGCCTGGCACGCCGCCGTCAACGCCCTGTTTGGCGAGCTGAAAAGCTTCGCCGTGGATTACCGTTTCATGCCCGCCGTGACCTACGTACAGCCGGAAGTGGCGCGGGTGGGGCTGAATGAAAAAGAGGCCACCGCCAAAGGCATTGCCTACGAAGTGACCCGCTACGCCATGCGCGACAGCGACCGCGCCATTGCCGAAGGTGCTACCGAAGGCTTCATCAAGGTGTTGACCGTGCCCGGCAAGGACAAGATTCTGGGCGCCACCATCGTGGCGGAAAACGCTGGCGAGTGGCTGGGCGAGTTCACACTGGCCATGAAACACGGGTTGGGGCTGAACAAGCTGCTCGGCACCATTCACCCCTACCCTACCCTGGGCGAAGCGGCCAAGGCCACCGCAGGCCTATGGAAGAACGCGCACAAACCCGAGCGTGTGCTGGCCTGGTTGAACCGCTACTTTCACTGGCGCCGTGGCGATTGACCAACGTGGGCAGGGGCGCCTGGGTGCGATGGGTCAGGGGCGTTGAGGGTCGTTTACGAAGTTTTCCATGATGTCGCGCACCAGTTTCCGCTGTGCCTGTGGTAACTGGCGATACAGGTCCAATAGCCTCAGCTCATCGGCATCGGGGGATACCTGCCAGGCGGCGGCGGGCTCCTTGACACCCGCCACCTCAGCCGCGCCGTAACGCAAATAGTGCGGAGAGACGGACAACCACTGGGCCAGGACCAGCAGCTTTTCCTGGCTTGGAAACGAGTCTCCCCGCAACCAGCGCCTGACCGCCTGGAAGGTGATGGGTTTTCCCCAATAGCGCAGATTGAATTCACGCTCCAGAACGGAGGGTCGGGCTTCGTACCCTGCCGCTTGCATGGCGGCTATCAAACGCTCGGCAAACATGCTTTTTTCATTCATGCCGCCAATGTGAAGTGATTCTTCAATAAGAGTTGAATAACGGTTAACCTTCTGATTGAATCATTACTTCAATTCCGAATTAAACTACACCGTGCATGCACCCCCACGCACCCCACAGATACGCAAGACGGCCACTAGCGCGCCAGGAGTCTGCCAGGATGAGCCAGACGCCTTATCTTCCTGAACCGAGTTATCTGCACCGTGCGTTATCGACCCTTGGTTCGGCACCCGACCCGGATACGCTGCTGAAGGGGCTGGCCAGCACGCTTTACCATATCAACCGTCAGCAGCCCATCGCCCTGTACCGTCTTCACGACGCCAAAGCACTGCACCTGACCTACTATCTTTCGCCTGCTGGCCAACAGGCAGCCCCCCATGCGCTGCGGCTCATCACCTCGCTCGCCTCTTTGTCCACGCTCGGGCTGGACTATCGCGACATCAAAGGCGAGTTCGGCACCTGGGGCTATGTGGCTTATCCAACGCCGGATACTCATGAGCAAACCCAGTGGCTGACGCTCTTAATCGACCTTGCCAGCCAGCGCCTGCGTCTTTTGAAGGCCGCCAATGCAACGCAGCGGCGTATACGCCTGAGGCGGCGAAGACGCTCGATTCTCAAAGACATGCAGCACACACGCAGTATCGACCATCTCGTTCAACGTCACGGACAAAGCTGGTGTCGCATCTTTCAAGCGGTCGGCATAGCGCTCTATTATCAGGAAGAGCTGGCCTGCTTTGGCCAGTACCCCCCTGAGCGCCAGCTTCTAGCGGCCATCGCGTCCCTGGCAGCACCGCTGGACGACACGGAGGCCATCGAGCTCGATGGCGAGTGCGCGGGCGGGATTGCCGTCAGTGTTCATGTTGCCGACGCACAGCCAGCGTGGCTGATGCTGTTTCGTCGTCGTCACGCCGTGCCACTGCTGCCCGAACTGAGCTGCCCGCATACTCCTGTCGGCTACTGGCTCGCGTCCGAGATCCACAGCCTTGCCGAGCTGGCCGATGACTTGACCTCGGTCATCACGGCCATCGAAATCGCCAATCTCAACCAGCAGCTCGTCGCCACGAATCAATGGCTGGAAACCCTGGCGCACAAGGACGCCCTTACCCAGTGCTGGAACCGTTACTATACCGAACTGGTGCTCGACAGTATCGACCCTACCCACACCACCATGGCGCTCATTCTGTTCGACATCGACGATTTCAAGTGCATCAATGACACTCATGGACATGCGGTAGGCGATGATGTGTTGCGCGATCTGGTCGCAGTGGTGCAGGGCACCTTGCGTCAGGGAGACCACCTTGGCCGCTGGGGCGGCGAAGAGTTCATGATTCTGGCCAGGGAGCTCGACCATGAGGGCACCTTGCAGTTTGCCAACCGCGTACGGCTAGCCGTCGCAAACGCCCGCTTCGCCGTGGCGGCGCCGGTCTCGATCAGTATGGGAGCCACGCTGGTACACGCCCATGAATCGCCTCGGCAATGGCTTGAACGCGCCGACCAGGGCCTCTATCTTGCCAAGCAGGCTGGCAAGAACCGGTGCGTTCTTTGCCCTTGATGCTGCCCTGCAGCCCTCGACAAAAGAGCACTCCCGATGCCCCCACCCAAGCGGCTGCTACTCATCGGCGCAGGCCACGCCCACGCCTTCGTGCTGGAAGCGTTTGCCCAGCGCCCGGACCCGACGATATCGCTCACGGTGGTCAGCGATAGTCCACTTGCCGCCTATTCCGGTGGCGTGCCTGCCTGGCTTGCGGGGGAGTGCACGCTGCGCGACACCCAGCTGGATATCGCCGCGCTCTGCCAGCGGGCGGGGGCTCGACTCATCGCCTCACCGGCCGTGGCCCTGTGCCCCACGAAACGCCAGGTCACCTTGGCAGATGGCCATGTGGTGGCCTTCGACGTGGCCTCGCTCAACGTGGGCGCAACTCTCCAGCAGCCTCAGCACCCCGAAAACGCTGAGCGCACGCTGCCCGCCCTGCTGGCCATGCGGCCACTCGGTTCTCTGCACCATCGCTGGCAGGCGCTGCTGGAGGATGTCGACCAGCTGACTCCCGGCACACGGCAGAACGTGGTAAGCGTGGGGGGCGGTGCGGCGGGCTGTGAAACCCTGATGAGCGTACTGGCACAGCTGCGCCAGCGGCGTCCCGACGTAGCATGGAAAGGCGCCATCATCAGCGCGTCCCCCTCGCTGCTGCCTGGCGCTGGCTGGCTACCGCGCAGACTGGTGCTGCGCGCACTTCAACGGGCCGATATTGCCGTACACGCGGGATTACGGGGCAGCGCCTTGGTGGCGGGCGGCGTGCATACGCAAGCAGGCCAGCGTATCGACGCCGATATCGTGCTCTGGGCCACCGGCGCCGTGGGCCAGCCTTGGCTCGAGAAAACCGCGCTGCCCCGCAACGAACGGGGGTTCATCAGCGTGGACACGACCCTCGAAGTCACAGGCCACTCGGGGATATTTGCGGCGGGAGACTGTGCAACGCTGGCCCAGCACACGCCGCCACTGCCCAAGGCCGGCGTATACGCAGTGCGCATGGGGCCCGTGCTGGCCGACAACCTGCGAGCCGCTTGCCACGGCGCCCCGCTGGCCACCTGGAAGCCCCCCAGGCGTGTGCTGGCACTGATTGGCACAGGGGACGGTCGCGCCATTGCCAGTCGAGGCGCCATCGGTTTTTCAGGCCGCTGGGTATGGGAATGGAAAAAGCGGATCGATGCGCGCTTCATTGCCCGCTTCAATCCGCCCTTCACGCATTAACACCGCCCCTGCCGCTGCTAGCCGTTGGCTTTGCGCCAGCCGCCCAGCACCCGGCTATCCGGGCCGAAGAATACCAGCCGATCATGGTCGATCAGGTAGCGGTAGGCGTTATCCAGCATGTCCGTGACCCGCTTGGCATCTTCCATGTTCGGGCAGGCCATGCGGGTCGACGCCAGCCCACCGAACTCGATGCGCTGACTCTCTCCCAGGCTGACCGTACCGGTAAACTGGTTGCAGCCATCCGAACCACTCACCTTGCCGTCACGCCCAATGCGGAAAAATGGCGTACTGGGCATCGACAAACGCTCATCGGTCCCCACCAGCAGCAGGTTCCAGCGCTGCTCGACGACCGGCCCCGACAGCGTGGATTGCGGCGCTTCGATTCGTTCCTGCTCAGGCGCGCTGCTGCACCCTACCAACATGGCTGCCCCCAAGGCAGCCAGTACCCACTTCACGCCATCGTATTTCATATCTGCTGTCTCTCCATGGGATATGCCTAACCTGAATCAAACTTGAACCAGCGATTTAGTCAGGGTTCAGCCCCTATTGCTTAAAGTTCACATTGTTACCTGAGGGGCTAGCGCACCACAAGCATGCCTCACTTCACCATCAGAGGATATCGACATGCCACAACTGCCTTTAAAAACCCTATTGACTGCCGTCTGCACCCTGGCGCTCGCCACCCCCTTGGCCGCGCAGGAGAACGTGGAACTCAACGCCGAAATCGTCGAGCGCTTCGATGATCTGTTCATCATTGACGAGGGCGACCGCCGTTTGCTGGTTCGCCCTGCCGAAGCGCTTGAACAGACCTTTCAGGTAGGTGACGAAATCCGCATCGAAGGCCGCCTGGAAGGCGACACCATCACCGAGGCCGTGGTGGGCTCGCCACAGCAGCGTGACCAGGACGCCGAACCTCAGCGCCCATCGGTGCGTGCGCCAGACGTGGCTGCCATCCAGCAACTGCTGGCAGAGCGAGCGTTCGGTGACATGGTGGAGCTGAAGCGCCGCGACGCCACGTTCCGTATCACCAGCATCAACAGCGATGGCTTCGAGGTGCGCAGCGACATCGATGAACAGGGCGAACTGTTGAGCTGGCATATCAAGCGCCCAGGCCATGACCGCCCCCACCGTGACGAAACGCTGGACAGCCTGGCGCAAGAGAGCGTGATCGATTCACTGGCAGATCAGGGCTACCTCGATGCCACGCTGCTGGAGTTCAAAGGCCGACACATGGAGTGGGTCGCCAGCAATGCCGATGAGCAGACGGTATTGCTGCACGTGGACTACCGCGGCGATGTTTACCGGGAAAAACGTCTTCCCGAGTGGCCCGCCCAATAACCCGGCACATGCCGACCAGACTTGCTGACCAATAGAGAGGATATCTCATGAACACAGCACTCAAAACACGCCTCACGCGTCGCGTCATCACCCCCACGCTTGCACTGTTACTCAGCGCCACGGCCTTGAGCAGCGTGGCCCAAACCCCGGGGTTCAGCACCCTGGAGGGCGAAGTACAAGAGCACTTCGGCCATGATTTCGTCATCGAAGCCAACGGCGAGCGGGTTCTGGTTCGCCAATCTCCGCATGCCAGCGCCAACGTGACCCAAGGAGACACCGTCACGGTTACCGGGCAGCGCTTCGAGGGCACTCTGCAGGCACAGGAAGTGCTCAACAGTGATGGCACTTCCCTCAGCAGCGCATCTGCGTTCTCTCCCGCGCCCCACATGGCACAGGGAGCGCGAGGCCAGTGGCATGCGCCACAAGCCAATATCGCCGCCTTGCAGGCTCAGTTGCAGGAGCGTGGCTTTGGTGACATCTATCGGGTAGAGCCCAAGAGTAGCCATGTTCGTGTACAGACCACCGCCAATGGCATGCCGGTAGAAGTACGCTTCGAACATGACGGCAGCTTCCGTGAGTGGCGCATCCATCGCCCAGGCAAGTCGCGGCCGCGTGCCGGTGAGTGGGGCACGGTGCCCATGGCGCAAGTCAGCCAGCTGGTCGCACAGCAGGGTTACACCAGCCCCAGAATCGTCGACAGCAAGGGCCGCCACCTGGAAGTACTGGCCCAAAACAGTCGCGGTGAAGCCGTGGAACTGCACGTCGATTATGCGGGCCAGGTCTACCGTGAAAAACGCCACTACACCATGGGCTTCTTCAACTAACGCTTCACCCCATCAGGGCCGCCTTCGGGCGGTCTTTCCGCAGCCGGGAGCACCAGTTGAACACTCAGTCCCCCCGCCGAGCCCTCAGCCAGGGTCAGTTGACCGCCATAGAGCTGAGCCAGGTCCTGCACGATGGCCAACCCCAGACCATCGCCAGGCGTCGACTCATCGAAACGCTCACCTCGCTCTACGGCCTTCACACGCTGTTGCTCCGACATGCCAGGGCCGTCATCCGAGATGACCAGATGCAGGGTGCTGGGGGTTTCCAGATGGGCCTCCACCGTTACCTGGCGCTGCGCCCATTTACAGGCGTTGTCCAACAGATTGCCCAGCAGTTCGTCCAGGTCCTGGGACTCCCCGCGAAAGGCCAGCTCAGGATCGCAGCGGACGTCGATTGCCACCTGCGGATAGACATGGCGCATTACCACCACCAGGCCCTCCAGGGTATCGGCCACAGGGGTACGCTCGCCCAGATGATAACCGGCGCCTACCGCACGAGCGCGACGCAGATGGTGGTCTACCAGCCGCTGAAGACGGGTCAGCGCTTCACTGACCACAGGGTCGTTGACCTGCGCTTTGGTCAGGGTATTGACCAGCATGGCCAGGGGCGTCTTGAGCCCATGGGCCAAGTTGCCTACGTGCTGTCGGCTGCGGGCAATCACCTCGCGGTTGTGCTGTACCAGGGCATTGATCTCCTCCACCAGCGGCTTGAGTTCCTCTACCGTGGCAAGGGCGAGTCGATCACGACGCCCCTGTCGCACCGCCAACAGATCGCGCCGCAGCCGCGTCAGCGGCGTCAATCCCCAGCGCACTTGCCACCATACCGCCAGGCCAAGCCCGATGCCCAGCGCCCCCAGCGACGCCCCCAAGGGCAGAATGATCTGGGAGAGTGCATGGTCGATATCCTGTTGAGGGCCTGCCACGGTAATGGTGAGCCCAGGCCCACTGCCCGGCGCCGAAAACTGGCGTGCCCTGGCGCGCAAAGGCTCCTTATCGGGCCCAGCCAGGCTAAAGGCACCTGCCGAGACGGGCGGCACGGCCAGGCTGGCATCCAGCAAGGAGCGCGAGGCAATCAGCACCTCCCCCTCGTGGGCAATCTGCCAGTACCAGCCCGAATAGATACGGTCGAACTGAGGCCCACCAACATCGCGAGTCTTGACCAGTTGCCCCTGCTCGTTGAACTCCACCGACGCCATCAGCCCCAGCAAGTTGGCTTCCAGGCGTGCATCGAAGGTGCGTTCGGCATGCGCCTTGAACAGCCAATAGATGAAGATGCCTACCGCTATCAGCGCCAGAGCGCTCCATAGCCCCGCAGACCCCAGCAGACGAGCCCGCAAGGAGAGATTCATGGCTGACGACACAGCCGATACCCCTGGCCACGCAGGGTTTCGATACGCCCGGCCCCGACCTTGCGGCGCAGCCGACTGATGATCACTTCCAGCGAGTTGTAATCTCGGTCACTGTCATAGGAGTACAAATGCTCGGAGAGCTCGGTGCGACTCACCACCTTCTCGGCGTGATGAATCAGGTATACCAGCAGTTGCGTTTCGAAGGCCGTCAGTTTCAGGGGCAGACCCGACAAACTGAAGACCCCCAGCTGGGAGTCATACTCCAGCTCACCACAGCGCAGCACCACATCGGCATGACCTGACGCCCGGCGGATCAGCGCACGCAGCCGCATGATGATCTCTTCCATGCGAAAGGGCTTGGTGACATAGTCATCCGCGCCTGCCCGAAACCCCTGGACCTTTTCACTCCAGCCATCCCGTGCAGTCAGAATCACGACGGGCAGGGTGCGGCCGTGGTGCCGCCAATCGTGCAGTACGCTGAGCCCATCACGCCCCGGCAGGCCAAGGTCGAGCACTGCCGCATCGTAGCTTTCCTGATTGCCCATGTAGACCGCTTCGTTGCCGTCGCCGACCACATCCACCACGAAACCACTAACTTCAAGGGCCGTACGCATTTGCTCGGCCAGATGCGTCTCGTCTTCCACCACCAGGATACGCATGATTCAGGTTCCCTCCGAGGCGGAGGCAGGCAGCAGACGAGCCTCTATTTGACCCCGGCCATCGATTTCCAGAAAACGGCCATTCTCACGGGCGATGCGAATCTTCAGCACGTTGCCCTGCTCGGTCAACAAGCGCAGCTCGTATACCTGGTCGCTGTTCTCCCACCCTCGGCCACTTTTGACCTCGATATCCAGCAGCTCGCCCTGATAACGCTGCTGAACGATGTCGATGGCCTCGTTGGCGGTCAATTGGGCCATGGCCATGGCAGGCAACCCGAGCAACAGCCAGCTGGCGCCCAGCATGAGGGCTCGTATGTGATTGAAGCGTTTAATCATCGTCGCGACTCCTTGCAAGACCACTCTGAAATGGGGCTTGCTACTATAGCCAGCATCGCCTTAACCCTGACTGAACAGCGCTGCCGTTCAGGTTACCGTCAGCTTGCAGGGCCTATAATGGCCGAACGTATTGCGTTAATAACATGGGTAACCACTATGCTGCTATACCATTGGCAAGTGAAGGCGACGGCCATCATCGCCCCGCTCATGCGCCTGGGGGCGCTGTGTCTGGCTCTCCTGGCCCTGCCGGCACAGGCTCAACCGGACCTGGATACCCCCGCAACGCCCATTGCCACGGCACAAAGTGCGGGGCTGTACGTCGAAGGCGTGGTCAGCGAGCGTTTCGGCACCAGTTTCGTGCTGGAAGATGCCAGCGGGCGGCTGTTGATCGACACCTGGCCCGAAGGCAGTGCCAACACCGAGGTGCAACCGGGTGACGAGGTCGGGGTTTTCGGCCTGCCGGACGGCCAGCGCATGCAGGCACGCTGGCTGGTGATCGGTAACGCGCTGATAGAAGTAGACGAGCCAATGACATCGCCCCCGTTGGCAGGAAACCGGCTGGACCGCTCGGCACCCGTGGCACATGCCTCGTTGACCGAACTCCGCAACGATGATGATTTTTTCCGAGAGCAGGCAAGCCAGGCGGGGTATCAGCCGCTGGGCGGTGTGGAGTACAAGTCACGCCACGTGGAGCTACGCGCCATCAACCCCTTCGGTGAAACCGTAGAGCTCCACATGGAATTCAGCGGTGACATCTACAAGGAGCGCCACCGCGACTGAATCACCAGCTACCGCTGTTCTCCATGGATGCCCAGGGCTCTTGCGGTGCCAGGGCATCGCCTTTTTGCAGCAGTTCGATGGAGATGCCATCCGGCGACTTCACGAACGCCATATGGCCATCCCGAGGCGGACGATTGATGGTGACGCCATTGTCCTGGAGCTTCTGGCACAGGTCGTAGATGTTCTCGACACGGTAAGCCAGGTGACCGAAATTGCGCCCGCCGGTGTACTCCTCGGGGTCCCAGTTGTAGGTCAGTTCCAGCTCGGGCGCCGTCAGGCGCGCTGAGCGCTCTTCATCGTCCGGCGCAGCCAGGAATATCAGCGTAAAACGCCCTTTCTCGTTCTCTTTACGGCGTACTTCCTTAAGACCTAGCAGGTCGCAATAGAAGTGAAGCGAAGCGTCCAGGTCATGGACGCGAACCATGGTATGTAGAAATTGCATTGAGTCGTCTCTCTCTGGTCAAGTGCAGCGCCAGTAGGTCAGCGCTAACCCTTTGCTATGGTTGAAGATACTCGCTAAAGATAGCAGGCGGACGCGCATCGCGGGTGAATCCTAGCACCGCGTAGTCGTCTACCCTGCCGGTTTCCATGCCCGGTGAACCATGCGGCATACCGGGTACGGCCAGGCCAGCAATAGCCGGGCGCTCCTCCAGCAAGCGCTGAATGTCACCCGCTGGCACGTGGCCCTCGATGACATAGCCCTCTACCAGCGCCGTATGACAGGACGCCAGCTCAGGGGTAACGCCATGCTCTATCTTGATGGCGCGCACCCCATCATGGCGGTGGTGGTCGACCTCGAAGCCAGCCTCTTCCAGATGGCTGACCCAGTCGCTGCAACAGCCGCAGTGTGGGTCACTGTGTACCTCGATCACGGGAGCGGCCTGTGCAGACGACAACGATACGGCCAGCCCTGCTATCATCAACAGCGGCATTATTAGACGTTTTTTTGACATTTCATCACCATCACTAAAGATCTGTATAATACTAACACCATCACGCGATAGACGGGACGACCCCGGGAGGCATCAGTGGATTCGATTACACAGGCGGCATTGGGCGCCGCTGTGGGCGGCGCGATATTGGGACGCCGTTGGGGCCGCAAGGCCATCGTGGTGGGCGCGCTTTTGGGCACACTGCCCGACCTGGACGTGGTGCTGGACTACGGCGATGCGGTGGCCAATGTCACCGAGCACCGTGGCTTCAGCCATTCGCTGTTCGTGCTGACGGGGCTGGGTACGCTGCTGGCCCTCCTGACCGCCTACCGCTGGCCCGCCACGCGGCAGCGCCCCGTTCACCTGCGCCACTGGTGGTGGTTTTACGTCCTCTGCCTCACCACCCACCCGCTGCTGGACGCCCTGACCACCTACGGCACTCAGCTGTTCTGGCCGCTGGAAGTGCCCCCGGCTGCCTGGCCGATCGTGTTCATCATCGACCCGCTTTATTCGCTGCCGCTATTGCTGGCCCTGCTGATTGGCGCCTCGACCCACAAGGTGCAAAAAGCGTGTCGCGTGGGCCTGGCGGTGTCCAGCGCCTACCTGCTGCTGGCAGCGGGCGCCAAGTGGCACGTCGAGCAGCGCCTGGCCCCCGCCCTGGCCGAGGCCAACCTGCAGCAGGCGCCGGTAATGGTGCAGCCCACCCCCTTCAATATTGCCCTATGGCGCGCCACGATCATTGACGACGATCACTACTACGAGAGTCTGATCAGCGTGTTCGACCGCCAGCGCACACCTACGCTTGAGCCCTTGCGGCGTAACGTGGCACTGGAAAGCGCGGCCCTTGGCAACCCCAAAGGGGAGCGCCTGGCCTGGTTCACGGGGCCATTCCTGCGCTACGAGATCCGCCAGATCGATGGCGTCGATACGCTAATCGCCACCGACATTCGCCTCGGGTTCCCCGGCTTTCACCCCTTCAACTTCACCCTGGCCACCCGGGAAGATGAGCGCTGGGTACCGCTGGAGAGCAGCGAACAGGTCAGCACCCCTCGCGGGCTGGAGCTGGAAACGCTGGCGCGCCTGGCGTCACGGGCAGGCGGCGATATTTCGGCACTCTGCGCCACTGACTTCGTCGATCCTCAATGGCGAGCAGAGCCCTTCCTCTATCGCTGCTGACCCCGCATGAAGGGAAGCTCAGAATTGTGGTCAGGGCGCAATGCCCTGGCCACACCCCTTGTACTGCTCGCCGCCGATACTGACCGTGACACGGGCTGGGTACGGCTGGCCTTTCATGTCGTCAAAACAGGCCCCTGATTCGATCCTTACCCGGAAAAACGACTCGGCATCGGCGTTTTCGATCACCACACGACCCGCGGCGTTATCCATGACGCTGACCATATAAGGCAGCGTGGTCGTTTCACTGCCGTACTGCGTGGTCCAGGTCATGACCGGTGCGTCATGGGCCAGCTCGATACTCCAGCCGGGCTCGTTGCCTCGCGCCAGGAACATGACGCCCGGATGTGCCGAACGGGTGGCCGCAGCGCGTGCCAACCCCTGCTGGCACTGCAACTGGCCACGCGGCGTCTCTACCTGGGCCTGCTCGCCACGGTTCCAGAAGCTGATCTCGCCATCCTGATAACGCGCACCACTGGCCACCACGGCCTGCGGCAAACGCCAGGCACCGTGCAGCGACCACAAGCGTAATTCGTCGCCATTCAAGGCGGTGACCAGGTCCTGATGAGCAGGCTGGCAATGCCAGGCCTGGAACTGCTCCGCACTGCCGGGAAACAGTGCAGAAGGCAACAAGGGCGCGGTGCTATGCACCGTGGTGCGGGTGGGGGTTTCTGCCGCAGGTGGGGCACTGGCACAGCCTGCCAGCAGGGCCACCGAGGCCATGGCCAACAGCGGACGAAAGGTAATGGGCTTGGCGATCATGAGGCAGGTTCCCGTTATGACGGTTTGAAGGCGCTGAGATCGTGCGGATCGAAAGACGTTACCTCTGCGGGCAAGCCGAGCGCTTCGCGCCGGACCTTGACCTGCATCTTTTCGGCCAGCCGTTCGGCATCGTCATCGGTGGTGCGGCCGTTCAGTTCGGCCAGTTGCGACATGCCCTGGTGATAAAAGGTCAGGATATCCAGCGCCAGACGATTGTCCTCTTCTACCCCACGACGCAGCGGCTGCAGATAGCTGCTGATGCGCGACAGGTGGTGCTTGAGCTGCCAGACATAGCGCATCTCCACCATCCAGGGCCGCTCACGCAGGGCGGCAAACATGGCGCTGGTCGCCAACAGGCCCAGCAGCACCCCGAGGGCATTCAGCCAGAAGCTGCTGCCGAAAGTCGCGGTCAGCAGCATGGAGAACAGCAGGCCGAACACCACCAGCTGCCCTGCCATGATGATGCTGATGATGCGCGCCTTGCGCCGATAGGTATCTGGATCGTGTTGCTCAAGGGTAAAGGCCATGGCCAACCTCGTTATCGAAAGGAACCTCTTATGATACGGGGCTGACCAGGTCAGTCAACGCGCTCAGGCCAGCTGTTCGGCGGCGCTCTTCAGCAGCCGCTCGGTGGTCTCCCAACCCACGCAGGCATCGGTGACCGAGACGCCATAGCGCAGTTGGCCCGGGCTCAGCGGCTGCTTGCCTTCGAACAGATGGCTCTCCAGCATCAGCGCGACCAGGCGGGCCTCGCCTGCCTGGCGCTGCGCCAGCACCTCCCGCATGACCTCGCTTTGCCGACGATGATCCTTGCGAGCGTTGGCATGGCTGCAGTCCACCATCAGGCGCGGGTTCTGCCCCGCACGCTGCAGCGTGTCGATGGCCGCCTGCACGTGGTGGGCCTGGTAATTGGGCTCGCCGTGCCCGCCGCGCAACACCACATGGGTGTGCGGGTTACCGGCGGTTTCCTGCATGATGGGGCGCCCCTGGCGGTCCATGGCAAACCGCTGATGGGCGTGCGCCGCGGCCTGCATGGCGTCGATGGCCACCTGCACATCGCCACTGGTGGCATTCTTGAAACCCACTGCGGCGGTCAGGTCACTGGCCAGCTCCCGGTGCAGCTGGGACTCCGTGGTCCGCGCGCCAATCGCCACCCAGCTCAGCAGGTCATCCAGGTAAGGCGCCAGCATGGGCTGCAGCAGCTCGGTCGCTACCGGCAAGCCGCGCGAGGCTACCGCATGCATCAACTCCCGCGACAGGGCAACTCCATGAGGCATGTCGCCACTGCCATCCAGGTGCGGGTCGTAGGCCAGCCCCTTCCAGCCCACCGTGGTACGCGGCTTCTCCACGTAGACACGCATGACCGGCAGGATATGCTGGCCAATGTCGTCGCTGAGCGCCGCCAGGCGGTCGGCATACTCCAGTGCGGCATCCGGGTCGTGAATGGAGCAAGGCCCGACCACCACCAGCAGGCGGTCATCCTGGCCATTCAAAATACGCTGCACTGCACGCTGCTGCTCGGCAATCTGTACGGCCAAGGGGGCACTGATGGCAATGCGCTGGCGCAGCTCAGCGGGCAACGGCAAGGGCGTGGAGGACAAGGAGACGTGGTCGTCTGCCAGGGGCGTGCATTGGGGGGCAATAGGGGCATTCATGGGTCAACTCTCCGAGATCGTGGGACACAGCGCTAAACATCGCAATCCTTCCTTGCCACCCAGGCAAGCACGGTCGGAGGTGGCAGCTTGCACCGACCGCGCGTCACTAAATCGCCAGCCATAGCCATAGCCGATATGACGGAAGGCCTGGGGGCTAACGATTGCGCGGTTGCGGTAAGACATGGTGCAGCTCCTGTGTTGCATTGAATGAAAACCCGTGGCCCGTTCAGGCCAGCCTGGCTGACCGCAGCGTAAAACGAAAAAAGCCTCGGTGGGGTAACCCACCGAGGCTTTTTTGCATGCGGCAGGTCACCTGTGCGGTGTGCCTGCCGGCCCGACATCAGGCGTCGGCCAGCGGCACACCCTGGCTAAACCAATACGCTGCATAATAAACGGACTGGGAAGACGCGACGCTCAGCGACGTATTCGCCCACGCGCTCGCCACCGTTTCCGGTTGGCGCTGGCGGCGGTCTGAACACGCAGCATGATGCATGGCGGCTTCCTCATGAAAAGTCATAATGACGATACTGCTTAATCCTGCCTGCCAAAATGCCAAATGGCAACCCGCCATTCGAGGTTCTTCATGCAAGATTTTCCGTTCAAGGGGCTGGCCTGCCCGCCAGGCCAGCGACAGCCTCAGTTACTGAAGGCCTGAATCCAGCCGATGGTGGCGGGCAGCGCACTCATGCTGACCAGCACGACGATGCCCAGCACGATAGGCAGCAGTCCGGATTCATCTTTGAAGTCTTCATCATGATGGGCCATATAGCCTCCTCGTCAAGGGTCTACAGGCGGCTCTTGCCGCTCTATTGCTTACGTCGGTGGATCATTCTAGTGAGGGCGTGGAGCGTAGGCAAACACATCCGAGAACATACGCTCACTGCTCGCGCCCAGCCGCTCCAGCACATCGACACAGGCGTACACCATGCCCGGCGAACCAGAGAGGTAAATATCACAGCCTTCCGGCGTGCCCAGCGTTTTTTCCAGCGCCTTCACCAACTGGCTTTCCAGCACCAGGTCTACCCGCCCCTGGTGGTGGTGAATACGCTCGCCAGCAGCGAGAGGTTCGGTCAGCGGAAACTCGGTCACTGCATGAAACGACAGCTGCTCGGCCTGCTGAGCCCACTGGCATGCCAGGTCTTCGGCATACAGGTCGCGGTGCTCGCGGTTTGCCCACCACAGCGATATCGGCCGCTGTGGCTGGTCACGCAGGGCCGCCTCGACGATGGCTTTCATCTGCGCGAACCCGGTTCCTGCGGCGATCAGCAGCAAGGGGCGCTCACTCTGCCCATCCAGCACACAGACACCGCTGGGCAGGCGTACGGTCAACTGGTTGGCTACCTGTAGCAACTGGCGTAACCGACGGGAGTTCTCGCGCTCGGGCCAGTGCTGGATCTGCAGTTCCAAGGTGCCGTCGCCGCGGTCGGCGCTGGCAATCGAGAAAGGCACCCAGGTATCGTCGTCCAGCTTGAGTTCCAGGTACTGGCCGGGCGCATGCTGCATTGCCTCTGCGCGTCCGGCAAGCGCCACCCTGAAGACATCGGGAGTGAGATCTTCAACGGCGGTCACCTGGCAGGTCAGCGTTTTACACGTTGACGTATTAACGCTCATGAAAGCCTCTTTTTGGCAAATCGTTCAGTCCCACGGCAGCACTAGCCGTGTCGCGGTGCGGGCAGGGGAATATCGATACCCAGCTCTTCCCAACGCTGGTCGACGCGGGTCTTGATGGCATCGTCCATCACGATGGGCGTTCCCCACTCTCGGTCGGTTTCCCCGGGCCACTTGTTGGTGGCGTCCAGGCCCATCTTGGAGCCCAGCCCGGAAACCGGCGAGGCAAAGTCCAGGTAATCGATGGGGGTGTTCTCGACCATCACCGTGTCCCGGGCCGGGTCCATGCGGGTGGTGATTGCCCACATGACGTCTTCCCAGTTACGGGCATCGACGTCGTCGTCCAGCACGATCACGAATTTGGTGTACATGAACTGACGCAAAAAGCTCCACACCCCCATCATCACCCGCTTGGCATGGCCCGGATACTGCTTCTTCATGGTGACCACCGCCATGCGGTAGGAGCAGCCTTCCGGCGGCAGGTAGAAATCGACGATTTCGGGGAACTGCTTGCACAGGATCGGCACGAACACCTCGTTGAGCGCCACGCCTAGAATGGCGGGCTCATCGGGAGGACGCCCCGTGTACGTAGAGTGGTAGATCGCGTCGCGGCGCATGGTCATGCGCGTCACGGTAAACACCGGGAACCGGTCTACTTCGTTGTAGTAGCCGGTGTGGTCGCCGAAGGGGCCTTCCGGGGCCATGTCGTCGGGGTAGATGAACCCTTCCAGCATGATTTCGGCGGAGGCAGGCACGTCCAGCTCGGCATGGCCGCACTTGACCAGCTCGGTGCGCGACCCGCGCAGCAGCCCGGCAAACGCGTACTCCGAGAGCGAATCGGGCACCGGGGTGACCGCTCCCAGTATCGTGGCGGGGTCTGCCCCCAGGGCCACGGCCACGGGGAAGGGCTCGCCAGGATGCGCCTTCTGGAATTCCAGAAAGTCCAGCGCGCCCCCACGATGAGACAACCAACGCATGATCAGCCGGTTCTTGCCGATCTTTTGCTGGCGGTAGATCCCCAGGTTCTGACGTTTCTTGTGCGGCCCTTTGGTGATCACCAGCGGCCAGGTCACCAGCGGCGCTGCATCACCCGGCCAGCAGTGCTGAATGGGCAGACGGTCCAGGTCTACGTCGTCACCTTCGTAGACCACTTCCTGGACCGGGGCGCGTTTGACGTTCTTCGGCCCCATGCTGAGCACCTGCTTGAAGATCGGCAGCTTCTCCCAGGCATCTTTCAGCCCTTTGGGCGGGTCAGGCTCCTTCAGAAACGCCAGCAGTTTGCCGACTTCCCGCAGGGCTTCTACCGACTCCTGCCCCATGCCCAGCGCAACACGCTTGGGCGTACCAAACAGGTTGCCCAACAGGGACATGTCGTGACCTTTGACATTTTCGAACAGCAGTGCCGGGCCACCGGCACGCAGCGTACGGTCACAGATTTCGGTAATTTCAAGGTAGGGGTCAACTTCGGCGGTAATGCGCTTGAGCTCACCTTGAGCTTCCAGCGCTGCTATGAAATCGCGCAAGTCGTTGTACTTCAAGGTCCTCTCCTCAACCCGGATATCAGTCGCCGCGTAGCGGGTGGCGCCACAATGCAGCGCCTTAACGGCGCTTCATTGCCTCGAAGAATTCCAGATTCGTCTTGGTATCTTTCAGACGGTCGATCAGGAACTCGGTCGCGGCCGTATCTTCCATCGGGTTGAGCAGCTTGCGCAGAATCCACATGCGCTGCATTTCGTCTTCCGACGCCAGCAGGTCTTCGCGACGCGTGCCGCTGCGACGAATGTTGATGGCCGGGAAGACGCGCTTTTCGGCCAGCTTGCGGTCCAGGTGGGCTTCCATGTTGCCGGTACCCTTGAACTCTTCGAAGATGACCTCGTCCATCTTGGAGCCGGTGTCGACCAGCGCCGTGGCGATGATCGTCAGGCTGCCGCCCTCTTCGATGTTACGCGCCGCACCAAAGAACCGCTTGGGCTTCTCCAGCGCGTGGGCATCGACACCACCGGTCAGTACCTTGCCAGAGCTGGGCACCACGGTGTTGTAGGCCCGCGCCAGACGGGTGATGGAGTCGAGCAGAATCACCACGTCCTTCTTGTGCTCGACCAGCCGCTTGGCCTTCTCGATGACCATTTCGGCGACCTGAACGTGACGCGCCGGCGGCTCATCGAACGTCGAGGCCACGACTTCGCCACGCACGGTGCGCGACATCTCGGTGACTTCCTCCGGGCGCTCATCGATCAGCAGTACGATCAGATGACACTCGGGGTTGTTACGCGTGATGGAAGTGGCGATGTTCTGCAGCATCAGTGTCTTACCCGCCTTGGGGGGCGACACCAGCAAACCACGCTGCCCTTTGCCGATGGGGGCGGTCAGGTCGATGATACGTGCGGTGAGATCTTCGGTGGAGCCGTTGCCGATCTCCATGCGCAGACGCTCGGTGGGAAACAGCGGCGTCAGGTTCTCGAAGAGAATCTTGTGCTTGGCGTTTTCCGGGCGGTCAAAGTTGATCTGACTCACCTTCAACAGGGCAAAGTAACGCTCACCCTCTTTCGGCGGACGGATCTTGCCAGAAATGGAGTCGCCCTTGCGCAGATTGAAACGACGAATCTGTGAAGGCGAGACGTAGATGTCGTCCGGTCCGGCGAGGTACGAGCTATCCGCGCTACGCAGGAAGCCAAAGCCGTCCTGAAGAATTTCCAGTACACCGTCGCCATAAATGTCCTCGCCACTTTTGGCGTGTTTCTTGAGGATGGCGAAAATGATGTCCTGCTTGCGCGAACGGGCGAGGTTGTCGATACCCATCTCGCGGGCAATATCGAGCAGCTCGGGAACGGTTTTTTGCTTGAGTTCAGTGAGATTCATCGGTGTGTTAGAAAATTGCTCATGAAAGCTGGGCGACGAGCGCCGGGAATAAGACAGGAGGCGAGGCCTAAGTCATTAGGGCAAAGCGCCGAGTGATGCGTTCAGACTCCATCCAGGCACACGCTCGATTGATAAGTATGGGCAGTCGCGTCGGCCATGATGTAGCCATTAGCCGTAATTGGTGACCGCTGGGCGTGAGGGTAGGTTATCTGACGACTTGGACATCTGGCTGATGCCATCGGAATACGTCTTGCTCGGGGTGCCGAGTCAACACGCTTGTCTGGACGTACAAGCCAACTCGGATCAGGCCAGTTACCCGATGGTAGTCAAGCCCCGCGACAAACGCAAGCCTTTGGCAATTGACAATAGCCAGAGGGCGCCGCAACCTTGGCATAGCCAACTTGAAGGATAGCTCATGCCCAAGGACATTTCGCTCCCCACCGATGCGCCTAACAGCGAAGTAGACAGCGCTGCCCCTCAGCGCCTGGCCGCCATTGACCTGGGCTCCAACAGCTTTCACTTGCTGGTTGCCAACTACCAGAACGAGCGGCTGCAAGTCGTTGCCCGGCAGGGTGAGAAGGTGCAGCTTGCTGCAGGCCTGGATGCTAATGGCTACCTCAGCGAAGCCGCCATGCAGCGGGCGCTGGATTGCCTGAGCCGCTTTGCGCCCTTTCTGACCGACATAGAGAGCGCCAACCTGCGGGTGGTGGGCACCAACGCGCTGCGCGACGCCCACAATAGCCAGGACTTCATCGAACGCGCCGAAGCCCAGCTTGGCCACGCCATTGAAATCATTGCGGGGCGTGAAGAGGCCCGACTGATCTATCTGGGCGCCGCCCATGCCCTGGCCGAGAACGGCCGCCGCCTGATCGTCGACATTGGCGGGGGCTCCACGGAATTCATCATTGGTGAAGCCTTCGAGCCCAAGGCGCTGGAGAGCCTGCGCATGGGCTGCGTGACGTTCAGCCAGCGCTTTTTTGCCGATGGCGAGATTACCGAAAAGCGCATGCGCCGCGCCGAGCTGGCGGCACTCTCGGAACTGGCCAATATCCAGCGGCCTTACCAGCGCCTGGGCTGGGATGACCCGGTGGGCTCCAGCGGCACGATCAAGGCTGCCGCCAGCGTTCTGTTCGCCTACGGCGATGCGCCCCAGGAAGGGGTGATTACCCGCAGCGGCCTGCAAAAGCTCAGAGAGCGGCTGGTAAAGTGCAAGCACCTGGACAAGGTCGAGCTGGATGGCCTGAAGGCAGACCGCGCCCGGGTATTCCCGGCGGGCATCGCCATTCTCAATGCCGTTTTCGAAGCCTTCGACCTGCACCAGATGCGTTTTGCCGATGGCGCGCTGCGGGAAGGCGTGCTGTATGACATGGCCGGGCGCAACAGTGCCGAAGACACTCGCTCACGCACCCTGGAGCTGCTCAAGCGCACCTACGACGTGGATGCCCGGCAAGCCGAGAACGTGGCCGACACCGCTGGGCGGCTGTTCAAACGACTCCAGCCCTCCTGGAGGTTGAGCAACGAACAGGGACATTTCCTGAACTGGGCCAGCCATGTCCACGAGATCGGGCTCGCCATTTCCCATAGCCAGTTCCATCGTCACGGCGCTTACTTACTGGAGCATTCGGACCTGGCCGGGTTTTCACGCCCGGAACAGCGCTTGCTGGCCTTTCTGGTGCGCGCCCATCGACGCAAGTTTCCGCTCAAGGAGTGGCAGGCACTGCCCGCATCCCAACAGCCCACGGCGGGCAAGCTGGCTCGCCTGCTGCGTCTGGCGGTGCTGCTCAATCACTCTCGGCCCGAAAGCCCTCCGGCACTGCCACACATCGTGGTCGATGACAGCGGTGAAGGTTTGGTGATCACGCTCCCCCAGAGCGATGAGCCTACCCTGCTGAGCACCGACCTGGAGCAAGAGCAGGGGCATATTGCGGGGGCGGGTTTCGTGCTGACGCTCGTCAGCTAGTCAGGGCACCGCACCGCCACCCCCGCCGCCTGCCAGAGCACTCTGGCAGGCGGCTGCAAGATGGCCAGGCAGCACTCTCCTTCCATCACCAGCAGCAGCCGCTGACGCTCCCAAGGGGGGATCGACTGCTCCTGCAACCAGCGCTTCAGGTCACGACGGCCACGCCCCGGCAGCACCAGCGCTTCTCCGCCCTGACGCCCACGCAGCACGAATGAGGCGCTAGCCGCATCTTGTGCTCCCGTTTCCACCTCGAGCGCCAGCGTGCCCAGCGGCGTCGCCAGGCCTGCCCGGCCATCCCACACCGCCTGCCAGCCATCCAGCGGTGCCTGCGGGGCCATCACGTAAAGCCCGCCCCGCCATACCCGCGCTTCGGCCCCAGGCCATGTGATGCACACACGCGCCTGAGCGGCAGCACGCAACTGGTCCAGCAGGCTGGCCAACCGCGCCTGTGGCGGCGTCGGTAACCCGTGTTGCTGGCACAGCGTCCGCACCAGCAGCCGTTGGCGAGGGAGTGGCAGCGCGGCCAGGGCATGGGCGTCGATACACCCGGGCGACAGCGCCAAACCGGCCAGCTCATCGGCAGCGTAGCTGGCCAGTAGCCCATCGGCCTCTCCCGCCCAGGCGGCACTGCGGGCCAACGCCCGGGCGGCCCCGGGCCAACGCTGGCCGAGCACGGGCAGCACGGCGTGGCGCAGGTAGTTGCGATCGTAATAGGTATCCTGATTGGTAGGGTCTTCGCACCACGCCAGCCCCTCGTGCCGGGCAGCCTCGCGCAGCTGGTCTCGCCGAACGCGCAGCCACGGGCGCAGCAGTACACGCCCCTGCCACTCACGGCGCCAAGGCATGCCAGCCAACCCACGAATACCGCTTCCGCGCAGCGCTGCCAGCAGCCAGGTCTCTGCCTGATCATCCTGATGCTGGCCCAGCCATAGCGTGTCGCCGGGGGCGAGGTACTCGAAAAAGGCCTGATAGCGCGCCCGCCGGGCAGCGCCTTCGATACCCTCCCCCTGCGGTTCGACGCTGACCCGCGCCACGCTGAGCGGGACGCCGAGCCGCTGGCAAAGCGCTGTACAGTGGGCTTCGAAGTCGGCGGCGGCAGGCTGCAAACCATGGTGAACGTGCAGCGCACGCAGGCTGCGGCCACGCAGCTGGCAGGCCCTTGCAGCCAGAGTCAGCAGCAGCGAGGAGTCCAGTCCGCCCGAGAGCGCCACCCAAACGCAACGCCCCGGCGGGGTCTCCGCCAGGGCGTCGTCGAGCAGCGCAAGCAGTGCGTCAGGCGGCAGGGGCGCCATAGCTCATCAAGCGTGCGTAGCGGCGCTCCAGCAGCGCCTCATGGTCCAGCGCCTGGAGCCGATCGAGGCTTGCCGTCAGCGCTTCCTTGACCCGCTCTGCGGTGGTGACGGGATGACGGTGGGCGCCGCCCAGCGGCTCCTTGATCAACGAGTCCACGAACCCCAGCTCCTTGAGGCGCTCGGCCGTGATACCCATGGCCTGAGCCGCGTCGGAGGCCTTCTCGGCACTCTTCCACAAAATGGAGGCGCAGCCTTCCGGAGAGATGACCGAGTAGGTGGAGTACTGCAGCATGTGCAGCTCGTCACACACGCCAATCGCCAGGGCACCACCGGAGCCACCCTCCCCGACCACCGTAGAGATGATCGGCGTTTTCAGCCGCGACATGACGGCCAGGTTATAGGCGATGGCTTCCGACTGGCCACGCTCTTCGGCATCGATGCCGGGGTAGGCGCCAGGAGTGTCGATGAAGGTGAGAATGGGCATCTTGAAGCGCTCGGCCATCTCCATCAAACGGCACGCTTTGCGGTAGCCTTCCGGACGCGGCATGCCGAAGTTGCGGCGCACTTTCTCTTTGACGTCGCGGCCCTTCTGATGGCCAATGACCATGACCGGCGCATCGTTCAGACGAGCAACGCCACCGACCAGCGCCGCGTCGTCGGCGAAGTTGCGATCACCGTGCAACTCGTCGAAGTCGGTAAAGATGTACTCCAGGTAATCCAGCGTATAGGGGCGCTGCGGGTGCCGCGATAGCTGGGAAACCTGCCAGGGGGTCAAGTCCTTGAAGATCGACTCCGTCAGCTTGCGGCTTTTCTCTTCCAGCCGAGCAATCTCGTCAGAGAGGTTCACCTGGCTGTCGGAGCTGACCAGACGCAGCTCTTCGATCTTTGCCTGGAGCTCGGCAACGGGCTGTTCAAAATCAAGATAATTTGGATTCATCGGCTCTGCCTGTAAGCTGCCTGTCATAAAAAGGCATTGTCAAAACGCATCTCGGTTGGGGCCATTATCGCACCCTGACCCCGCCACGCAAGGGCTCAGCGATAGCGCAGCTGAACCCCCACCTGGCCCTGAACGTCGCGCAGGGCCAGCAGCAGGTCGTCGCTGGGGGCCACTTTCCACTCATCGGCCAGCTCCAGCCACCCTACGGCGTCCGGATGGCGATACTGCAACCTCACCGGCAGGCCTTCGCTATCCCGGTAAGGCGCAAGGCTGTCGCGCAGGCTATCCACCAGGCGGCCATTGATCTGCCCGGCATCCAGCGCCAGTTCCACGGCCTGGCCATAGCGCACCCGGGCGGTGACCATCGGGGTGACGTCCTTGCCGCGCAGGCGCAGCCCGCCCGAGAAGTCATCGCTGGAGACTTCTCCCTCGACGATGATGACCTGATCCGACTCGATCTGACCGCGCAACTGGTCGAACAGCTCACCGAACAGCGACGCTTCGATACGCCCGGTGCGGTCATCCAGCGTGATGAAGGCCATGGTGTCGCCACGCTTGGACTTCATGGTGCGCATGGCCACCACCAGCCCTGCCACCCGCTGGGACTCGCGGGACGGCTTGAGGTCGCTGATGCGCGTAGAGACGAAGCGCTTGAGCTCGCGCTCGTACTCATCGATGGGGTGGCCGGTAAGGTAAAGCCCCAGGGTGTCTTTTTCACCCGAGAGACGCTCGCGGTCGGTCCACTCCCGGGCATGACGGTACTCGGCGTACACATCCCCGGCCTCTTCTTCGGCAGCAAACGCGTCCCCGAACATGTCCAGCATGCCCAGATTCTGGTTGGCATGGTTCTGGGCGGCGGCCTTGAGGGCGTCTTCCATGGCGGCAGCCAGCACGGCACGGTTGGGGCCCAGGGTGTCCAGCGCCCCGGAGCGAATCAGCGCTTCGAGGGTGCGCTTGTTCATGCGCTTGGGGTCGATACGGCGGCAGAAATCGAACAGGTCCTTGAAGGGGCCATCGGCATTGCGCGCCTCGACGATGGCACCTATCGGGCCTTCGCCCACGCCCCGGATGGCCCCCAGGCCGTACACTACGCGGCCTTCCGTATCCACGGTGAACTTGTAGCCACCCACGTTGACATCCGGGGGTGTCACGGTGAGCTTCAGATGGCGGCACTCTTCGATCAGCGGTACCACCTTGTCCAGGTTGTCCATCTCGGTGGACATGACCGCCGCCATGAACGGGCCTGGGTAGTGGGCCTTCAGCCATGCAGTTTGGTAAGAAACCAGCGCGTAGGCCGCCGAGTGCGACTTGTTGAAGCCATAACCGGCGAATTTCTCCACCAGGTCGAAGATGTTGCCCGCCAGGTCCTTGTCGATACCGTTGGCGGCACAGCCTTCCATGAAACCGGAGCGCTGCTTGGCCATCTCTTCGGGCTTTTTCTTGCCCATGGCTCGGCGCAGCATGTCCGCCTGGCCCAGGGTGTAGCCCGCCATCACCTGGGCAATCTGCATGACCTGTTCCTGGTACAGGATGATGCCGTAGGTCGGCGTCAGTACCGGTTTCAACAGCTCATGCTGGTAATCCGGGTGTGGATAAGATACTTCCGCCCGGCCATGCTTACGGTTGATGAAGTCATCCACCATGCCCGACTGCAGCGGGCCCGGACGGAACAGGGCCACCAGGGCGATCATGTCGTCCAGGGAGTCGGGCAGCAGCCGCTTGATCAGCTCCTTCATGCCGCGGGATTCGAGCTGGAACACCGCCGTGGTCTCTGCCCGCTTGAGCATTTCGAAGGTCTTGCCGTCGTCCAGCGGGATGGCATCGATATTGAGCGGGCCCTGGCCTGCTGCATCGCGCACCTTGTCCACCATCTCCAGCGCCCAGTCGATGATGGTGAGGGTCCGCAGCCCCAGGAAGTCGAACTTCACCAGCCCAGCGTCTTCAATGTCGTTCTTGTCGAACTGAACCACCAGCCCGGCGCCATCCTCGTCACACAGCAGCGGCGAAAAATCGGTCAGCTTGGTGGGCGCGATGACCACGCCCCCCGCGTGCTTGCCGGTGCCCCGGGTGGTGCCCTCCAGCTTCAGGGCCATTTCCCAGATCTCTTCCGCCTCTTCATCGTTGTCGATGAACTCCTTGAGGGCGGGCTCCTGCTCGATGGCCTTGGCCAGCGTCATGCCCACTTCGAACGGGATCAGCTTGGAGAGCTTGTCCCCCAGCGAGTACGGCTTGCCCTGGGCACGGGCCACGTCACGCACCACGGCCTTGGCGGCCATGGTGCCGAAAGTGACGATCTGGGAGACCGCGTTGCGGCCATAGCGGTCGGCAACATAGTCGATGACCCGGTCGCGCTTCTCCATGCAGAAGTCGACGTCGAAGTCGGGCATCGAGACACGCTCGGGGTTGAGGAAGCGCTCGAAAAGCAGGTCGTAGCCAATCGGGTCCAGGTCGGTGATCTTCTGGGCGTAGGCCACCAGCGAGCCCGCGCCGGAACCCCGCCCAGGGCCAACGGGCACGCCGTTGTCCTTGGCCCACTGGATGAAGTCCATGACGATCAGGAAGTAGCCCGGAAACCCCATCTGGATGATGACGTTGAGCTCGAACTCCAGGCGGTCACGGTAGCGCTGCTCGATCTCACGGAAGGCGTCGCCGTCGCGGGGGTACTCCTCGGCGGGAAATAGAAAGTCGAGCCGCTCGGTCAGGCCGTCATGGGAGACCTTGCGGAAGAACTCATCCTGGGTCATGCCCTCGGGGATGCCGAATTCCGGCAGGAATATCTCGCCCAGGCGCACATCCACGCTGCAGCGCTCGGCAATCATCACGCTGTTTTCCAGCGCTTCCGGAATGTCGGCAAACAGGGCCGCCATCTCTTCCGGGCTTTTCAGGTACTGCTCTTCGGTATAGCGGCGCTCGCGGCGTGGATCGTCCAGCGCCTTGCCTTCCCCGATGGCGACACGGGTTTCATGGGCCCAGTAATCGTCGCGGGCCAGAAAGCGTACGTCGTTGGTGGCCACCACCGGCGTGTTGGTCTCGATGGCCAGCTTGACGCTGGCGTGCACGCAGGCTTCCTCCAGCGGCCGCCCTGTGCGCACCAGCTCCAGGTAGAAACGGTCGGGAAAGGCCTGCTGCCACTCCTCCAGCAGTTGGCGCGCTTCACGCTCGTGTTCCGATAGCAAATGACGGCCAATGTCGCCATCGCGGCCGCCGGACAGCGCAATCAGTCCGTCGCTCTGGGCCAGTACCCACTGTTTGTCGAGAATCGCCCGCCCCTGGCGCTGCCCGTGGGTCCACCCCTTGGAGATCAGCTCGGTGAGGTTGCGATAGCCGTCCTGGTTCATGGCCAGCAGCGTAATGCGGTACGGGTGCGCTTCATCGTGAGGATTGGCCAGCCACAGGTCGCTGCCGATGATGGGCTTGAGCCCCGCTCCTTGCGCCGCCTTGTAGAACTTCACCAGGCCAAACAGGTTGGTCTCGTCCGTCAGCGCCAGCGCGGGCATCCCCCGTTCAGCGGTGGTACTGACCAGCGGCTTGAGCTTGACCAGACCATCGACCAGGGAGTATTCACTGTGCAAACGAAGATGAACGAACGGAACCGTCATGAGACTCTCAGCATAAAGCGCAAATGAAAAAAGGCAGCGCTACAGCAGCGCTAACTGACGCTGTACCGGCGCAAAGCTTTTGCGGTGTTCGGCCAGCGGGCCATGGGCTTCCAGAGCCGCCAGGTGCTCTTTGGTCGGATAGCCCTTGTGGCGCGCAAAACCATACTCAGGATAGCGTAAATCCAGCGCGGCCATCTGTGCGTCCCTGGCCACCTTGGCCAGAATCGAGGCGGCGGCAATCGCAGGGTGGCGCGCATCGCCTTTGACGACGGCCTGCCCCGGCAAGGCGTGCCCCGGCAGCCGGTTGCCATCCACCAGCAGGTATTCGGCGGCGGGCATCAGGGCATCGATGGCACGGCGCATGGCCAGGTGCGTGGCATGATAGATGTTGAGCGTGTCGATTTCGGCGGCGCTGGCCTCGGCCAACGCAAAGGCCAATGCCCGCTCCCGTATCTGCACGTCCAGCTGCTCCCGCTTGCGGGCCGTCAGCTTTTTCGAATCGGTCAACCCTTCGATGGGCGCCAGGGGGTCGAGAATCACCGCCGCAGCCACCACGCTGCCGATCAGCGGGCCACGCCCCACTTCATCCACACCGGCCAGGTAGGGGCCGGTATAGGCCACTACCAGCGGGGGATAATCACCCGCATCAATGGCCATCCGTGACGGCCTCCAGCGGCTGCCCCGCCGCCAGCGCCGCCACGGCCTGGGCAGCACGCTGGCTGGCATTGCGCTGTAGCGCGGCGTGCATGGCGGCAAAGCGCTCTTCCAGCGCCTGACGGGTGGAAGCTTCCTCCAGCAGCTCGCCCACCTGCAGGGCAATGGCCTCCGGCGAGGCGGCGTGCTGAATCAGCTCGGGAACCACACTCTCCTGGGCGATCAAGTTGGGCAACGAGATCCAGGCCGTCTTGACCAGCCGCTGGGCAAGCCAATGGGTTGCGGGTGCCATCTTGTAGGCCACCACCATGGCCCGGTGGCACAGCATCGCTTCGAGAGCGGCCGTACCTGAGGTGAGGAGCACGGCATCACTGGCCACCATGGCCTCTCTTGCCTGGCCGTCCAGCAGCGTTACCGACGGATGCAACGCGGGGTAGCCGGACAGCAGCTCGGCAAGCTCCCGATGCCGCTGGGCTGTCGCCGCAGGGATCACGACCTGCAGGCCAGGATTGCGCTGGCAAAGCAGCGTGACCGCCGCCAGGAAGGTCGCTCCCATGAAGCGGATTTCATTGCCACGGGAGCCCGGCAGCAGCGCCAATACCGGCCCGTCGAGCTTTAAGCCCAATGCTTCACGGGCCGCCTGACGGTCGTTGACCAAGGGCAGCTCATCCGCCAGGGGGTGGCCCACGAACGCCACCGGCACGCGATGCTGACGGTAGAAGTCGGCCTCGAAGGGCAGCAGCGTCAGCATGCCATCCACGGCCTTGGCAATGTTCTTGACCCGCCCCTGGCGCCAGGCCCATACCGAAGGGCTGACGTAATGGGCCGTGGTCACGCCCGCTTTCCGCAGCTGTTTCTCCAGCCCCGTGTTGAAATCGGGCGCATCGATGCCAATCATGATGTCCGGCTGCCAGGCCAGCGCGTCTTCACGCAGGGTACGGCGTACGCGGATCAGCTCGGGAAGGTGCTTGAGCACCTCGACCAGCCCCATCACCGATAGCGTTTCCAGTGGAAAGCGGCTTTGCAGGCCCTGAGCTTCCATGCGTGGCCCGCCCATCCCGCGAAACTCCACGTCAGGAAACCGGGCGCGTAGCTCACGCATGAGCCCCGCGCCCAGAATATCGCCAGAGAGTTCGCCTGCCACAAGGTATACGCGTTGCAGTGTCATGGAGACAAGACAGCCAGTTGAGGTGTATTAGCGCACGATACCGCGCGTGGAGCGCTCGATGGAGTCGGCAAACTGCGCGACTTCCGGCAGGTCGAAGCGGCTGCGCATATCGCTGACAGCTTGTTCGACGGTCAGCCCTTGGCGGTAGACCAGCTTGTAAGCAGTGGTCAGGGCGGCAATCGCCTCGCGGCTGAAGCCACGGCGCTTGAGGCCGACCAGATTCAGGCCACGCGCTTCAGCAGGGTTGCCGTTGATCATGACGAACGCCGGAGTATCCTTGGTGATGATCGAGCCACCGCCCGCCATGGCATGGTCCCCAAAGTGGCAGAACTGATGCACCGCCGAGAGCCCGCCCAGAATGGCATGGTTGCCCAGCGTCACGTGCCCTGCCAGGGTGACCTGGTTGGCCAGGATGCAGTCGTTGCCGATCACGCAGTCATGGCCAACGTGCACGTATGCCATGAACAGATTGCGCGACCCGATGGTGGTTTCGCTGCGATCCTGCACCGTACCACGGTGCAGCGTCACCCCTTCACGGATCACGTTATCGTCGCCCATGACCAGCCGCGTCGGCTCACCGGCGTACTTCTTGTCCTGGCAATCTTCACCCACCGAGGCAAACTGGAAAATACGCGTGCGCTCACCCAGCACGGTAGGCCCCTTGATCACCACGTGGGGGCCGATGACGGAACCGGCGCCGATGGTGACATCGGGCCCGATTACGCTAAAAGGGCCGACCTCGACGTCATCGGCCAGTCGTGCCGTGGGGTCGACCAGTGCAGTAGGATGTATCAAGCCACCTTCCTCTCGGCACAAATGATTTCTGCTTCACACGCCAGCTCGCCGTCCACCGTGGCGCGACAGGCAAATTTCCAGATGCCGCGCTTGCCACGAATGACGTTGGCTTCCAGCGTCAGCTTGTCACCCGGCATGACCGGGCGCTTGAATCGTACGTTATCGCTGCCGACCAGATAGTAGACATAGCCATCTGCCGGGAGCTTGTTGACCGTCTTGAAGCCCAGAATGCCACACACTTGCGCCAGTGCTTCGACGACCAGCACGCCCGGCATGATGGGGTGATGCGGAAAATGACCATTGAAGAATGGCTCATTGATGCTTACGTTCTTGTACGCCACGATGGCTTCGCCCACGGTCAGTTCCGTGACTCGATCCACCAGCAGGAAGGGATAGCGGTGGGGCAAGTATTCGCGAATTTCGTTGATATCCATAACCATCGTAACGACCTCTAAATAGACATAGCGCCTGAACCCTGTCAGGCAGGTACCAGCACTCCTGCTGGCCAAAAGGCAGAGGATTATAACTTGCTGTTATCAAGCCTCAAGCCACTCGTCCTTGAATTCCTTGTTTGCTTCACGATTCTCGCTGGCTTTTTTCCAATCGCGCCAATCGTTTGGCAATATCATCCAGCTGTTTGAAGCGCACTGCGTTCTTGCGCCATTGAGTGTTGCTCATGGCGCCCGTGCCGGAGGAGTAGACACCTGGCTCATGAATCGAGTTGGTGACCAGACTCATGCCCGTTACCTGCACCCCGTCGCACAGGGTCAGGTGACCCGACAGGCCAACGCCGCCACCCAGCATGCAATGCTTGCCCACTTTGGTGGAGCCCGCAATGCCTACACAGCCCGCCAGGGCGCTGTGGTCGCCAATCGTGACGTTATGGGCGATCTGCACCTGGCTGTCGATCTTGACGTCATTGCCAATGACCGTATCACCCAACGCACCACGGTCGATACTCGAACAGCTGCCGACCTCGACATCATCGCCAAGGATCACGCCGCCCAACTGAGCGATCTTGTGCCAACCGGCACCATCATGAGCGAAGCCGAAACCATCGCCACCGATCACACAGCCGCTTTGCAAAATGGCGCGCTTCCCGACGATGACACCGTGGCACACCGTCACGTTGGCGTGCAGCCGAGTATCGTCGCCCAATCGGCTGTCGGCACCCACCACGCTGCCTGCGCCAATCACCACACGATCCCCCAGCACCACGCCAGACTCGATCACCGCATTGGCCTGAATCGAGATACCCTCGCCCAGGGTGGCATCTTCCGCCACGATGGCACTCGGGTGGATACCCGGGACATCACGCGCAGGCAACGGGTCAAACAGCTGCGACAGTTTGGCATAGCCAAGATAGGGGTTGCTCATTTCCAGCCGCGGCACGGGGCAATTCTTGCCGTGCTCTGGATGCAGCAGAACGGCGGCTGCACGCGTGGTGGCCAGGTCTTTGAGATACGCACGATTGGCAAGAAACGCCACCTGATCGGGCGTTGCTTCCTTGAGGGTGGCCAGGCCACGAATTGGCTGGTCGGCGTCGCCCTCGAAATCAACGTCCAAGTGACGTGCGATATCGGCTAGGGTGAGGTGTTGAGAAGCGTGCGTCATGGGAGCCCAGGAAAGCAGCGGTGCGGCCAACGAGCGCCGCACCCACGGTCATGAATTAGTTCAGCGAATCAAAAATCTGCGTGACCTCGTTGGTCACGTTGGGAAGATCCGTCGAAGAGTGCAGCACTCCCTGCGGCTCTACCAGCACGTCGATGTTGTGACGCTCCAGCACCTGCTCGACGGCACGCTCAAGCTTCGACTCGGCGCTTTCGAGGAACTGCTGCTCGGAGGTTTGCTGCGCCTGCATCACTTCACGACGAAGCTGCTCGAAACGGCTGCCCTTCTGCTGCAGCTCGGCAATCAGCGCATCGCGCTCGGATTGCGACATGGTCTCGCCCTGCTGCTGCAAGCGAGTTTGAAGCTGCTGCAGCTCGTTACCCAGCGACTGAGCTTCGCGCTGCTGGCCACCAATCTGGCTTTCCAACTGGCTCAGCGAGGATTGTGCCGACTGGGTGTTCATCAGCGCTGCGCGCCAATCCAGTACAGCGACTTCAGCCGCGTAGGCGGGTAGCGTCATGGCCCCGAACAGGCACACAGCGGCGGTCAGTTTACGCATTATCATGACACTCCTTGAATTAGAACGTTTGGCCAAGCGAGAACTGGAAGAACTGCGTATCATCGCCACTTTCATCGTTTAACGGCTCTGCGATGCTGAAGGTCAAGGGACCCACGGGCGTCAGCCAGGAAAGGCCAATACCCACACTGTAGCGTAAATCGCCCAGATCTACGCCGGAACTGCAACGCTGGCGGCCCGCGTCTTCTTCCAGCACGTCATAGCAGGAGCTCAGGAAGGTATTACCGGCATCCAGGAACAGCGAAGGCTGTACCGAGCGCTGGTTCTCGACGAACGGCATCGGGAAGAGGACTTCTGCGCTGCCTTGAACCAGCACGTTACCCCCGAGGGTACGGTCACGTGCACCCTCGCGGGCGGGCGTGGTGCGCTGCCCCAGAGTATTGGACGTGAAGCCACGCACCGAGCCCAGGCCCCCTGCATAGAAGTTCTCGTAGAAGGGGTAAGGGTCATTGCTGGCCAGAGTATCGGCATAGCCCAGGTTACCGCTGAACTTGAATGCCCAGGTCTCATCGTCGTTGATCGGGAAGAGCTGCTGCGCGCGGGCCTGAACCTTGTAGTACTCCGCATCGCTGCCCGGCACACCGGTTTCCAGCGAGAGACGCTGGTAATTACCTGCCGTCGGCATGATACCGCGGTTCAGGTTGTTGCGGGTCCAGCTGGCGGTCAGCTTCAGGCTCTGAGCGTTGTCACCCTCGTCTTCTACGTAACGGCGAATTTCAGAGGCCGTATCGAAGTAGGTCTTGACGGTGATGTCTTCGATGCTCGCCCCGAAGTTGAGCCGCGACAGCTCACTGATGGGGTAACCGAAGTTGATGCCCGCGCCGTAGGCGTCGGTGGAGAACGTGGAAATATCGGAGTCGGCGTAGTCCGTCTCGCGATAGAAAACGTTATAGCCCCGTGAAATACCGTCCAGGGTCCAGTACGGGTCGGTAAAGGCAAAGTTCACGCTGGTGAACGTGTCACTGCGCTGAGCACCGATGTTGACGCGGTTACCGGTACCCAGGAAGTTGTTCTGGGCCAGACCGACGCCGTAGATCACCCCGGCGCTCTGCGAGAAACCGACGCTGGCCGAGACCGAACCAGACGGCTGCTCTTCGACGTTGTAGGTCACGTCCAGCAGATCAGGCTGCCCTGGCACGGGCTGAGTGTCGACTTCCACCTGGCTGAAGAAGCCAAGACGCTCCAGACGCTGGCGCGACTGGGTGATGGATTCCGTGGAGGCAGGCGCGCCCTCCAACTGAATCATTTCACGGCGCAACACTTCATCCTGCGTGGTGGTGTTACCAAAGAATTCAATACGACGCACGTAAGTACGCTGGCCTGGGTCGACGGCGATCACCAGATCGACCGTTTCACCGTCACCGGCCATTTCAGGGATACCGCGCACCTCGGCAAAGGCAAAGCCTTCGGCCCCCAGGCGCTGACGCAGGGCTTCCGTAGAGGCGTTGACGTCGCCACGGGAGAAAATTTCGCCACTGCTGACCTGCAGCAGGTTGCGCGCTTCGCTTTCGCTGATTTGCAGGTCTCCGGCAAACCGAATGTTGCCGACCCGATACTGGGTGCCTTCGTCGATGTTCAGCGTCACGAAGATCTCGGACTTTTCAGGCCCAATCGAGACTTGCGTGGAGGTCACGTCGAAGTTGACATAGCCACGGTCGAGGTAGAAAGAGCGCAGGCGCTCGATGTCCCCCGAGAGCGCTTCCCGGGAGTACTCGTCCCGCGAGAACCAGCCAAAGAAACGTCCTGGGCGGTCGTTCAGCTCGAAGACGCTACGCAGCGTGTCGTCATCGAAGTCACGGTTGCCCACGATATTGATCTGGCGAATCTTGGCCACTTCACCTTCGTTGATATCGATGTTGACCTGCACTCGGCCTTCATCGATTTCATCCACGGCGACATTGATGCTGGCACTGTAGCGGCCCTGCGCCTGGTACACCCCTTCCAGTTCACGCTCGATGTCGTCCAGGGTAGAGAGCTGCAGCACTTGCCCTTCGGAAAGGCCGGACTGGCGCAGGCCATTACGCAGGTCGTCATCGGAAATCTGACGGTTGCCGGTAATGTTCAGGCGAGCAATGGTGGGACGCTCGACGACCTGGATGACCAGAACATCGCCTTCGCGGGCCAGCGAGACGTCCTCGAACAGGCCGGTGGCGAAAAGGTCACGCGCGGCGGCGGCCAGCTGCTGCTCATCGACGCGGTCATTGGCACTGACAGGAAACGCATTAAAGACCGAGGCGGCGGATACCCGCTGTAGTCCTTCCACACGAATGTCCGAAACATCAAAGGATTGTGCCTGGGCGCCGCTGGCGCCCGCCAGCAAGAGTGCCGCCATTCCAAGGGTCTTGATTTTCATGCAGTCAGTTCGCTCGCGTTGGTCTGCCTGTCGTTGAGACAGGCACCATATACATTTGTGCAGGCAGATGACAAGCCATCCACGCGCTACACGCGTTATTACCACAGGCGCATCAAGTCAAAATAGAGCGCCATCAGCATCAGGGTGCCTACCATGGCCAGCCCTATGCGAAGACCTATTGCTTGTGTCTGCTCGGATACCGGTCGCCCGCGCAGCACCTCGACAAAATAGTAAAGCAAATGACCACCGTCGAGCACGGGGATAGGCAGCAAATTTAGCACACCCAGGCTGATCGACAGATACGCCAGAAAGCTGACGAAGGCTTCGGTGCCCGCACGCGCCGAATCTCCGGAGATTTGCGCGATGGTGATGGGCCCCGACAGGTTGGAGGGCGAAATCAGCCCCACCAGCATTTTACGAATGGCATCTACCGTGAGCACGACCATGTCACCGGTACGTGACAACGCTTGGCCCAATGCCTCGATGGGTCCATAGCGAATGTCGCGCAGCAGCTCGTCAGGCCAGTTGACCGGCTCGGCACCTGCCCCAATGTACCCAACCTCGACGCCACTCTCCAGCGTATTGCGACCTGGGGTCATGGTGAGCGTGCCGGATTCACCGTTGCGCTGGTAATCCACGCGAAGGGCTTCGCCTGCGCTGTCACGGATGATCTCGACGAACTGCATCCAGTCGCGAACCGGCTCACCGTTCAACGACGTAATACGATCTCCCGGCTGGAGGCCAGCCTCGGCCGCTGCCTGCCCCTCCAGCACCTGCCCAAGCACGGCAGGGACATCAGGCCGCCACGGCACGAAGCCCAGCGTTTCCAGCGGTTGCGGCGGGTCTTGGCGAACCATGTAGCGGCTGATCGGCAGTTGATACGCACGCGAGGCACTGCTGCCTTCCGGACGCGCTTCGATCTCCAGCTCGCCATTGAAGCCGATCATCGACACCAGCTTCAAATTGATCTCTTCCCAGGAGCGCATGGCATCGCCCTGGATGGCGGTGATTTCACTGCCCTGAGGCAAGCCTGCCTCGGCCGCTGGCGAGTTGGGCGTGACCGGCCCGACAATCGGCGCCACCGTGGTGGTACCGGCCACGAACAGTGCCCAATAAGCCACGATGGCCAGCAGGAAATTGGCGATGGGGCCCGCCGCCACGATGGCGATACGCTGCCAGACGGTCTTGCGATTGAACGCCTGGTCCAGCTGATCTTCAGGGACCGGCGCTTCGCGCTCGTCGAGCATTTTCACGTAGCCACCCAAAGGAATGGCGGCCACCGCAAATTCGGTCCCGTGGCGGTCCACCGTCGACCACAGCGGCTTGCCGAAACCGACCGAGAACCTCAGCACCTTCACACCGCACCGGCGTGCCACCCAAAAGTGGCCAAACTCGTGAAACGTGACCAGCAGGCCCAATACCACGATAACCGCTAGAATATTCTGTATCAGGCCCACGCCGTGCTCCTTTACATGACCCGCCGTTAAAGCGGAGAGTGCTCAGCCATTCGCTGGCGCACGATAATTTCCGCCTGCTCACGCGCCCAGCGATCCGCATTCAATACTTGCTCGAGAGACGCGGCATCGCCCTGATAAGGCTGTGCCATGACCGCTGCCACCACCTCGGCAATCTCGCTGAAGCCGATGGTTTCGGTCAGAAAGGCATCCACCGCCACTTCGTTGGCCGCATTGAGAATGGCTGGCGCCGCGCCACCCTTTTGAATCGCTTCTCGCGCCAGCCGCAAACAGGGAAACAGTGCCTCGTCGGGCGCCTCGAAATCCAGTCGTGCCACCTGGAACAGATCCAGTGCTTCGACGCCAGCATCGATGCGCTCCGGCCACGCCAGGCCGTAAGCAATCGGGGTACGCATATCGGGGTTGCCCAGTTGGGCAATCACCGAGCCATCGTCATAGGCTGCCATCGAGTGGATGACGCTTTGCGGGTGTACGACCACCTGTACCTGCTCAGGCGCGGCGTCGAACAGCCAGCAGGCCTCGATCAGCTCCAGCCCTTTGTTCATCAGCGTGGCGCTGTCGACGGAGATCTTGCGTCCCATGGACCAGTTCGGGTGTGCACACGCCTGTTCGGGCGTTACCTTGGCGATGTCGGCCGCCGCCCAGCCCCGGAAGGGACCGCCCGACGCGGTCAACAGCAGTTGACGCACGCCATGCTTGGCCAGCCCACCACGATGCTCGCTGGGTAGACACTGATAGATGGCATTGTGTTCAGAATCGATCGGCAGCAGGATGGCACCAGAGCGCTCGACCGCCTCCATGAACAGCGCGCCACTCATGACCAGCGCCTCTTTATTGGCCAGCAGCACGCGTTTGCCTGCCTCTGCCGCCGCCAGCGCTGGCAGAAGGCCAGCGGCCCCCACGATGGCGGCCATGACGGTATCGACCTCTGGCGCACTGGCGACATCGCATAGCGCCTCGGGGCCAGAGAGCACCTTGGTATCGATGCCCGTTGGTGCGAGTGCCTGCTGAAGCCACTCGGCATCGTTCGCATCATCCAGCACCGCAAACCGGGGCCGATGTTCCCGACACTGCGCCAGCAGGGCTTCTTTTGAGGTATGGGCCGTCAGCGCATAAACGCGATAGCGGTCAGGGTGGCGGGCGATCACATCCAGAGTACTGGTGCCTATCGAGCCCGTGGCCCCGAGCACCGTCACTTGCTGAACAGGCACGGTACTCATAGCGCACTCACCTGGGCCTGTAGTACCAGCAGGTAGAACAAGGCAAAGATCGGTATGGCGGCGGTCAGGCTATCGATACGGTCCAGCACGCCCCCATGGCCGGGCAGCAGCTGGCTGGAATCCTTGATGTCACGGTAACGCTTGAGCATGCTTTCCAGCAGGTCACCCAGCACCGAGATCAGCGTGACGACGGCCGTGACCAACAGCAGCGCGATGCCACCAGCGACGCCCAAGGGCTGCCACAGGGCGAACAGTAGCGCCAGCAAGCTCGTAGCGGCAAGCCCGCCCAGCACGCCTTCCCAGGACTTGCCGGGGCTGACCCGCGGGGCCAGCTTGCGCTTGCCCCAACGGCGGCCAGCAAAGTACGCGCCGATGTCCGCGCTCCACACCAACAGCAGCACAAACAGCAGCCACACGGCGCCGCTATCACGCAGGACGTTGAACCCCACCCAGCAAGGCAGCAGCACCCAGGCGCCCATCGACAGCCGCCGGGTGGTGCTCTGCCACTGCTGGCCCGCCGCCGGGTACTGGGTCACCCAGTACAGGTTCAGCAGCCAACCGGCGGCAGCCAGCCATAGCGGCCAGACGGCATAAGCCGCCCCACTGAACCACAGCAGCGCCATGAGCATTGCCATTCCGACGACGCAACCGAGCCGCTGGCTCGGTTGCGTCACGCCTGCGAGATTGGTCCACTCCCAGGCACCCAGAAGCACCACGACGGCGGTAAACAGCGCAAACGCGCCGCCCTGTAATCCAAACAGCCCGGCCAGCACCAGGGGTGCCAGCCAGGCAGCGGTGATGATTCGCTGTTTAAGCACCTTGCGCCTCTATTTGTTCGTCGGTCATGCCAAAACGGCGACGTCTCAAGCAGAAATCGTCGACCGCCTTGTCGAAAGCCGCCCCGTTGAAGTCGGGCCACAGCAAGGGTGAAAAATGCAGTTCTGCATAGGCCAGCTGCCAAAGCAGGAAATTGGACAGGCGCTGCTCGCCACTGGTGCGGATACACAGATCCACCGGCGGCACCTGCTCGACCCCCATGGCAGCATCCATCCGCGCTTCGTCAATGGCGTCGGGGCTCAACTCGCCTGCGGCGACCTGCTCGGCCAACTGGCGTGCGGCGCGAGTGATATCCCACTGGCCGCCGTAGTTGGCGGCAATCACCAGGTGCATGCCCGTATTGTCGGCAGTCAGAGCCTGAGCACGCTGAATGTGTTTCTGGATGGCGTGGGAAAAGCCACGCTGCTCGCCAATGATGGAAAGCCGTATATTGCGCTCGTGAAGCTTCTTGACCTCGCGTTTCAAGGCCATCAGAAAAAGCTCCATCAGCGCGTTGACCTCGGCCGCTGGACGCTTCCAGTTTTCACTGGAGAATGCAAACAGGCTGAGGGTTCCAACGCCCCGCTCGGCGGCACGCTCGATGACGGCACGCACGGCTTCGACGCCCGCTCGGTGGCCCCGCGCACCTGACAGCCCACGCGCCCGAGCCCAGCGATTGTTACCATCCATGATGATCGCAACATGGGACGGCATCACCCCCTCGGATCGAGAAGGCTCCGTGCCGCCCGGCTGCTGTGGGGGAAGCTGGGGGGAGGTCATGGGGTCTCGCACCAAAGATCAATCATATTAAAGCCAAGCGATGGCCCACGGGCAGCCAGGCTGCCCGTGGTGAAGTGAACGCAGTCTGCGATGTCGACGACATCGTTATACCTGCATGAGATCCTGCTCTTTTGCTGCCAACGCCTTGTCGATCTCGGCGATGTACTTGTCGGTCAGCTTCTGGATCTCGTCTTCGCCCTGGCGCTGATCATCTTCAGTGATCTCTTTCTCTTTCAGCAGCGACTTGAAGTCACCGTTGGCGTCACGACGCACGTTACGCACCGCCACACGGGCCGTCTCGGCCTCGCCACGCGCCTGCTTGATATAGCCCTTGCGCGTTTCTTCGGTGAGCATCGGCATGGGCACGCGAATCACGTTACCCGCACTGGAGGGGTTGAGCCCCAGGTCAGAGGTCATGATCGCTTTTTCGATCTTCGGCACCATACCCTGCTCCCAAGGAGCAACGGCCAAGGTGCGCGCGTCTTCGACGCTGACCGAGGCCACCTGATTCAACGGCACTTGGCCACCGTAGTACTCAACGGTCACGGCATCCAGGATGCTGGGATGCGCACGCCCGGTACGAATCTTGTTAAAGTTGACGTGCAGCGCCTCGACGCTCTTCTTCATGCGAGATTCTGCATCTTTCTTGATGTCGTTGATCACGTTGTTACCCTCTGTCTATCAGCGTGCCTTCCTTGCCCCCTACTACCAGATTCAGCAGGGCACCAGGCTTGTTCATATCGAATACCCGCACCGGCATATCATGGTCACGTACCAGGCAGATTGCGGTCAAATCCATCACGCCCAGCTTCTGCTCCAGAGCATCGTCGTAGGAGAGCTGGTCGTATTTTACGGCGTCGGGGTACTTCACCGGGTCCTTATTGTACACGCCGTCCACCTTGGTGGCTTTGATGACGACGTCCACGTCCACTTCGATACCGCGCAAGCAGGCGGCCGAGTCCGTGGTAAAGAAAGGGTTGCCGGTGCCTGCAGAAAACAGCACCACGTCACCGGAAGTCAGGTAGCGAATGGCAGTACGGCGGTCATAGTGTTCCACCACACCGCTCATGGGAATCGCCGACATCACCCGTGAACGAATATTCGAGCGCTCCAGCGCATCGCGCATGGCCAGGGCATTCATCACGGTGGCCAGCATTCCCATGTGGTCACCCGTCACTCGGTCCATGCCCGCTTCGTTCAACGCAGCGCCACGGAACAAGTTACCACCTCCAATCACGATACCCACCTGCACACCGATCCCGACCAGCTGGCCGATTTCCAGTGCCATTCGGTCCAGCACTTTGGGGTCGATACCAAAATCGTGCTCTCCCATCAGTGCTTCGCCCGACAGCTTCAGCAAAATACGCTTGTATTTCGATTTCGACTTGTCGAGTTTCGTGGCAGCGGGGGCAGACTCTTGAATCTCACGTGACATGGCATCTCTCCTGAGGCAGACCTGGACACAGGTGGGCGAGACAGCACCTGTATTTCACAGGGGCCGGATACACGAAGGCGTGCGCTCGCGCGCACGCCATCATCTTACAGAAACATTCGACCTTAGCGACGGCCAGCCTGTTCCATAACTTCTTTGGCAAAGTCGACTTCTTCTTTCTCGATGCCTTCGCCCACTTCGAAACGAGTGAAGCTGACCACTTCACCGCCAGCTGCCTTGACGAATTCGGCAACGGTCTGGTTCGGGTCTTTGACGAAGGGCTGCTCGGTCAGGCTGTTCTCGGCCAGATACTTCTTCAGACGGCCTTCGACCATCTTCTCGGCGATCTGCTCGGGCTTGCCTGCCATGTCCGGCTGCGCCAGGATGATGGCTTTTTCTTTGTCCAGCTCTTCCTGGGGCATGTCGGCCGGATGAGCCACGGCCGGGTTGATGGCAGCCACGTGCATGGCAACGTCCTTGGCAACCTCGGCATTGCCGCCTTTCAGCACGGTCAATACGCCAATACGGCCACCGTGAACGTACTCGCCAACCAGGCCAGCGTCCACTGCGTCTACCACGACGGCACGACGCACGCCGATGTTCTCGCCGATTTTCTGAACCAGCTGCTCACGCGCAGACTCCAGGTCGCCCGCCATCACGGTAGCCACGTCTTCGCTCTTGGCAGCGAAGAACGCATCAGCGATCTTGTTGGAGAAAGCGATGAAGTTGTCGTCGCGGGCAACGAAATCGGTTTCAGAGTTGATTTCGACCATGACGCCGTAGCTGCCGTCTTCAGCAACACGCGTTACCACGGCGCCTTCTGCAGCGGTACGACCCGCTTTCTTAGCGGCTTTTAGGCCAGAGCTTTTACGCAGGTTTTCGATCGCCACGTCAATGTCGCCGCCGGCTTCGGTGAGTGCTTTTTTGCACTCCATCATGCCAAGACCGGTACGTTCGCGCAGTTCCTTAACCTGAGAGGCGCTGATAGCTGCCATGAGATTTCACCTCGGAAATGGTTCTAACTGAGAGTTAAACGCGCTACAGAGTATACGCACGATAGATGACCGTTGCGTATCACGCTGCAGAGCGCTTGCCGGCACCTGGTGCTCGGCGTGATCGGCCCGCCTGGGCGTGCCCAAAGCGGGAAAAAGGGGGCATAAGGCCCCCTCTTGACGATGCGGCTCAACTGCCCGCCGCACCCACTGCCAGTGTTACTCGGCAGCAGCGTCAGCGTCGGCAGAAGCGGCTTCTTCCGTCACTTCGACAAACTCTTCGGGACGACCTTCTTTCGCACGGGTGCACGCGTCGGCAATCGCCTTCACGTAGATCTGGATCGCGCGGATGGAGTCATCGTTACCCGGGATCACGTAATCAACGCCATCCGGGTTAGAGTTGGTATCTACCACGCCAATGACCGGGATACCCAGCTTGTTGGCTTCGTTGATCGCGATGCGCTCGTGGTCAACGTCGATAACGAACAGTGCGTCCGGCAGGCCGCCCATGTTCTTGATACCACCGATAGAACGCTCGAGCTTCTCTTGCTCACGCGTGGCCATCAAGACTTCTTTCTTGGTCAGCTTGTCGAACGTGCCGTCTTCGCGCATGACTTCCAGGTCACGCAGACGCTTGATGGACTGACGAATGGTCTTGAAGTTGGTCAGCATGCCGCCCAACCAGCGATGGTTGACGAACGGCTGGCCAACACGGTTGGCTTCTTCCTTGATGATCTTGCTCGCGCTGCGCTTGGTACCAACAAACAGGATCTTGTTGTTGGAAGACGCCATCTTCTCGATCACGTCGATCGCTTCGTTCAGCGCCGGCAGAGTGTGCTCAAGGTTGATGATGTGGATCTTGTTGCGCGCGCCGAAGATGTATTTGCCCATCTTCGGATTCCAGTACTTGGTCTGGTGACCGAAGTGAGCGCCTGCCTTCAGCAGGTCACGCATATTGACGTGAGACATGGTAAAACTCCTGAAACTCGGGTTAGGCCTCCACGCACCCCATGGATCCGACCAGTAGCACCGCCAGGCGTTGCTAAAGGCACCCGGGACCATGTGCCGGTGCATGTGTGTTTTCAAGGCTTGCTATCTTGCAACCCAGCCATGCTGAGTTGCGCTCTTGTTGCCCTTGCCTGCCGCCTGCGCCAGCAAAAGAAGCTGCGGATGGCGATTGCAGGAAAGCGCGCGGCTTTATACCATAGATCATTGCCAAGATGAAGTCGCCGCTGCGCTTACCCGCCGAAAATGCTACTCATCACCTACTCTGAAGCCACATCGAGAATTCATGAACGTTCCTATCAAGACGCCTTCTGAAATCGAGAAAATGCGCGAAGCCGGACGCCAGGCCGCCAGCGTCATCGAAATGATCACGCCGCACATCCAGGCAGGCATCAGCACCGGCGAGATCGACCGCCTGTGCCACGAGTACATCGTCAACGAACTGGGCTCGGTCCCGGCGCCGTTGAACTATCACGGCTTCCCCAAGGCCACCTGCACCTCGATCAACCACGTGGTATGCCACGGCATCCCGGATGACGCCAAAAAGCTGAAAAGCGGCGACATCATGAACCTGGACATTACCGTGCGCACCCCCGACGGGTACCACGGCGACTCCAGCGTGATGTTCGTGATCGGCGAAACCATCCAGGGCGAACGGCTGTGCCGCATCACTCAAGAGTGCCTGTACAAGAGCATCGCCCTGGTCAAACCCGGCGTGCGTCTTTCCGAGCTGGCCCGCGTGATTCAGCAGCATGCCGAAGCCCATGGCTACTCGGTGGTGCGTGACTTCTGCGGCCACGGCATCGGTGCCGACTTCCACGAAGACCCTCAGTTCCTGCACTACGATGGCTACGCCCCGGATGCCGACATTCGCCTCGACGCGGGCATGTGCTTCACCATCGAGCCGATGATCAACGTGGGCGGCTACAAGACCAAAGTGTTGCGCGACGGCTGGACCGCGGTGACCAAGGACCGCAGCCTGTCGGCACAGTGGGAGCACACGCTACTGGTCACCGAGACCGGCGTGGAAGTGCTCACCGCGCGCAGCGACGAAGACTTCGGCTTCCTGAACGCCTGATGCTACTACACCACTACCGGTTCGAGCCGGATACGTCGCTGTTCGATCTGGCGCTGTTTCGCACCGAGCTGGCCGGGGCACGCTCTCCCATCGCCCCGTTCAAGGCAGCGCTCAAGGAGATTCAGGCGCGCCTCGACGAGCAGTTTCGCGCGGGTGCGGACATTCGTGACCTGGTACGTGGCCGCGCATGGTATCTCGACCAGCTGCTGGCGATTGCCTGGCAGCGCCACGCCTGGCCCGACACCGGCATCGCCCTGGTGGCGGTGGGTGGCTACGGGCGCGGAGAGCTGCACCCCCACTCGGACATCGACCTGCTGCTGCTGCTCGAACACGATGACGACACCCCCTACCGAGAGCCGCTGAGCGCCTTCGTGACGTTCCTGTGGGACATCGGTCTGGAGATCGGCCATAGCGTACGCTCGCTCAACGACTGCGAGCGGGAGGCCGAAGCCGACGTGACGGTCATCACCAACCTGCTGGAGTCGCGCTTGATCGCAGGTCCCGAGCGCCTGCGTGAACAGATGCGTGAGCGCCTGAGCGCCCCCCACGTATGGCCCGCCGACCGCTTTTTCGAGGCCAAGTGGCAAGAGCAGATCTCCCGCCACTATCGCTACAACAACTCCGAGTACCACCTGGAGCCCAACCTGAAAAGCTCGCCCGGTGGCCTGCGAGACATTCAGATGATCGGCTGGGTCGCCAAGCGGCACTTCGGCACCGAGCAGTACACCGACATCGTCGCCAACGGGTTCATGAACGACGCCGAGCTGCGCATCCTCAGCCAGGGGCAGTCGTTCCTGTGGCAGGTTCGCTACGCCCTGCACATGCTCACCGGGCGCGCCGAAGACCGCCTGCTGTTCGATCACCAGCGCACCATCGCCGACATGTTCGGTTTCAAGGACACACCCGAGCGGCTGGCCGTCGAACAGTTCATGAAGCGCTACTACCGCCATGTGACGGCGCTGGCAGGCCTCAACGACATGCTCTTGCAGCACTTCGATGAAGTGATCCTGCGCGGCAAGGAGTCGTTGGCCACCATCAAGCTCAACGACCGCTTCGAGATCAAGGGGGGCTATATCCAGGCCCGCTCGCGCAGCCTGTTTCGCGAACGCCCGGCGGCCATGCTGGAGCTGTTCCTGCTGATGGCCAAGCACCCGGAAATCGAAGGCGTGCGCGCCGACACCATTCGCCTGATCCGTGACCATCGCCATCAGATCGACGACCACTACCGGGAAGACCCCCGCCACCAGCGGCTCTTCATGGCGCTCATGCGGGCGCCGGGCAACGTGCCTCGCCAGCTCCGGCGCATGAACCGTTACGGCATTCTGGGCAAGTACCTGCCGGAGTTCGGCCGAGCGGTCGGGCTGATGCAGCACGACCTGTTTCATATCTATACCGTGGACGCCCACACCCTGCGCCTGCTGAAATTTCTGCACGGCTTCCGCAAGCCCGAGGCAAAGGACGACTTCCCGGTGGCCGCCAACCTGATCCACCAGCTACCCAAGCTGGACCTGCTGTGGATCGCCGGGCTGTTCCACGACATCGGCAAAGGGCGCGGCGGAGACCACTCTGAAATCGGCGCCCGTGACGTCGAGCAGTTCTGTCGTCGTCATCACGTTTCGCAGCACGATACGAACCTGGTCAGCTGGCTGGTCGAGCATCACCTGCTGATGTCGATGACCGCCCAGAAGCGCGACATCAGCGACCCGGACGTGATCCGCGACTTTGCACTGATCGTGCGCGACGAAACTCGCCTGGACTACCTCTACGTGCTCACCGTGGCCGACATCAATGCCACCAACCCCACGCTGTGGAACGGCTGGCGGGCCTCTCTGTTGCGCCAGCTTCATGCGGAGACCAAGCGCGCTCTGCGCCGAGGGCTGAAAAACCCGCCGGACAGAGACGACTGGGTCAGAGAAACCCGCACCGAGGCGCGTTCGCTGCTGCAAGCCGTCGGTGTGGACAGCAGCCAGATCGACCCGCTATGGGACTCCCTTGGGGAAGACTACTTCCTGCAGTACGCCCCCAGCGAGATCGTCTGGCAGACCCAAGGCATTCTGGCCCACCAGCCGTCTCCTCTGCCGCTGGTGCTGATCAGCGCCCCCACCGCCGACATGGCCGAAGGTGGCACCAAGGTGTTCATCCACACCCGCTCTGCGGATGACCTGTTTGCCGCCACGGCCGCCGCCATGGAGCAGTTGGGGCTGTCCATCCACGATGCGCGGATTGCCACGTCCCACAACGACTGGACGCTGAACACCTTCATCGTGCTGGATAGCCACAGCCAGCCGATCCGTGACCCGCTGCGCATCGAAGAGATGCGTAGCCACCTGGTGGAAGAGCTGGACGACCCGGACGACTACCCCGAGATCGTCACCCGGCACACGCCGCGCCAGCTGAAGCACTTCAAGGTGCCCACGGAGGTCGTCATCGAGCAGGACCCGGCCAATGAGCGCACACTGCTGGAGCTGACCGCCCCCGACCGTCCTGGCCTGCTGGCCCGGGTGGGGCGTATCTTCATGGAGCAGGATATCGCCCTGTCGGCGGCCAAGATCGCCACCCTTGGCGAGCGCGTCGAGGACGTCTTTTTCATCACCACCAAGGCCGGTGAGCCGCTCACCGACCCCGCCCGTCAACAGCAGCTTCGTGAGCGGCTGATCGACGTATTGAGCGTCTAGCCCAGATGCCTGGCCGAACACCCCCTGGTCGTTGGGTTTGAGCCTGCACCAGGGGTTGCCTATAATCGGCGGTTCGATAAACGGTACGGACTCGCCATGAACTCAGACCTGAATGCCCTGCACCCCTATCCGTTTGAAAAGCTGGCTGCCCTCAAGGCAACGCTCACGCCTCCGGCGGGGCTTGCGCATATTCCGCTGACCATTGGCGAGCCCCAGCATGCCCCTTACCAGGGCGCACTGGACGCACTCATTGCCCACCAGCTGGAGATGGCGCGCTACCCAGCCACCAACGGCCTGCCCGCCCTGCGCGAGACCATTGCCGCCTGGGCCACCCAGCGCTTTGGCCTGGCAGGGCTGGACGCCGAACGTCAGGTGTTGCCGGTGAACGGCACCCGTGAAGCCATCTTCGCCTTCGTGCAGGCGGCGCTGGACCGCACCCGCCCCGCCAAGGTAGCGGTACCCAACCCGTTTTATCAGATCTACGAAGGCGCCACGCTGCTGGCAGGCGGCGAGCCGCTCTACCTGGACTGTACCGCCGACAACGGCTTTCGCCCGGACTTTTCAGCCGTCAGCGCCGACACCTGGCGCGACGTGCAGATCGTCTTTCTCTGCTCACCGGGCAACCCCACCGGCGTAGTCACACCGCTGGCCGAGTTCAAGCAGCTCATTGCCCTGGCCGACGAACACGACTTCATCATTGCCTCCGACGAGTGCTACTCCGAGCTCTACCTGGACGAAGCCACTCCGCCGCCCGGGCTGCTGCAGGCTTGCGCCGAGCTGGGCCGCGATGACTACCGCCGCTGCGTGGTGTTTCATTCGCTCTCCAAACGCTCCAACCTGCCAGGGCTGCGCTCGGGTTTCGTGGCGGGCGACGCCGACCTCCTCGCCCCGTTCAAGCGCTACCGCACCTACCACGGTTGCGCGATGTCACTGCCGCTGCAGCACGCCTCCATCGCTGCCTGGCAGGACGAAGCCCACGTGCGCGCCAACCGTGACGCCTACCGCGAGAAATTCAGCGCCGTCACCGAGGTTCTTGCGCCTGTCATGTCGTTCCCGACGCCCGAAGCCAGCTTCTACCTGTGGCCCGCCGTGCCGGGGGGCGACGATATCGCCTTTACCCAGCGGCTGTTCAGTGAACAGCATGTCAGCGTGTTGCCCGGCAGCCTGATGGGCCGCCCCGGCAAGGATGGCCATAACCCGGGCGCAGGTCGACTACGCTTAGCCTTGGTGGCAGAGCTCGAACCGACCCTGGAAGCAGCCAAGCGACTGCGCCAGCTGATCGAGCGCAGCTAACGCCGCGACACCCCACGACAAGGAGGCTTTTCCATGCTGACGCTATATATCATCAACACCTGCGACACCTGCCGCAAAGCCCGCAAGGCGCTGGAGGAGAGCGGCATTCCCTTCAAGACCCATGACCTGCGCAAGGATGGCCTGTCGGCCAGCCTGCTGGAGCATATTCTCGAGCGGGTGCCGCTGCTGGAAGCCATCAATAAGCGCAGCACCACCTGGCGCAACCTGCCCCAGGAGGAAAAGGATCAGCTGGACGCCACGTCGGCCCGTCGGCTGCTGCTGGAACAACCCACGCGGCTCAAGCGTCCGCTACTCGAAGTCGACAACAGCACCATCCTGGTCGGCTACCGCGACGGCGATTACGACAAACTGAGCGGCTGAACGCCCCCTCTTAGACACACAACCTTGAAGGAAGCCCCGTTATGCTGAGCTTTGCGCTTGGAATTGGTACCCAAAACACCCAGGGTGACTGGCTGGAAATCTACTACCCGGCCCCGCTGCTGAACCCCGACGAGAGCCTGGTGGCCGCCGCCAAGGAAGCGCTGGGCGCCGCTGCCGAGAACAGCCCTGTCAGCTTCCTGCCGGAAGACTGCACCCGCCTGGCCAAAGCACTGGAAGCCGCGGGTCATTCCGAGCAGGCAGCGCTGGCCGAGTCTTTCGCCACTAGCCAGCGCCCGCTGGTAGCGATGTTCCTGGACACCGACCAGGCGCCGCAAACCGTGCCGGAGGTCTACCTCAAGCTGCACCTGTTGTCCCACCGTCTGGTGAAGCCCCACGGCCTGGACCTGACCGGCATGTTCGGCCTGCTGCGCAACATCGCCTGGACCAACGAAGGCGCCATCGACATCGAAGAGCTGCCGGCTCGCCGCCTCAAGGCACGCCTGGCAGGCCGCGCGCTGTCCGTCGACTGCGTCGACAAGTTCCCCAAGATGACCGACTACGTCGTGCCCACCGGCATCCGCATTGGCGACACCGCCCGCGTACGCCTGGGCGCCTACCTGGGCGAAGGCACCACGGTCATGCACGAAGGCTTCGTCAACTTCAACGCGGGCACCGAAGGCCCGGGCATGATCGAAGGCCGCATTTCAGCGGGCGTCATGGTCGGCAAAGGCTCCGACCTGGGCGGCGGCTGCTCCACCATGGGCACCCTCTCCGGTGGTGGCAACATCATCATCAAGGTGGGTGAAGGCTGCCTGATCGGCGCCAACGCCGGTATCGGCATTCCGCTGGGCGACCGCTGCACCGTGGAAGCAGGCCTGTACATCACCGCTGGCTCCAAGGTGACCGTCCTCGACGACCAGGGTCAGGAAGTCAACACCGTGGCCGCCCGTGAGCTGGCTGGCCAGGACGACCTGCTGCTGCGCCGTAACTCGCAAAATGGCCGCATCGAGTGCCTCACCAACAAGAGTGCCATTGCGCTGAACGAGGCGCTGCATGCCCACAACTGAGTCTGCCGCCCTGTCACCGACGCTCACCCTGGCCTTTGACCTGCTGGGTCGTGCGTCGGTGACCCCGGACGACGAGGGTTGCCAGGACCTGATGATCGAGCGCCTCACGGCGCTCGGTTTCCATGTCGAGCAGCTGCCGTTCGGCGATGTGAAAAACTTCTGGGCCGTGCGCGGCCATCATGGCCCGGTGCTGGCCTTCGCCGGGCATACCGACGTGGTGCCCAGCGGGCCGCATACCAGCTGGGAGTTTCCGCCCTTCGAGCCATGCATCGACGAGCAGGGCATGCTCTGCGGGCGCGGTGCGGCCGACATGAAAGGCAGCCTGGCCGCCATGCTGACCGCCGTGGAGCGTTTCGTGGCCCGCTACCCCGACCACGACGGCCGTATCGCCTTCCTGATCACTTCCGATGAGGAAGGCCCCGCCGTGGACGGCACCCGAGCCGTGGTGGAGCACCTGCGCGAGCGCAACGAACGGCTGGACTACTGCATCGTCGGCGAGCCCTCTTCCACGGCGCGGCTGGGGGATGTGATCAAGAACGGCCGACGCGGCTCGCTGGGCGGCGTGCTGCATGTCAAAGGGGTGCAGGGGCACGTGGCTTACCCCCACCTGGCACGCAACCCCATTCACCAGGCGCTGCCTGCGCTCGATGCCCTGGCACGCGAGCACTGGGATGCCGGCAACGACTTCTTTCCCGCCACCAGTTTCCAGATTTCCAACGTGCGCGCGGGTACCGGGGCGACCAACGTGATCCCTGGCGACATCGAAGTGGTGTTCAACTTCCGCTACTCCACGGAAGTGACCCACGAAGCACTGAAAGCTCGCACCGAAGCGATTCTGGATCGCCATGGCCTCGAGTACCATGTGGACTGGACCCTGAACGGCGAGCCCTTCCTGACCGCCGAAGGCGAACTGGTCGATGCGGCCATTCGCGGCGTGGAAGCCGTCACCGGCGAGCGCCCGCAACTGTCGACCAGCGGCGGCACCTCCGATGGCCGCTTCATTGCCACCCTGGGGGCACAGGTGGTGGAGCTGGGTCCGCTCAACGACACCATTCACAAGGTGAACGAGCGCGTGCTGGCCAGCGACCTCGATGCGCTCAGCCGCATCTACGAAGCCACCCTGCAGGCGCTGCTCACCACTGATGAGGTATGCGTATGATGGAGCGGTTTCCGGATATCGAAGTGTACCTGGCACGCGTGTCGCTGGACGATCTCAACGCCTGGCTCAGCGAGACCCTCGATGCCCCACCCCTGGGCCCGGCGGGCAAGGGCAAGTGGAAAACCCGTGGCCAGCATCAGGGGGAAAGCGTCCCGGTGCTGCTGGTGGACAACGCCGCCGACGGTTTTGCCAGCCTGTGGTTCGACAGCGCCCACACCCCCTGGCACACCGACCAGGAGTGCGCGCAGCACGCGGCCGAAGCGCTCAACGTGGAAGTCCGCTGTTCGCTGGGCGGCTGGCACCCTGGCGATGACCCGGACCGCTTCTGGCAAGTGCTGCCCGGCGGCCAGGAAAAAGCCATCGAATGGCCAGATTCCGGGCGCTAAACGTAAAAACCCCCGCACAAGGCGGGGGTTTTCCTGTCAGCAACCGCGCCGGAGCGCTTATTCGATAATGCTGACATCATCGGCCTGAAGGCCACGGTCGTTCTTGATCACGTGGTAACGCACGATCTGGCCTTCGGCCAGCATGCGTGGGCCACGACCGCGTATCGCCCGAAAATGCACGAAGACATCTTCGCCATTGTCCCGGGTGATGAAGCCGTAGCCCTTGTTGGTGTTGAACCACTTGACCTCGCCCTCTTCACGGCCATCGTTGGGGTCGATGATATCCTCTTCTTCATCGTCCACCACGGGTGCTGCCTGGGGCTGACGCGGGGCAGGTTTGACCCTGGCCACATCGGCCTTTACCACCATCGGTGGTGCCAGGGCCGCAGCCGCCAGCGTACCGACGAACAACATTGCAAAACAGCCAAGTGCCACAGCGGTATACACACTGAAAGCAGCCTCGGCCAACCACTGTTCAGCCAGAGGTGCATTGGTTAAATGAACAATCCCCGCCAGAAGAAGCGGCGTGGGGGCGGCCAGTAAGATACTGATAAAGAAACAGCGAAAAACAACTTTTGGGTTCATGGATGATAAAAGCTCTCTTGTTGTATGGGTAACAGAAGCAAGACAATACTCGGCCTACCAGGCCCTTTCCTAACAGTACCGAGCATACTACATACGGTGACGATGTTATCATGACAAACGAATTAACGCCTGCCGAGCTCACTCAACGTATTGAATCGTTGGAAAGTCGGCTGGCTTATCAGGAACATTGGCTGGACACCCTGGACCAGGCCGTCGCCCAGCAGGAGCGCCGCCTCGAAAAGCTGGAACAGCTGAGCGCCCTGATGCGTGAACGGCTCCGCGAACAGCATCAGGCGCTGCAAGCCAGCGACTCACAGGGCGGTTTTCGCCCCGAAGACGACATCCCGCCCCACTACTAATGGACCCACCGCCTGGCGCGCGGGTCACTTCACCACGCTGGCCGGTTCGACACTTTCCAGGCCAAACGCCTGGGCGACGGCCCGGTAGGTAATCTGGCCATCGTGGACGTTCAGCCCGGGCAGAAAATGGGCATCGTCTGCCAGCGCCTGGCGCCACCCCTTGTCGGCAAGCGCCAGTACGAACGGCAGCGTCGCGTTGGTGAGCCCCAGGGTAGACGTACGTGCCACGGCGCCGGGCATGTTGGCCACACAGTAGTGCACGATGCCATCCACCAGATAGGTGGGCTCGGCGTGGGTCGTGGGCTTGCTGGTTTCGAAACAGCCGCCCTGGTCGATGGCCACGTCCACCAGCACACTGCCGGGTTTCATTTCGGCCAGCATGGCACGGGTGATCAATTTGGGAGCTGCCGCGCCGGGGATCAGCACTGCGCCCACAATCATGTCGGCGGTGCGTGCCGCATGGTCCAGCGCATCGGCGGTGGAGTAGACGGTTTTGATACGCCCCTGGTAGCGCGCATCCAACGCTTCCAGCCGGGCCACCGAGGTATCGAGAATCGTCACCTCTGCCCCTAGCCCCAGCGCCATCCGCGCTGCGTTTTCCCCCACCACGCCACCACCAATGACCGTTACCTGCCCCGGTGCCACACCGGGCACGCCGGGCAGCAGCACCCCCGAGCCTCCTTGGGCCTTCTCCAACCCATGGGCACCGGCCTGTATGGCCATGCGCCCCGCCACGGTGCTCATGGGGGCCAGCAGCGGCAACCCGCCGCGAGCATCGGTGATGGTTTCATAGGCGATGCAGGTGGCTCCGCTTTTCATCAGCCCTTCGGTCAGTGCCCGCTCGGCAGCCAGGTGCAGATAGGTAAACAGCGTGTGCGCTGGCGTCAGGCGCGCCACCTCTTCCGGCTGGGGCTCCTTGACCTTCAGAATCAGCTCGGCGCGCTGCCACAGCGCCTCGACGTCGGCCTCCAATGTCGCGCCCGCGCTTTGGTAGGCGTCATCCTGAAAGCCAGCGCCTTCGCCCGCGCCTACCTGGACACTGACGGAGTGGCCACGCCCGACCAGCTCACGTACCCCCGTGGGCGTAAGCGCAACGCGATACTCGTGGTTCTTGATCTCTTTGGGAACGGCAATGTGCATGGCGGACTCTCCTTGGGTCATCAACATCACTGGGTGCTCAATGCATTACAGCACAGCAGGCGTGAACCACCAGCCCAAGGGAGCAAAACGAAAAAAACGCCGGTAAAGGCGTTTTTCAACAGCAAAATTCAGCGTTTGACGGGCCGCGACGAAAAAATCCACGCCGCACCGTCGATTCATCACTCGGCGGGCTCGGGCACCACCGCAGCGCCATAAATGCGCTGGTACTCCTCCGGCAAGCGCTTGGGGCGACCGCTGGAAAGCGCGACACAGGCAAACCGCGTGCGCGCCTTCAGCAGCGTCTTGCCGTCTGCTGGCCGTATCAGTTGAAAGCGGCGCGTCAGGCTGAAGCGGCCGTCGCAGTCGACGATCCAGGTGGCCAAGCAGAGCGTGTCGTCCTGAAAAGCAGGGGCGAGGTAGTCCAGCTCGTGGCGGTGGACCACCATCGCCCGGTCCAGCGCCCGATAGCGTTCCAGCGACAGCCCCAACGCCTCGGAGTGGGCCCAGCTGATCTGCTCTACCCAGCGCAGGTACTCGCTGTTATTGACGTGCCGGTAAGCGTCGATGGCTTCCGGCGCGACCTGCAGCGTGAGTACGAACGGCTCTGGCAACGCCCACTCCATGTGGCCACCTCCTTTCCTATGACGACGGCGCTCGACAGCGGGCGATGCTCAGTCGCGGAAGACCCGCACGCCCAGCGCTTTCAAATAAGCAGTTTCGGGAATCGCCGGGTGCACGGGGTGATCCGGCCCCTGATGCCCCTGGAAAATCACCTGGCCATGGCGGTCCTGATGGCGCACGGCACCGCGCACCACATCCACCAGCCGCTCGTGGGCCAGATGCATGGAGCAGGACGCCGACAACAGCAGGCCATCGCGACCCAGCAGGCGCATTGCCTCGCGGTTGAGTCGTGCATAGGCGCGCTCACCGTTGGGGATGTCCTTGCGCTTCTTGATGAACGCAGGCGGGTCGAGAATCACCACGTCGAACTGCTCGCCGTCGGCTTTCAATGCGGCCAGCGCTTCGAAGGCGTCGCCTTCACCCACGGCCACCTGCTCCTGCACACCGTTCAGCTCGGCATTGCGCGCCACTTGCTCCAGGGCAACGCCGGAGGCATCCACACACAGCACTTCGGAGGCGCCGCTGGCGGCAGCCTGAACGCCCCAGCCACCCACATAGCTGAATACGTCCAGCACGCGCTTTCCAGCAACCTGACTGTTCAACCAGGCCCGGTTGACGCGGTGGTCGAAGAACCAGCCGGTCTTCTGGCCGTTGAGTACCGGCACCGCAAAGGTCACGCCGTTTTCTACCAGCAGCACTTCGTCGGGCAGGGTGCCCTTGACCACTTCCACGTGGGCTTCCAGACCCTCCTGGCGGCGGCCCCCGGTGTCGTTACGGAATACGATGACCTCAGGCTTGATGACCTTTTCCAGCGCATCGACGATCTCGTCGACCAGGGCCTGCATGCCGGCGGTATTGAGCTGCACGACCAGCACATCGCCAAAGCGGTCGATGATCAGTCCTGGCAGCAGGTCGCCCTCGCCATGGATCAGACGGTAAAAGGGCTGATCGAACAGACGCTGGCGCAGCGCCAGCGCCTGATTGAAACGGTGCACGAACAGCGAGCGGTCCAGGCGCATTTCCGGGTCGCGGGACATGATCCGCGCACAGATCAACGAGTGCGGGTTCACGTAGGCCACGCCCAGGGTCTTGCCGTTGGAGGCCTCTACCAAGGCAGGCTCGCCCGCCTCGAAGGTCTTCAGCGGCGTTTCCTTGATATCGACTTCGTTGGAGTAGATCCACAGATGGCCAGCCTTCAAGCGGCGATCGGCATTTTTATTCAGGCGCAGACGTTGAGTCACAACATTCTCCAGATAAACAAAAACAGTTAGCCGCCCAGGGCGGCGCTCAGCGCTGGCAATCGGGGCAGAATACGCTGGCCCGCTGCCCCAGGGTAATGCGCTTGAGTTCACTGCCACAGCGCAGGCAAGGCTGGCCATGGCGACCGTAGACATTCAATTGCTGGGCAAAGTAGCCCGGCTCCCCCTGGCCGCTGACGAAATCGCGCAGCGTGGTGCCGCCCTGGGTAATGGCCGCCGCCAATACTTCCTTGACCGCCTGGGCCAGCGCTTCGTAGCGCGCCAGTGAAATGCGTCCGGCGGCCCGGCGCGGGTCGATGCCCGCCATGAACAGCGCCTCGGCGGCATAGATGTTGCCCGCTCCCACGACCACGCGGTTATCCATCAGGAAAGGCTTCACGGCGACGCGCTTGCCGCGCGACAGTGCGTGGAGCCATCGGCCCGTGAAGGCATCGTCGAGGGGTTCCGGGCCCAGGTGTGCCAGCCGCGTATCGAACTGTGCATCGGCGTGCTGCCAATCGACGAAGCCAAAGCGGCGCGGGTCGTGATAGCGCAATATATGACCGCTGGCGGTGACGATATCCACATGGTCATGCTTTTTGGGCAGATCACCCAGCCGGGCAATCCGCAGGCTACCCGACATGCCCAGGTGCCACAGCAGCGTGGCGTGGCCGGTAGGCGTGGCCAGCGGGATCTGCAGGTATTTGGCGCGCCGGGCAAGCTCACCCACGCGAGCCCCGACCAGACGCTCGGCCAGATCATCCGGCACGGGAACGCGCAGGCGCGGCTGGCGTACCAGCACTTCGGTAATCTCCTGCCCTTCCAGGTAGGGCGCGATACCACGCCGCGTGGTTTCCACTTCAGGCAATTCGGGCATGATGAAAGCCTATGATGACAGCACAGTGACAGCGATGCTAACACGCGAAACGCGAACGTTAGACATGCAAAAACCCGGCTTGGGGCCGGGTTTTTCAACAGGCGCTCGCCTGCGGTGAAAGCCGATCATCGTAACCGAGGTTACTTGATCTTGGCTTCCTTGTAGATGACGTGCTTACGGACGACCGGGTCGTATTTCTTGAATTCGAACTTATCCGGGGTGTTCCGCTTGTTCTTGTCAGTGGTGTAGAAGTGGCCAGTACCGGCACTAGACACCAGCTTGATCTTATCGCGCATGGTTTAACTCTCCCAAAAATGCTGAGCCAGAAACTGGCTTAGATAGCGTCGCCGCGTTTGCGGATGTCGGCCAGAACCGAGTCGATACCTTTCTTGTCGATGATGCGCATGCCTTTAGAGGAAACGCGCAGCTTGACGAAGCGGTTTTCAGACTCCACCCAGAAGCGATGGGTGTGCAGGTTCGGCAAGAAACGACGACGAGTCTTGCGCTGGGAGTGAGAAACGTTATTACCAGTTACCGGACGCTTGCCGGTAACCTGACATACTTTGGACATGAGAGCCTCCAACCGCTTGGCGAGTTGTTCAAAACTGTCGGGCAAACCGGAGCAGGGAGGGAGTCGACGCAGTTAACCGCCTAGCTGTACCCAAATCCGTTATTCAACCCAAGTTCAAAGGTGGCACTTTATACCAGAGCACCCGGCCACCAGCAAGCGAAACCGCCCAAAAAGGCCAAAAAAGCACGTTTTTGGACAATTTTCGTCACGACAGCCGCAGCATCGAGCGGGCCAGCCTGCCTTTTCGATACTGCCGGAGTGCGTGCGCATGACCTGCCCGCTAGAGCCAGCCGCGCTCGGCAAAGGACACCACGTCTCCGTCTCCCACCACAAAATGATCCAGCACTCGCACGTCAAAGAGAGCAAGGGCATCTTTCAAGCGTTCGGTGATACGTCGATCAGCGTCGCTGGGCTCAGCCACACCCGAAGGGTGATTGTGGGCCAGGATGACAGCGCCAGCGTGGAGTTCCAACGCACGCTTGGCAACTTCGCGGGGGTAAACGGATGCGCTGTCTAGGGTACCGCGAAACAGGGATTCATAGCGAATGATTCGGTGCTGAGTATCCAAAAAAAGTACCGCAAACTCTTCATGCCCCAGGTGGCGCAGCTGCGAACTCAGGTAGTGGCGCACCAGGGCAGGCGAGGTCAGCGCGTTGCCGCGTGCCAGCTGACTGGCCAAATGCCGCCGCGATAGCTCCAGCGTGGCCTGCAACTGGGAAAACTTGGCATCGCCCAACCCCCGGGCGGCACAAAACTGCTCTCTGTCTGCCTCCAGCAGCTGCCGCAACCCGCCAAAGCTCGCCAGCAGGTCACGCGCCAGGTCCACTGCCGAACGCCCCTGGACCCCCACCCGCAGAAAGATCGCCAGCAGTTCGGCATCAGACAACGACTGCGCCCCCATGGTCAGCAGTTTTTCACGGGGTCGCTCACCTTCTGGCCAATGATTGATGCCCATCCATGCCCCCTGTTCATGCTACCCAGTCCCATGGCGTGTGGCTCACGCCCTCATCCTCACTATACCTAGCGTTATAACACTTCCACCGAGCATGCCAAAATAAACCGCCAAATGGTATGGTAAGCCTCCTTACGACCGTCATACGGGACCGCCTACCATGGCATCACTCTCGCACACTTCCGAGCCATCACTATCCGAGTCATCACTATCAGCGCCATCGTTGACCGCACTGCTCGCAGGCAAGCGCGTACTGCTGGGCGTCAGCGCAGGCATTGCCGCGTATAAAAGCGCACTGATCGTGAGGCTGCTGAAGCAGGCAGGCTGTGAGGTGCGCGTGGTGATGACCGAGGGCGCTCAAGCCTTCATCACTCCCCTGACGCTGCAGGCTCTCTCTGGCGAGCCCGTGCGCACATCGCTGCTGGACCCCGAGGCAGAAGCCGGGATGGGGCACATCGAACTGGCCCGCTGGGCGGATGCACTGCTGGTGGCCCCGGCCACGGCCGATGTGATGGCGCGCCTGGCACACGGCATGGCCGACGACCTGCTGACCACTCTGTGCCTTGCTTCGGAAGCGCCACGGCTGATGGCCCCCGCCATGAACCAGGCCATGTGGCGCTATCCCGCCACGCAGCGTAACCAGGCACAGCTGGCCGCCGACGGCTGGCAGTTGATCGGCCCTGCCGCTGGCGAGCAGGCCTGTGGCGACGTTGGCCCAGGGCGAATGAGCGAACCCGAAGAGATCTTCGCAGCCCTTCAACAGCACTTCGCCAAAGCAGCCAAGGTTGCGCCGCCCGCTCAGGGCGCAGCGCGCCCTCACGTGGTGATCACCGCGGGTCCCACCCGTGAAGCCCTGGACCCGGTGCGCTACCTGTCCAACCACAGCTCGGGCAAGATGGGCTTCGCCCTGGCCGCCGCCGCCGTGGCGCAAGGGGCTCGCGTAACCCTGATCAGCGGCCCGGTCAATTTGCCCACCCCAGCCGGGGTCGAGCGCCAAAACGTGGAAACCGCCCGGGAGATGCACCAGGCCGCGCTGCAGCTCGCCCCCCAGGCTGCGCTGTTCATTGGCTGTGCCGCCGTGGCCGACTACCGCGCCGCCAGCGCCGCCGAGCACAAGCTCAAGAAAACCGACGACCAGGACACGCTGACCCTGACGCTGGTGAAAAACCCGGACATCATTGCCGACGTGGCGGCCTTGCCCAACGGGCAACGCCCCTTCGTGGTCGGCTTTGCCGCCGAAACCCAGGAGGTCGAACGCTACGCCCGCCACAAGCTCGACCGCAAAGGCCTGGACATGATCGTGGCCAACGACGTGGCCCAGCAAGGGCTGGGCTTTGGCAGCGACGACAACGCCGCCCTGCTGCTCTGGCGTACGCCTGGCGGCACGCAGCAGCACAGCGCGCCGCCCCAACCCAAGACCTCGCTGGCCACCCTGATCGTGCAGCAGGCGCTCTCCCTGCTGCCTCACACTTCTCACGGAGCTTCCTCATGAACCGCCCTCGCCTGCAGTGCAAGGTATTGGACGAGCGCTTGCGCGACTATCTGCCCTCTTACGCCACCGCTGGCTCGGCGGGCATGGACCTGCGCGCCCTGCTGGACGAACCGCAGACGCTGGCCCCAGGCGAATGCCAGCTGGTGCGTACCGGCCTGGCCATCTACATCGAAGACCCCAACCTTGCCGGCATGATCCTGCCGCGTTCGGGGCTGGGGCATAAGCACGGCATCGTGCTGGGCAACCTGGTGGGGCTGATCGACTCCGACTACCAGGGTGAATTGATGGTCTCGGTATGGAACCGCGGGCAGGCCAGCTTCACGGTCACGCCGTTCGAGCGCCTGGCACAATACGTGCTGGTGCCGGTGGTGCAGGCCGAACTGACCCTCGTCGACAGCTTCACCGATTCTACCCGTGGCAGTGGCGGCTTTGGCAGCACTGGCCGCCAGTAAGCACTCACTAGCGCGCTCTTTCAGGGATTGACCATGACCGTACCCGCTTCGATTTTTCGCGCCTACGATATTCGCGGCATCGTGGATGACACTCTCAGCGAAGCCACCGCCGAGCTGATTGGCCGGGCAGTGGGCTCGGAAGCCGCCGCCCGCGGTGAACACACCGTGATCGTCGCACGGGACGGCAGAGTTTCGGGGCCACGCCTGCAGGCGGCGCTCATCAAAGGGCTCCAGGCCGCCGGGCGCGATGTGATCGACCTTGGCATGGTGCCCACGCCGGTACTCTACTTTGCCACACACACCCTGCCCGAAAGCTGCTCGGGGGTGATGCTAACCGGCAGCCACAACCCACCCGACTACAACGGCTTCAAGATCGTGCTGGCCGGAGAAACCCTGGCCAGCGAAGCGATCACCGCCCTGTACGAGCGCATTCAGTCAGGCGACTTCACCGAGGGCCATGGCCGTGTGCACGCCCACGACCTGCGGGCCACGTATCTGGCGCGGATTCTTGAGGATGTGCAGCTCGCAAGGCCGCTCAGTGCGGTGGTGGATTGCGGCAACGGCGTGGCGGGCGAACTTGGCCCTCAGCTGGTCGAACGGTTGGGGGTGGCCACCACGGCGCTGTTCGCCGAGATCGATGGCCGCTTCCCCAACCACCACCCCGATCCCGGCAAACCGGAGAACCTGCAGGATCTGATGCGCAAGGTGCAGCAGGTAGGCGCAGACATCGGCCTGGCCTTCGACGGCGACGGCGACCGCCTGGGCGTGGTCACGCCGCGCGGGCGAATGATCTTTCCCGACCACCTGATGATGCTGTTCGCCACCGACATGCTCTCCCGCAACCCTGGTGCCAAAGTGGTGTTCGACATCAAGTGTACCGGGCACCTGGCACGGGTGGTGAGCGAGGCAGGTGGCGAGCCGGAGATGTGGCGCACCGGCCACTCGCTCATCAAGGCGCGCATGAAGGAAACCGGCGCCTTGCTGGGGGGCGAGATGAGCGGTCACATCTTCTTCAAGGAACGCTGGTACGGTTTCGATGACGGCCTGTATGCCGCCGCCCGGCTACTGGAAATACTGGCCCGCTACCCAGGCGATGCGGATGCCTTCTTCGACCAGTTTCCCCAGGCAGTGAGCACGCCCGAAATCAACATCACCGTGGCGGATGCCGACAAATTTGCCATGGTCGAGACGCTTGCCAGAGAGGGCGACTTCGGCGAAGGTATCAAAACCACGCTGGATGGTATTCGCGTTGACTACCCCGATGGCTGGGGGCTGTGCCGAGCGTCCAACACGACGCCCGCGCTGGTGCTGCGCTTCGAGGGGGAAGACAGCGCGGCCCTGGAACGGATACGCGAGCGCTTCGCACGCGCCCTGCAAGGTGTTTCACCTACGTTGACGATACCAAACACCCCCAACACATGATCATGCCGCGAAGCGCACACCACCCGCGCTACGATGAAGCAGACATTAAAAGCAGATATTACTAGAGCAAAGGGACAATCTCATGAGTTCAGCTAGCCGCGACCCCAAGGTCGTTGTGGAGGTGCTATCCGAAGCCCTTCCCTACATTCAGCAGTTTTCCGGCAAGACCGTGGTCGTGAAGTACGGCGGCAACGCCATGACCGAAGATACGCTGATCGACTCCTTTGCTCGTAACATCGTGCTGATGAAAGAAGTCGGCATCAACCCCGTGGTGGTGCACGGCGGCGGCCCGCAAATTGGCAGCCTGCTGGAAAAGCTCAATATCGAATCGCGCTTCGTCAACGGCATGCGGGTCACCGACTCGCAAACCATGGACGTGGTAGAAATGGTGCTGGGCGGCCTGGTCAACAAGAGCATCGTCAACCTGATCAACCAGAGCGGCGGCAAGGCAATTGGCCTGACCGGCAAGGATGGCGCCCAGATTCGCGCCCGCCAGCTGAAGGTAGAGCATCAAAGCCCGGAAATGACCGCCCCGGAGATCATCGACATCGGCCACGTGGGGGAAGTGGAAGCGATCTCCACCGACCTGATCGAGATGCTCGCAGCCCGCGACTTCATTCCGGTCATCGCACCTATCGGCGTGGATGCCAAAGGCAACAGCTACAACATCAACGCCGACCTGGTGGCCGGTAAGCTGGCGGAAGCGCTGAACGCCGAAAAGCTGATGCTGCTGACCAACGTGGCGGGCCTGATGAACAGCGAGGGCCAGGTCATGACCGGCCTGACCACGGCCCAGGTAGACGCCCTGATTGCCGATGGCACCATCTACGGCGGCATGCTGCCGAAGATTCGCTGCGCCCTGGACGCCGTCAAGGGAGGCGTCAACAGCGCTCACATCATCGATGGCCGGGTGCCGCATGCCGTGCTGCTGGAAATTTTCACCAACGCTGGGGTAGGCACCCTGATCACCAACGCAGGCTAACTGCGACGGAGGGCAAGAGTCATGAGTGACGACCGCAAGCCTCGCCGTCGCGAGCAAATACTGCAGGCCTTGGCCATCATGCTGGAAGAGGACAGCGGCAAGCGGATCACCACCGCAGCCCTGGCCCGCCAGGTGGGGGTTTCCGAAGCGGCGCTGTACCGCCACTTTCCCAGCAAGGCGCGCATGTTCGAAGGCTTGATCGACTTCATAGAAGAGAGCATCTTCGCGCGCATTACGCGGATACTGGAAGACATTCCAGACGCCACCACCCGCTGCAGCACGATACTCTCACTGCTGTTGGGCTTTGCCGAAAAGAACCCCGGCCTGGCCCGGGTACTGGGCGGTGACGTACTCACCGGCGAAACGGCACGTTTGCGCCTGCGCGTTCACCAGCTGTTCGAACGTTTGGAGACCCAGCTGAAACAAATCCTCCGCGAAGCCGAGCTGCGTGAAGGGTTGCGCCCCAGCATTCCCGCCTCCGCCGCTGCCAACCTGCTGATCGCGCAAGCCGAAGGGCGCATCGCCCAGTACGTGCGCAGCGACTTCAAACGGCTGCCCACCGAGCACTGGGAAGACCAGTGGGCGCTACTTTCCAGCCAACTGCTGCAACCCAGCCCTCAACTCGCCTGACTACGTGCGCGCTTCATACACGTACAGCCTACGCATACAACGCACACGCCCTCAGGGGTAGCCATCAACTACCCTTAGGGCGTGTGTCGTGGCGGTTGCCATGCCTCAGCCACACTGGGCCAGGCATCGCCACAAAGCGTTATACCCTCGCTTGCCCTTGAATCACCGCCTCGAACCCAGCGGGGGTAATCGGTTGCTTCTCGGCATCCAACGCGGTGCCCCCCAACTTGGCCAGCTTCTTGGAAAGCGACACCAGCTTGGCCAGCTGCAGCTTGCTGGGAGCCAGCATGCGCTGGGTCTTGGCAATCTTGATGCTGACGCCCTTCACCGGCGGATGACTGGCCTGGGATTCCGTCAAGGGTGGCAACTGGCCCGACCCCAGCGCATTTTCGATCAGAATCGGCGTGCGAGAAGAATCCCCCGCCACGGCAAAGGTCTTGGTGCGCTGTTCATACACCGCACCTGCCGAACTCAATACCGCACTCAAGCGGTCGTTCAGCGCAGGCGACGGCTCCTCGAACAGCACCTTTACCTCCCAGGCCGCACTTTCTTCATTCAGCAAGGCCGGGGCTTCTGGCACCACGATGGGCGACGCCCCACCCAACGCCCCTACTGCCACCGGCACCGCGCTTGCCCGCCGTGCCAGCATCATGTACCCCGCCACACACCCGCAAGTCACGCTCAACCAAAGCGCACCAATCGCCACTACCAACACCAACGTTTGGGTATCCATCGCCCTGTTCTCGTTTTGTTAGCCAAGCACCAAACTGCTTACCAGAAAAAACCATAGTTCAGGGCAGGCGATTTGCAAGCTAACATTTGGTCTATGGAGAGGCGTTTATTTCAAGGAAAGAGCAGCACCAGAACGCGGTGGCTAATTGAGGCCTTCTTCTACCTTCAGCATGGCCAGCGTATGGGCAAGCTGCTGCTTGACGGCGGTATCCAGAATATCCAGCAGCGCCTGGTAATCTTTCGGCTGTGCTTCCTCCAGGCCGTGCTTTTCGACGTTTGCCAGCGTTTGGCGAGTATCATGTATCAGTGCTTCCAGAGCCAGAATCACTCGCTCGTGCTCGTCCGCCGTCATCACGTGTCACTCCCCCTTCTGCAGCTGCTGCACCCGCTCATATAACTTCTTGGCGCTGGCAATGGCCGTGGCTTCATAAGCATCCAGGGTCAATAGCTGGTCGTTGGCTGGGTCCTGCATTGCAGCCTCCAGCACTGCCTGATAGCGTTTCAGCAAATGTGCCAGGTTCAAGCGAATCATGGTGAGCTCAAGCTGAAACTCCGCTTGTAGACGAGTCATTCGCTCAATGCCCGTAGGCACGGCCCCGCGAGCGGCAACGGACCCGATGGTCAGCTCGACGCGTTTTTCAACGGCATTCAATTTGGGGATCAGTTCATTAACCACGTACAGCGCAGAAATGGTAGTGGAGTGCGGTTTCACGGGTCTCTCAGCGGCCAACGGCGCCCTAAGTGGAAATAAAGCACCACTTTACCACGCACTCGTGCTGGCCTAAGGCTGAATTAACCCCTGGTAGAGCGGGTATATTCCCACACCCTCTTGGTAGTTAGTGCACAACTTGCAACGAATCCCCCCGCCCTACAGCGTAGTAGATCAAGCCTGCCTGCTTGACCAACTCTGGCGCATAGAGGTTACGCCCATCCACCACAATGGGGTAGCGCAGGATGTTTTTCAGCCACTGAAAATCGACCGCTCGGAACTCCTTCCATTCGGTGCAGATCACCAGCGCATCGGCGCCTTGCAGCGCCTCTTCGCGGCTGGCGACTAACGTGAGCGCTGCCTGCTGGTTGTATAACCGCTGGCACTCTGTCATGGCTTTGGGGTCGAACGCCTGCACCTTTGCCCCAACATGCCATAGCGCCTCCATCAAGGCTCGGCTTGGGGCTTCACGCATATCATCGGTATTAGGTTTGAACGCCAACCCCCATAAGGCAATGGTTTTACCTGCCAGCTCGCCATCAAAGGCCTTTTGCAGTTTGGTGAACATACCCTCTTTTTGTCGCTGGTTCACCGCTTCCACCGCGTTCAATAATGCTGGGGTATAGCCTACCTGCTCAGCCGTGGCGGCCAAGGCTTTCACATCCTTAGGAAAGCACGAGCCCCCGTACCCACAGCCGGGGTAAATAAAGTGATAGCCAATGCGCGGGTCGGAGCCAATGCCTTTGCGCACCTCTTCAATATCTGCCCCCAAATGCTCGGCCAGGTTGGCAATCTCGTTCATAAAGCTGATTTTGGTAGCCAGCATGGCATTAGCGGCGTATTTGGTCAGCTCTGCCGAGCGAATACTCATGAACACCAATTTTTCCTGCAGGCGAATGTAGGGTGCGTAGCACTCGCGCATGAGCACCCGCACCCGCTGGCTGTCGGTGCCTACCACAATACGCGCCGCGTGGTTGAAATCCTCAATGGCGGAGCCTTCTTTCAAAAACTCCGGGTTGGAGCACACCTCAAACGGTATGCTAGCACCACGCTGCGCCAGTGCCTGAGCAACCGCTTCGTGCACACGGCCTGCGGTACCTACCGGTACGGTCGACTTCGTGACCACCACTTTTTCATCGTGCATGTAGCGGCCAATCGTGCGGGCCACGGTTAGCACATACTGCAAATCGGCGCTGCCATCTTCATCCGGCGGGGTGCCGACAGCAACGAACTGCAGCACCCCAAACGCCACCGCTACCTCAGCATCGGTGGTGAAGCGCAGCCTGCCCGCCTCATGGTTGCGCTGCACCAGCTCGCTCAACCCCGGCTCGTAAATGGGTACGGTTCCACGCATTAGCTGAGTTACCTTCTCGGCATCCACATCCACACACAGCACCTGGTGGCCCACATCGGCCAGGCATACCGCCGTGACCAAGCCTACGTAGCCGCTGCCAAATACGGAAATCTTCATACCCAACCCTTCCCGGTAACATCACCCACGGCCTATACCGACTGATGACATGCACCTTACAAAGCCCAGATGACAGGGCTGGGGCAGTGGGATGACGGTTCTATGGCGGCAGCTGGGGAAGGGCCCTGTGAGTGGCGGCTTTAGCCCGCGATGACGGCGGCACCCGTGCTTGCTCAGGCAGTCGCCCAATGAATTGGCCTCCCACAAGGGGCTGGGTTGAGAAGGCGGGTGTTGTGGTAAAGTATCAATCCAGCTACAGGAGCCCGCATGGTCAGCAAGGTGCATAACCGTCACGATCACAGCTATAAACTGATGTTTTCGCATAAACAAATGGTGCGGGACTTGCTCACCGGCTTCGTCAAGGAAGCCTGGGTCGAGCAGCTGGATTTTAACCAAATGGAACAGGTCAGCGGCTCCTATATCACCGATGAACTGCGCGACCGTGAAGATGACATGATTTGGCGAATATGGTGGCGAGACCGCTGGCTATACGTTTATCTTCTACTGGAGTTTCAGTCATCGGAAGACAAGCACATGGCCGTGCGGATCATGAGCTACCTGGGGCTGCTGTATCAGGATCTGATTCGCCAGGACGCGTTTACCCCGAGCGGCAAGCTGCCACCTGTGTTGCCCATTGTGCTCTACAATGGAGAGAAGCGCTGGACAGCGGCACAAAACGTCGCGGATCTGGTCGAATCGGTACCGGGTGGGCTGGAGCGCTATCGCCCCCATCTTAGCTATTTGCTGATAGATGAAGGCGCTATTGTTGACGCGCCTGGGTGGACGGATGAAACGCGCAATATCGTGGCAGCGATATTTCGTATCGAGAAACATCGCGATGAAAACGATGTTTCAGACGCCATGGGGCATTTAGCAGACTGGCTCAACGGCCCAGAACAAGCCAGCTTGCGGCGGGCGATCATCGTATGGTTCTACCGAGTGTTCCTGCCCAACCGAGCCCCAGGGCTTGAATTTCCTGAGGTGAGTGATTTCACCAACTTGCATGAGGTACACGACATGCTGGCAGAGCGAATTAAAAAGTGGCCTGAGCTGTGGGAAGAAAGGGGGCGTCAGGCAGGCGAAAAGCTGGGTATTGAAAAAGGCGAGAAGCTGGGCATTGAGAAAGGCGAGAAGCTGGGTATTGAAAAAACCGCTCGCAACTTGTTGAAGCTGGGCGTGCTCAGTGACGAGCAGATAGCCACAGCGACCGGGTTGGCGGTTGACGAGATTACCAGGCTACGCAGGGAAGATAAGCACTGATCCCAAGCGACACCCTTCCTTTGCTCACACAAGGGCAGCCACCGAATCGGGCTGCCCTTGTCGTTTCTGCCTGTTTTTTATGCCTTCCGATGACTTTCTGCTCAACGCCCAGGCAGTCGCCCGATTGCCCTGCCACCCGTGGGCTTGAGGCTTCAGTGTACCAGCGGCAGCGGCGGCTTAGAAATGGCCTAGTAGGAGGCGGCTTTAGCCCGCGATGACGGCGGCACTCGTGCTTGCTCAGGCAGTCGCCCAATGAATTGGCCTCCCACAGGGGGGCTTGAGCGTTACCGACCACACTTGGCCTATCTGCTTCTTGATGAAGGTGAGATTGTCAGTGGATCACTGGGTGGGATCAAATGTGCAACGTGGCGGCAGCAATCTTTGGGGGCTGGAACACAACCACGACGAGCAAGACATGCAGGCGGTGCTTATAATGTTAGTTGAGTGTCTCAACGCCCCAGAGCCAACGGGCCCAAGGCGAGCGTTTGTGGTGGAGTGCAACAACGAAGCCATCTCATGCTCCACACAATAGCCTGCAACCCAGCAGTTGACACCTGAAATCAACCCCTCTATATTAATAGTTATGACAAAGGAGCGTGTTTATGGAGGATCCAGGGTTAGATACTTTATTAGCCCTAAACGATATTCAGTACGGTATTCACGGTGATTTTTGGGTCAAATTTGAAGTACGGCGAGTCACCCCAACACCCAATATTCCCCATGGAGTCAAATACAGCCTGACGCTGCACCATAAAAGCGGGACACGGCTACTTGGATATGACAACGCCCATGCGCCAAACATTAAACGCAGAAAATTTGCGGGGCGACGCGATGAATGGGATCACCGACACTACCGTAGCGTCGTTAGCGATTACTTCTTTGATTCTGCCGCTCAGTTAATCGAAGATTTTTGGAAACAGGTCGATGAAATACTTCGAGAGGAAGGAATATGACCACTGTCAAAATTGGTATCATGAACCGTGATGAATTCCGCCAGCGCACCATCTCGATTGCCAAAGGCCTCTATCAACCTACCGCTGAAGAGCCCAAGATATGGTTCGATAGCGTCGAGTCCATGTCTCGTCTGTTGAATACAAAAAACCTTGAGCTACTTAAAACGATTCGCCAATGCAAGCCACAATCCTTGGGAGAGCTTGCTGAAATCACAGGGCGTCGCAAAGAGAGCCTGAGCCGCACCATTAAAAAGATGGGTGATTATGGCTTGGTAGAAATCAAAGAAGGTCCTCGGCATGCTAAAACGCCTGTTGTGACAGCTGACAGGTTTGAAGTCACGCTAATGTAAGATGTGCCTGCACGGCAGCCTGCATATACTGTTGCGAGGAGTGCAACGACGAAGCCATCTTGTGCCAGAAGCAATTTCATACCAGCAGCATCACCATTACATGCTCACGCTGCTGCTTCACGGCATCGTCCAGAAACTCAAGCAGCCAGCCATAGTCTTCAGGCATCTGCTCATCCATGTCGGTGGCTTGGATGTCGTCGATGAGCACTTGAATCGCATTGGTCACATGCTGTAGCTCATAGTTACCCACAACCCCTCATTTAATCAACGGCCATAGCATGGGGCTTTTTATTTCTCACTCTCATTCTCATCTCCCCAGCTATTAACAATATCTTCCAACCCACTCCCGTATTTGCGATCTAATATATCAGCATGCTCCTCGATTTCATGCTGCATTTCAAACCTCTCTTTATCCCACCGCGCATACAAATAGCCAGAACCATTGTTCTCGCTAACATTAAGATAAAATTCGTATGCATCTAAAAAAAGCTCCTCAATGTATTTCGCAAGTCTATTTTCACACTCATAAAAAGATATATATAAAGGCTGATTTTGCGGCCATTTCTCTCTTGCGTGACTGACCAGACGATTCACAGCATTACCTTTGCCAACATAAACGCACAAAAGCGAATGAGCGCCATGGTCCTGACAATAACCAACATCTATCCACAAATGATAAACGCCAACCTTATTGCGGATTTTTTTAAGGTAGTCTGTCAGCTTAAGAAGACCATCACTCTCTTCACCTTCAATAAATGGCAATGTCAGACATGTACAGAACTCACTAAGATTAACAATCTCCTCGACTGTTGGAGCATCAGCCAACTCATGTTTAGCAACATCGTCAAATTTGTAATAATCGTTTTCTAAGCAGCTTTTACCTTGATGCTCACATTCAAACATGAAAACACTGGCACCTTAAATTATTATCTCACTAACTAAAAAACGGGGACTCTTAGGCCCCCGTCGTTACTTACCACTTTAGCCTTACGGCCAAGCCTGACCTTAACCCAGCAGAGAAAGAACGTTCTGCGGGATCTGGTTGGCCTGAGCCAGAACGGAAGTACCAGCCTGCTGCAGGATCTGCGCGCGGGTCATATTGCCCACTTCCACCGCGTAGTCGGCATCTTCGATGCGCGAACGAGCGGCTGACAGGTTGGTCTCGTTAGTACTCAGGTTAGTGATCGCATCACCAAAACGGTTCTGAACGGCACCCAGCTCAGAGCGAAGGCTATCGATCTGGTTCAACGCCGAGTCCAAGGATTTCAGCGGGTCAGCGCTTAGCTTGACGTTTTCACCGTTATCATCTTGCTTAATGCTAACTACGCCAGTGGCTTCGTCAACTTCAGCTTCGAAGTAAACGGTCTGACCGTCTACTTCGCCTTTGATCACATAACCACCATTCTCATGGGTGTATACTTCAGGGCTATCACCAACCAGAGCAGTACTGAGGCCAGAAGTATCGATTTCTACTGCGGGAACTGCATCTTCGAAGTTGACGACTTCAGTAAGAGCGGCAGCCGTTACATCGATGCTAGTCGAATCAATGCCCGGTGTACCAGGTGTTTCCTCTTCGCTAGAATTCCAAGTTACTACACCTGTATCGAAGTCAATCGATGCGCTGAATAGGGTAGTACCACCATCCATGGATACGTAGTAGTTCTGACTTTGATCAGAGGAATCCACTCCCCCATAAACTTCCATACCAGCTGCAGCATTGCTGTCAGAGAACCCGCCAACATCGTCAACATCGACGATTTGATCGCCATCATTGACATGCGTGGCAGTAACTTCAGCGCCAGCAAGAGTTACACCTGCACCAGCATTTTCTGAGGTATCAAAGCTAACAGTATTGGTGGCTGAGTCGTAAGTACCAGTATAGTAGTTGCCTGATGTAGAGTCCTTCACCAACAAGGTATCTGCATCTGCATCATCGTATACTAACGAGAAGTTGCCACCTGTATTGCTATCAGAGAAGGTCAGTGCTGTAGTTGAAATTGCAGCAGGTGTACCAGCGACAGTTTCAGTAACCGGCGCTTCGGATAGCTTCGAAGTATCGAGCGTTTTTGCACGAACATCAAAGTTGCTCAGCCCCAGAGTAGAAGAGTTGATCTCTTTCAGGTTGACGGTGATCTGCTCACCATCGTTGGCACCTACCTGGATTTGCAAGCCGCGATCAGAGGCCAGCACGTCAACGCCGTTGAAGTTGGTTTCTTTAGAGATACGGTCGATTTCGTTCAGACGCTGACCGATTTCATCTTGTATAGACTGAAGGTCGTTTTCAGAGTTGGTGCCGTTCTGAGCCTGAACAGCAAGCTCACGAATGCGCTGTAAGTTGTCGTTCACTTGGTTCAAAGAGCCTTCAGCGGTCTGTGCCAACGAGATACCATCGTTGGCGTTACGCTGGGCCTGGGCCAAACCAGTGATTTGGGCGCTCATGCGGTTGGCAATCGCTTGGCCCGCCGCGTCATCCTTGGCGCTGTTGATACGCAGGCCGGAGGACAGGCGCTCCATGCTGGTTTGCAGAGCATTTTGCGACTTGGACAGATTGGACTGGCCAATCATGGAAGTGATGTTGGTATTGATCACTGACATGTGATTCTCCTTGCGTGTGAACTGGCCGTCAGGCCCGCTATTCGGCTGCTTTTTGCGCCGTTGTATTAATTAACGGCAAGGGGGGAAGATTCTTTAGGAAGAAGGGCAAAGATTTGTGTAATTTTTGGTAACTGGAGGAGTGGTGCTATGTGGTGATGGGGGTAAATCGGTCGCGGGCTGAAGCCGCCTCCCACGGTGGCTTTCAGTCTGGTTCGTGCCCAGGTTGACTGTGTTATAGATGTGCCCCCACAAAGGGGGGCTGGGCACGTATTGGGATGGGTTAGCGCTTGCGACCTAGCTGGTAGTCCAGTGCGTCGAACTGCTGGGTGAGGTAGCTGCTCATGCTGTTCATCTGGGCGATCATCGCGTCTAGCTGGCTGAACTGGGTGCGGTAGCGGGCAATGGTGCCTTCAATGGATTTTTCCATGCGCTCGAAGCGCTCGCCCAGGCTTTTAATACGGTTTTCAGCACCGCTAATGGCCAGCTTCACTACCCCGTTGTTGCCGAGCATCTGCTCTACGGTGGTGTTTAGCTTCCCTGCCATTCCGTTCGCTGTGGTATCTCCCGCGAAGAAGTCACTTAGCGCCTGGGGGTTATTGGCCACCAGGTCGGATAGCTTGTCGTCATCCACTGCCAGCTTACCGTCACGCTGCAGGGTAATGCCTAACTGGTTCAGGGTGCCCAGCTCGCCACCTTCCACACCACCGGTCAACACGCTACGCAAGCGACTTTCAATGGTGCGCACGGTGCTGTCGCCAACCAGTTCGCCTGCGGTTTCGCTGTCGCCGGTAAAGCTGGTGAGCTTGGCAATGGTGCCTTTCAGGTCGTTGAACGCTTTTACGAAGCCGTTAATGGCTTCGCGCTGCTTGAGGGTGTCTCGTTCGACAGTAATGGTGCTGGTGGCGGTTTCGCCATCGGCAATGCTGAGTTCGGCCAGGTTCAGCGTGACCCCTTGAATGGCACCTTCTATTTGGTTGTTGGCACTGCTAATGGAGATGCCGTTGACCGTGAGCGCGGCATCCTCACCGGCTCGCTTGGTGGCGGCATCTTCAGCAAAGGGCCCTGCCACGGTTACTGCCGGGTCTTGGCTGGTATCGACAAAGCTAAAGCTGGCGATAGAGGCATCCGCGCCGGTGTTTTTAGAGCTGAGCGCCAGCCGGTAGCCTTGGCCATCGTTGATGATGGTGGCGTTTACACCTGCATCTTTATTGGCGTTAATGGCATCGCGTATCGCGGAAAGGCTGCTGCCGGGGGCGATATCAATATCCACAGAGTCCGCACCGCCAAAATCCAGCCGTAGGGCCGTTGCGCCTTGCAGGTCCAGCGCGGTGTCTCGGTCAGTCACACGGGTTGAGGCAAGCGTGCCAGAGGTGGCTAACTGCGATACCTCTACCCGGTAGCTACCGGGCAGCGCACTGGCGGAGGTAGTGGCTTTAATGGCATCGCCACGCACGTTCGCGGAAAGGCTTTGGTAGAGCTTTGGGTCGTTGAGTTTCGCTACAGCATCTTGAAAGCTGTTTAGCGATGTTTGCAGCTGGCCGTAGGCAGAAATCTTATCCTGCTGTTGCTCTTTTTGGCGGGTAATCGGCGCGAGTTTGCCCCGCTCCGCTTCTTGAAGCTGATCCAACAAGCCGGTGAGATCCAGGCCAGAGCCAACGCCTAGAGAGGTTATTGTCGCCATACCGTCGTTCCTCGGTGCAAAAGGCTAAACCCATGCGCGATGAACGCGCTTGTGTCGTCGCTCCTGAAGGGGGGGGGGTTAAGCAGAGCGATCAAATATAAAGTCATTATCGGCGCATCAGCGGAAAACTTGAATGGGGTGAGTGTTTTTTTAAGCTTTGCCTGCACGCAATAAAGTATGCCAGTTACAAAAACGCCTACTGTTTTCAGCAGGCGTAATGTAAGGCGGGAAAGCGCTTAGCGGCGGCCCAGTTGGGCGTCCAGCGCATCGAACTGCTGGGTCAGGTAGTCGCTGGTCTGGTTCATTTGGGCAATCATGCTGTCTAGTTGGCCAAACTGGGTGCGGTATCGTGCAATGGTTTGCTCGATGGCTTTCTCCATGCGCACATAGCGTTCGCCTAGGGATTCTACGCGGTTTTCAGCCCCGCTGATGGCCCCTGCCACGGCACCATTGGTGCCCAGCAGTTGCGTTAGCGTCTGGTTAACCTGGCCGGCCATCCCTGCATCGCTGGCATCGCCTGCAAAGAAGGTGGAAAGCGCCTCCTGGTTGTTGGCAATGGCATCATCTAACTTGTCACTATCGACGGCCAAAGTGCCATCGCGCTGAAGGGTAATGCCGATATCGCTCAGCATGGAAAACTGGCCTTCCATACCACCGCTTAACACGCTGCGTAAGCGCGATTCAACTGTGCGCACGGCACTGTCGCCGTTCAACTCGCCAGCCACGCCGCTTTCAGGGTTGAAACTGGTAAGTTCTCCAATGGTTCCTTTCAGGTCGTTATAGGCATCCACAAAGCTGGTGATTGCTTCGCGCACGGCGCGGGTGTCTTGTTCTACGGCCACGGTGCTGGTGCCTTCTTCTTGCAGGTTGAGCGTGACCCCTTGAATGGCGCCTTCCACTTGATTAGTGGGGCTGGTGATCTCAACGCCATTGACATTGAGCAGGGCATTTTGACCAGCTTGCACCACATCGGTAGCCAGCTCACTGCCGAAGGCGGTGCCAAAGGCCACGCCTTCAATGGAAGCCGCAGCCCCCGTCTGAGTAGAACTCAATGCCAGGCGGTATGCTTCACCGTCGAAAATAATCGACGCGGAGACGCCGCTGTCTTGCTGGGCATTGATGGCATCGCGCACGTCTTCCAGCGTGCTATTGGCACTGATAGCCACGTTGACATCGTCCTGGCCGGCGAAGCTTAGGGTCAGGGAGGTGTCTTCTTCGGTCAGGGCTACCGTGGCATCCGGCACGGAGGTGGTGGCCAGCGTGCCTGCGGTAGCGAGCTGGTCGACAGTGACGTTGTAAGCGCCTGGCTGGGCTTCACTATCAGCGGCGGCCGTAATGGCGCTGCCACCAACGTTGGTTGAAAGGCTTTCGTACAGGGCGCTGTCGTTAAGCGCTGCGGCTGCACTTTGAAACTGAGACATTGCGCTCTGCAGCTGGCCGTAGGCGGAAATTTTTGTTTGCTGAGTTTCCAGTTGTCGCTCGATGGGTTCCAGCTTACCCCGCTCGGCTTCTTGCAGTTGGTCTAGCAAGCCGTTGAGATCAAGCCCTGAACCGATACCCAGTGATGAAATGGAAGCCATACGTTACCGTCCTTTTTGAATACGCCCTATTTCCTGCTCCGACGTCAATGAATCATCTAACAATGTGTTGTATCAGTAATAACCTTCGGCCATTTAACCCCAGGCTTTAGGGTTCGGCCAAATTTTCCTCTCGCCGTCACGTGGCTCATCGTGATACTGATGGCCATCCACAGTGATTTACAGCTTGAATTTACAGGGTTTAGGTTGCACTTGTGTGGCAAACACCAAACGCAGTGCAAACGAACCATCATAGACCTTGGTCTAAAGCCCCTGCTCATTTATAATGCACTGCAGCACATCCCTATCCCGTGCGATTGCAGGAGCCACCCATGCCCGCAGAAGCGTTACCTCAGGCCTCCAGCGCTGCCTTTCATCTGCAACGCAGCCTGCGTCACTGCCTTTCCCGTGCTGCCGAGCTGCTTTATGAAAGCGGCCATGTCCTTGAAACCATCACCTTGCCCCAACGGGGCTTGTCCCGTCATGAGCTGAACACGCTGCGCCACCAGCAAACTGGCTGGGCCATGTGCCAGCAGGTGCTGGAAGAGAGCGGTGCCGCCACCTACAACAGCTATGGCCGTTGGGTGTTGACGGGCATGGGCCGCGAGCTGATGTTCGATATGTTTGGCCAAGGCGCCGCCGACTGCGCTTGAAGCCAGGTTTGAAGCCCGCACATCCATGCACTCCACCTTTCTCTTGAGTGCACTGCGCTAGCCAGCTCACCAAGATCTTCTCATTGACCTGCGGGCAACGTTACAGCGCTGTATTAGCCTTGATTAATGGCTGGCTGGGCCTTTTGTAAGAGATCTCTTAAATTTTTGTAAGAGATCTCTTACAACGCTGTAAGACATTCCTGTCACTTGCCGTTTTGCGCTTGCCCTTCTTCCCCATGGCGTTAACCTAACCGCTTATCATCTTCAGATAGCGGCCAAGGAGTAGCGCATGGCAGATGGAACTGGTCTTCATTTCACCCTGACGCTCCCCGGCGTTGACGACGTGGCCGTGATCGACTTCACCCACCGTGAAGCCCTCTCCCAGCCCTTCGAACTGGCCCTCAACCTGGCCAGCCGCGACGGCAGCCTCGATGCCGCCGAGTTACTCGACC